>JAPSKP010000148.1 GCA_031181585.1 Lysinibacillus sp.
TGTATAGAATTCTCTCCAAGAATTATTATATGCATTTTCTGAATATGGTTCATTATACTTGAAAAGTGCGGACAAAACGGCTTTTATTTTAAATTTTAAAAAGTAACAGATAAGGATGCGTTATTGACCTCAGATAACTTGAGGGAAAAAGATAATGAACAATACAATGCTTCTTTTTACAATAGTAATAAAAAATAACTCTGTTCTTTTAGGTAAGCCCAAAAACCTCTTTAGATATATTACGGAGAACCTTATCACCAATAGTGTTAAAACAAAAAGTTAAACTTGTCCTGGATAAACCCTTATTATATAGAAGTTTATAAAAATAAGGATACCGTTATTACGGTATCCTCATAAATTCAATTCATAGAAGAATTTTTAATAAGTTGTGCTAAATAAACCAGCCCTTCTTCTAGTTGATCCATTGAAGCATATGAATAGGAAATGCGAAGGTGCTGATCATCATTATTATCATACACACTACCTGGATTTAATAAAATTCCTTCTCGAAGGGCTGCGTTAAATAGCTTTCGGGTGGAAACACCTGTTAGTAATTTAAGCCAGATATAAAATCCACCTTTTGGGGTCTTCCATGTTGCTATCTCGGAAAAATATTTCTCTAAAATTTGAATGGTGAAATCCCTTCTGAACCTTAATTCCTCTTTCGTTTCCTTTAAGAAACCCTCATACATACCACTACGAAGCCATTTGTCTACAGCATATTGTGATAAGGAACTTGAGCCATAATCTGTTTGCATCTTTATATCTGCCAAACGTTCAATAACAGGTTCGGGTCCTACAATCCAACCGATTCGTAAACCGGGGCTCAATGTTTTGGACATGCTTCCTATATACAGGACATTTCCTTGTGTATCATTAGCTTTCAAAGGGTTTGGCGGAGGGTTTTCAAACCATAAATCACCATAAACATCATCCTCGATGATAGGTAAAGACTCCCTTTGACAAACCTTTATTAATTCAAGCCGCCTTTTTTCAGGCATTAATGTGCCGGTTGGATTGTGAAAAGTGGGTATCGTATAGAGTAATGCCGCATGATGCTGTCGCTTCATACGTCCAATTGAGTCACTTTTAATTCCTTCTTTGTCAAGTGGAATACCCAATAAATTCATTCCAGCCGATTGGAAAACGTGTACGGAGTTTAAATAGGATGGTGATTCATGAAGTATTGTAGAGCCTCTTTTTAAAACTCCAATGGAAATCAATTGCAGCGCTTGTAGTCCTCCAGATACAATTAAAATCGATTCGGGGGAAGCTTCAATTTCCTTTGTTCTTAAATATGCACTAACGGTTTTACGTAAAGATAGGCTTCCTTTAGACTCCATGTATCCAAGCGATAAAGACTGCTCAGTATCTATTTGCAGTATTTGCCCCATTTTTTTGCTGGGTAACAAGTCTGGTGAAAGTTCTCCTGTCCCAAGCCTAATCATAGCAGGGTCTGCTTCGGCTTTATTAATTTCTTGGATGATATTTATATTTGGTTTATGAATACCGGATTTTACATAACTAATCCAATCTGGAGGAGGAGTGGAAGCAAGCAGGCTCCATGTATTGTTAATCACCCTAGTACCGCTCCCAACCTTAGATTCAATTAGTCCATCGGCAGCCAGTTCTTCAAGTGCAGTTACAATGGTACTGCGATTTACTTGAAATCGTTTTGCTAAATTTCTTTGTGGTGGTATTTTAGTGCCTAATGTCCATTCACCGTTCATTATTTTGTTTTTCATAAAATCATATATTTGCTGATGTAAAGGAACAACAGAATTTTTTTCTGGCTTCCAATCTAATTCAGACATAGGCTATCTCCAATCATTTTTTAAAATTATACCAAATGGTTGGTTAGACTCCCATCCAAATGGTTGGAGACATATGACTCGTCCTTAGCTATTCTAGATAAGAATAGGGGGAATCAAAATGGAACCATTATTTCATGGGATGATATTGGCATTTGGATTAATCTTACCTTTAGGAGTTCAAAATGTATTTGTATTTAATCAAGGAGCGACACACAACAAATTCACCAATGCTTTACCTGCAATTATTACAGCAGGGGTTTGTGATACAATACTGATTTATTTGGCTGTTGCCGGGGTATCCATTATTGTTTTTAGTTTTGAATGGTTAAAGGTTTTGTTATTTTTTGTTGGATTCCTTTTCTTAGTTTATATGGGTTGGATTATGTGGAAAAACACACCCGAAATAAACGCTAATCAAGAACAAAACCGTTTTTCTGCACGTCGTCAGGTTACTTTTGCCGCTTCTGTCTCATTACTTAATCCTCATGCTATTATGGATACTATTGGAGTTATAGGAACTAGTTCATTGGCTTATACAGGATATGAGAAATGGGTGTTTACCGTGGCTTGTATAATGATTTCCTGGATCTGGTTCTTTTTCTTAGCGATTTCTGGAAGGAAAATTGGTCAATTTGATAAAAATGGTAAGTTCTTAAAATATATGAATCAAGTTTCCGCTCTTATTATATGGGCTATGGCTATTTATATGGGATATCAACTGTACTCATTATTAAGTTAGCATGAACTTTAGGAAGCTTTACCATAAATGCAAAGTGAACCGTATTATAAGCAGCTTTTAAATCCAATTAGTTACATGGTGGTCTTCCTTGATGTTTCATAACAGTTAGAACAAGATTATACTAATTTGTAATATGCTATATAAAAAGGGGGTCATAAAGTGAGGCAACTTTATATAAAGCAGAAGGTGTTTAGTCTTAGTGGCAAATTTACAGTAAAGGACCAGCAGGAGAACGATGTATATTATGTAGAGGGAAGTTTTATGCAAATTCCAAAAACATTCTCCATTATGAATACAGAAAGAGATGAAATAGCCCTCATTACGAAAAAGGTGTTCAGCTTTTTACCGAAATTTTTTGTTGAGGTAAATGGTCGAGAGGTGCTGACGATTAAGAAGGAGTTATCCTTCTTTAAAGCACGCTATACGATTGATTCGGCAGGCATTGAAGTACAAGGTAATTGGTGGGATATGGATTTTCAGGTATTACAGCATGGCGAAGTTGCAGGGAAAGTGAGCAAGGAGTGGTTTACTTGGGGCGACAGCTACAAGGTTCAAATTTTAGATGAAGAGATGGAAGCTATCATAATTGCACTCGTTGTTGCAATTGATTGTGTGAAGGCCGACCAGGCAGCTGCTTCCTCCGCAGCGACACCATAACGTGGGAATAAATAATAAAAGGCAGAAGAATTAAAAAAAGTCCGGTGAACCATACACAAGAAATAACAATAAAAAAGTGCCCAACCCAGATGTTATAAAGGGAAAAGGCACTTTTCCTACTTTTTTATTTCTCTTTCTAATAAACCTCCCGATCCTCAGCCACTTTCAATACTCTTCCAGGAGAAAGATCATTATTAGTTCTTGTTCGCTGCAACCGTTCTTCAAAGTAAGCATTCAACTAAGGGTCAGTACAAATTTTTGTCCTCTGGTCATAAGAGTCCGGTACGTATTGCGTATAATTTGATCAGCTGCTGCTGGCGCTTTCTCAGAGTCCTTTTTTGATAGAGTTTTAATGCCATTTAAAGATTGATTTATCTTGACTTATTTGGACAGCCTTGCCACTCTCATATCTTAAGTCGGAATCAATGGTGACAAGCATATTTAAACAATTCTAAAGGAACTTTTTACACTATTTCATGCCAAAATTCCTATTCAACTAAATGCCAGAGTCCTTTAAGATGGAAATAGAAGAAAATGGAATTTACAATGCGGAGCTGATTCTGTGAAGGTTTTAGAAGCGGATTCCTTGCTTGCAGGAATCGACGAGACGAGCAATCAATTATCCATCCTTAAAGATCAGGTAAGTCAAGTTCAGGTATCCATCCAGGAGCTGGTGTCTCTTGAAGATGCGTTCAAAGGGCAGGGCGGCCAGGCCATACGTGCGTATTACCAGGAATGCCACCTGCCTTTCCTGCAATTCCTTGAATCCTGGATAGACGAGTACCAATCCTATTTAAAGAGTTTTATAGATTCATTGAAAGCACTTGAAGCCTCCCCATCAGGCTTTATCCGCCAGGAATTCCTGGACCATGAACTCAAGCAGGGGCTGAAAAATACTCTTCAGATCACTGCTGAGCTGACAGAGGAAGCGAATGAGATCATGAAGTCCGTAAGCGATATTGCTGCGCTTCCGCGGCTGGAGGATGGCCGCTTTATCCAGGCAACAAAGCGAGCCGAGGATTCAAGCCAAGAAACCGTTGAAAAACTGGAGGATTTTGACCATCGGGAAACGGCTGCACTGGACCCTCTCCTGCATGAGCTAACTCTTATGAACCAGTACATTCAAAAAATGGCGGGCATGTTCCAAAGCGGCAGCTTATCTCTAACCCATTACCAGACAAAAACTCTAGCCTGGAAGGATTTCCATGAAGAAATATCGAATCCCAATTCAGAAAGCGAGCAAAGTATCCTTCAAGATATGGCTAAAGGAGTCATCGAGGGTGCATCCAAAGCTGTAGAAGATACATGGGAAGGATTGAAGTCAACCTATGAGCTGGGACGGACCATCATGGGGCCGTTCAGTCCGCTGTTTTTGGGCAATGAATTGCTGTTTAATCGTGACCAGCTTCTTGAAAACCAAAGGAAGCACCAGGAATTTTATTTAGGCATTTTAAATGATCCCATAGGAAAAGTACGCCAGGCTCTGGATATGCCGAAATATATATGGTCCGCTGTCTCAAGCGCCTGGGAGCGAGATGTCATAAATGGGGATGCCAAGAGCCGGACAGCCTTCTTTACCTATGGCCTGACTTCCCTGGGAATTGGCATTCTTGGGGATAAGGGGATTGGGAAAGCTGGAACCATTGCTAAGACGGTTGGCCAGGCTGGTAAAGGAGAGAAGGCACTTTCTATTTACACGCCGGTTCAGACACCGGCATTGGCAGGTATTGGACTGACCGGGGGACCTGTGCCTTATAATGTTATTAATGATCCGTTGACGAAGATTAAGACGGTGACTGATAATGTGTTTGGAGTTAAGGGCACGGGTAATAAAATAGATTCTGA
>JAPSKP010000048.1 GCA_031181585.1 Lysinibacillus sp.
CTTTTTTTAGTCTTCCTCGGAAAAGTAAAAGAAGAGAGATGCCTTATATTGAGGCAGCTCTCTTCCTTTTAATATTAGTGACGGTTTCGACGATTGCGTAAGAATGTCGGAATGTCTAATTGCTCTTCCTGTGGAGGGGCCTGACGTGTTTGCTCGGCTTGTACAGGCTCAGTGCGTGTATGTTGAATCGGAGGCGGTGTTTGACCGCCAAGAGAACGGCCGCCCAATGTTGAACCAGTTGATGTACCCGTTGCAATATCATCCGAGAATCCAGTAGCAATCACCGTAACAATGATCTCATCATTGAGGTTTTCGTTAATAACCGAACCGAAGATCATATTAACCTCTTCATCTGATGCTGATGCAACAATATCAGCCGCTTCCTGTACTTCATAAAGGGATAGGTTCATTCCACCTGTAATGTTCATAATGACACCTTTTGCACCGTCGATAGACGTTTCCAGCAGCGGACTCGAAATTGCCTTTTTCGCTGCTTCAGTCGCGCGGTTTTCCCCTGTAGCAATACCAATCCCCATCAAGGCAGAGCCTTTATCTGACATGATTGTTTTTACGTCTGCAAAGTCAAGATTGATTAATCCAGGTGTTGCGATTAAGTCAGAGATACCTTGTACACCTTGACGAAGCACGTTATCAGCTTCACGGAATGCCTCAAGCATCGGTGTTGATTTATCAACGATTTGCAGCAATTTATCATTCGGGATGACAATCAGCGTATCTACTGCTTCTTTTAAATTTGAGATACCGCCAATTGCTTGCGTTTGGCGCTTGCGACCCTCAAATGTAAATGGACGAGTTACTACACCAACTGTAAGAGCACCTAAATCGCGTGAAATTTGAGCAATTACCGGTGCAGCACCTGTACCAGTACCTCCGCCCATCCCCGCTGTCACGAATATCATATCCGCTCCGCGCAATACTTCCTCTAGCTGCTCACGGCTCTCTTCTGCCGCTTTCTTTCCTACTTCAGGATTAGCTCCTGCTCCAAGTCCGCGTGTTAACTTTCCACCGATTTGAAGTTTATAAGAGGCTTTGGACTGCTCCAATGCCTGGGCATCTGTATTAACAGCAATGAAATCGACGCCTTGAACGCCATGTTCGATCATACGGTTGACGGCATTGTTCCCTCCACCGCCTACACCAATTACTTTAATGACCGCTCCTTGATCTATACTAGTATCAAACTCTAACATTTTGTCTCCTCCTACTTCATAGCTTTATCGTTACTCGAAAAAGTTGTTAAAGAATTTTTTTGCCTTATCCATAATAGTCGTCTTATTTCCATGATCGACTTTCTTCTCAGTTGCATTAGACTTGTTTTTGGGAGGAGTTGGTTGTATGGATCCAGAAACAGTCTGCATTTCTGAGCTCCTACCATAAAATTCATCATCTGAATGCGCGTAACGAATTAGTCCTACTGCCGTTGTGAATCCAGGATCACGAACACCAATATAGTCTGGTGTATGTATACGCACTCGAAGCTGCATAACTTGACGAGCAACTTGTCCAATCCCTTCAAGTCCCGCAACTCCACCTGTCAGAACAATTCCTCCAGGTAAATCACGAACACCAAGCCGGGACAGCTCATCTAACACATATTCAAAAATTTCTTCCACACGAGCTCCAATGATTTCTGCAATATAGCGCTGGCTAAATTGCTGTGTCGCACTTGTCCCATCTATCTGAACTTCAAACAGCTGGTCATCAGAAGCATCATCTAAAAATGCATGGCCATATTGCTTCTTAATCTTCTCTGCCTGTTCTGTAGATGTTTCCAATACAATCGATAAATCTTTGGTGATTTGATCGCCGCCCATACCAACAATCCCTGTATGCGTTAACAATCCATCTTCAAAAACGGCAACTGTTGTTGAACCACCGCCCAAATCAATATAGGCAGTGCCTTGATTTCTTTCATCTTCTGTTAAAGCATAATAACCTGCAGCTAAAGGCTGTAGATAGATTTCACGCACGCTTAATCCGGCACGCTCTACACACCGTAGAACATTGTGCAACAATGTTTTCGATGTCATGATGAGGGTTGCATCCACCTCTAGCCGTGTACCAATCATACCGCGCGGGTCCTTGATTTCAGATAGCAAGTCCACAGTGTATCGTCTCGGCAATAGATTAACAATTTCTTTTTCCGGCGGCGTTGCGATGCTTTCAGCTGAATCTAACACGCGCGCCAGGTCGTCATCCGAAATTTCTCTTCCGTCCCCGTTTACAGCAACCACACCTTTTACAGGCTGCAGTACGGTTTGATTTGCCGGTACCCCGAGTACTACTTCCTCAATCTTTAAACCTGTCATTCTTTCAGCCTGTTCAACCGCCTTTTTAATTGATTGAACTGTGGCATCTATATCTACAATTGCACCTCTACGAATGCCATTTGATTTTACTTGTCCGACCCCAATTACATGTAACTGGCTGTCACTCATTTCACCTATTAGTACTTTAATAGAAGATGAACCAATATCTAAAGAAATATAAATATCTTGATGATTCAACTCGTTGCACCTCCTTTAAATGCTCCTTTTTTTCATTCTATTGTAAAATCTAATCAATGTCTAAGTAAATTACCTATTGTAATCAAATTTTAACGTGACTCTGATGAATTTTTACGCTTTTTTATTCTATATTCTTCCCATCTTGTAATTAGTATCCTGCGGATGACGGCTATGTTCTGAAAAAGGCGGACACCAAACGCAAAAATTGCTGCTAAATAGAGATCCACACCGATATGAACACCGAGGAAGGCGAGCCCTGCTGCAAGCGCAATATTGAAGAAGAAGCCAGTGATGAACACTTTGTCATCGTATACTTGCTGCAATTGGGCACGGATACCGCCAAACATCGTATCCAGGGCAGCCAGCACCGCGATGGAGAGATAGTTTTCATAGACGGAGGGTATTTCGATATCTGTAAGGACACCGAGTGCAATCCCCAAAATTAATCCCAGCAGTGGTAACCACATAAGCTAATCTCCTTTGTATTCTGTCAAATAAGTACTTCTAATTTCCAAGTCTGTCGCATCTACTGTAATAGAAGGCTGTGGAGCTTCCACTGTCAGCAGCATATTGTCGATGAAGAACTCGTCCATGAAAGAGGAAGCCAATAAATAATTGTACAGTTTCGATGCTTCTTCCTCCGTGTCAGTCACTACCTTTATTTCAACATCAACTTTGCCTATTGGCGTACCATTAACTGTTGTCTTGCCATTTATATCGCGGATGGCAGAAGAATGGACAAGTCGCTGGCCTCCAATTTCAAGGTAATGACCTTTATAACGGTAAATTTCGTTGACGAGACGAATTAATAGCTGTGGTGAAATTTCCTCCACTTGATATCCAAATTCCATTAATTCCTGAGACGGCGCAATATTCATCACAAGCCCTGGTCCACTGATTTCCTTTATCCCCGCAGAAGCCTGTAATTGATCGACAGTCCGTGCCAAAATTGCTTCTGGGTTATCCAGCTCTTCATCCTCATACTGGCGGATTGTTTCCTGTGCCTGGCGGATTTGCGTCAGCAATTCTGAATGCCGGATTTTTTCATCCGAGAGGTCTTGCCGGATTTCCCATATGTCCGTCGTTTCAACCTTCTTCGGGCTTTGCACCGTATTATACTGAACAGCGAGCATGAAACCGATGATAAACGATATAACGGTAATATGAATGGTTGTCTTTTTCGTCATATGTTTACCCCCTACAGGTTCCCCTTCGTAATGGATGGCATCACAATTTGTTCTTTCTTCTCTACTGTAACGACTATATTATCATTCAATAATTGATCGAATACGCCGCCACCAATTTCCAAGGCACCAATTAATCCATTTTGATCGCCCACTGCTTCTATGACAAAGGGCGCGGGATATTGGTTCCCGTCAATGGTGATGACAGGACCATTACAGCTGATGTAGGAATTTGTCTTTAAGCGCTGCCCATTAATGGCAATTGCTTCAGCTCCGGAAATTTTCAATTCATTAATGACATTAAAAACGTGGCTTTCATGGACAATATAATCATTCGGATTCGTCACCCCTGTATAATCATCATCTCGTAAAGTGACAGAAATTCCCTTACCTGTAACAGGAAGCTCTCCCATCAAAATACGTAGACGCTCCGCCTCTTCTACTAACTCATCATAACGTTCTTCGTTTGTTGTATATTCTTTTTCATACTTTCGAATTGTCTCTAATATTTCATCCAATTCCTCAGCGAGCTCCTTATTTCTTTCCTGCTGTTCAATCAGCTCTTCCCGATATGCATCCTGCTGCTGTGTATATAATGTTGGACTTGAGGTAATCTGCCGGTTATCCTTTGATAAGTTGTAGGAATAGCCTATTATAAAGCCCGTTATAATACAGACAGTCAGAATAACAAAATATTTCCGGCTCCATACCCCGCTTTTTTGAGGATTATTCTTCATCCTCGCTCACTTCCTGTTCCTCCATAGCTTCTTCAATGTTGATGGCTTCATATTCTTTTGAATAGGGTTTGTAAGAAAGTCCTACCTCGATATCGATAATCCCCTTCCCATACTGCTCCTCGCTTTCAATTTGTGCGATGATAGCAGGATAGTAATTCAGCTTATCAGCAAGCGATGTAATTTCCGCCCGCACCTCATAGCCATCATTCATAAACAATGTAATGGCATAAGGGTCAGCTGAAGAAGGCGTCGCATTTATTTGAGAAATGAGAGCGACCACCTCCGGATTTAGCTTTGCCAGCTCTTTTAAGAGTCTTTTGCGTATTTTCTTATCCTCAAATTCTTGAAAGACAGGTGCATCGATTGGCAATAATTCCTCTGCTTCTTCAAAAAGAACTCCATTTTCAAGCATTGGATAAAAGCTATGACCTTCTGCCAAGTAAGCAACCTTCTGCCACTCTTTTACTTTAATCGTAACGGTGCTAAGCCACTTACGCTCTACTTCCACCGACTTTACCCAATCCAGTTCCTCTAACTGTTTGCTGATAGCATCACTATCAATGCTCCACATTGAACCTCCAACATGCAGACCAGACACCTCTTCATAGTATGTACTGTCTACAAGCTCAGCACCCGTAATATCGATTTTTTTTATCTCGCTATACGGGGACTGGAAGTAGAGGAGCGCGAGCAATAGAAAAAGAAATAGTGCTGTCAATAATATAAATTTGAAATTCGTTCTTCTACGTCGCTTTTTCCGAAATGTGGGTATGCGGTCTTCTAAATCGATTACTTTCTCCAAGCTGCTTCCTCCTCTCCTTCTGTAGTAGCTCCAAATAAATAGATAATGCCGACTGTCAACCATAGTATAACGAGAGATGTCCCCCCGTAGCTGATGAACGGCAGCGTGACCCCTGTCACAGGCAAAAGTCCGATGACGACCCCGATATTAAGGGCAGCCTGTACAGCAATCATAGAAACTAGTGCACTCGTAATATAAAAATATCGAGCATAGATGGCGCGCGTAGCCAGCTTATAGCCGCTATATAAAAAGCACGCAAAAATACATACAATACAAAGCCCCCCGATAAACCCTGTTTCTTCTAGTATGATAGAAAAAATAAAATCATTCTGCGGTTCTGGTAAATATAAGTACTTTTGTCTACTTTTTAGGAAGCCATGTCCAAATAACCCGGCTGGGCCAATTGCAAGTAATGATTGTACTGCCTGAAAGCCTTTACCTAATTGATCTTGCCATGGATCAAGAAAGGCCTGAATCCGGGCAAGTCGATATGGTGCTGAGATAATTAACCCTGCCAATCCAGCGATTCCTAGCATAATACAAAGCCCATAAAATCTTAATGGATAGTTTGCAATAAAAAACAAAATAAAGGCTGCCACAATTAAAATGAAGGCTGAACCGAAATCCGGCTGCATCATAATCAGCCCAATTGGCAGCAGAAGAATAACGAAATGTTTAAACTTAATTACCCGTTCTCCACGCTTCCATTTCGCTAATACGGCGCTTAAATAGACGAGCGTCGTTATTTTCACGAATTCGGCTGGCTGGAATGTTAATGGCCCTATTCCAAGCCAGCTTCGTGAACCGTTACGCCAGACACCAATTCCAGGAATTAGTACGGCAATTAACAAAACAATTGAAATGATGTAAAACAATCGCCACCATCTCTCGTGGAGCAGCCATTTATTTCTGCTGACAAATGTAAAACATAACAGTGCCACTATAAGGTACATTAATTGCTTCATATAAAATGGCATCTGTCCTGCATAATGTACTTGACTCCAATAGGCGCTCGCTGAATAAATAAAGACTATGCCTATACAGCTAAGCAACAAAGCACTCCCTACAAATAACCGTCTATATATGATCAGCGAAAAAATCCTTTCCTACCGTATTAAGACAACTTCATAGCACAATCAATAAACACATCGCCTCGAATTTCGAAACTATCGTATTGATCCCAGCTCGCACATGCAGGCGATAGTAAAATGATATCACCTTCTGCCGAAAGCTTTGCCGCATACACAACGGCATCTTCCACATTCGTAGCAGCCACTGTTTCTTTTACCCCACATGACTTCGCGAAATCTATGAAACGTGATCCAGTTTCACCAAATGCTACCACTGCCTTCACATTCATCATCGCTTCACGCAGCTCTTCAAACGAATGACCTCTGTCTAATCCGCCCGCCAATAGAACGATTGGCTTGTCGAATGCTTCAAGGGCACTCTTTGTTGCTAGGCAGTTCGTCGCCTTCGAGTCATTGTATATTTTGCGTCCTTTCCATTCCCGTACAAATTGAGAACGATGCCGGACGCCAGCAAATGTAGCAAGCACTTCTTTTATAGCTTTTAACTCACAGCCAGACAATAAGCATGCGGCAACAGCACATAAAATATTTTCAAGATTATGTGTACCCGGAAGAGCAATTTCATCCCGGTTCAAAATACGCTCACCTTGCCAATAGATCGCTTGCGTATCTGCACTGATGCCTATCTCAGCCCGGCCATTTGTTGTAAACGGAACTTTTTGTGCTTTGGACTTTTCTGCATAGCTACGAACAACTTCCTGGTCATTATTATAGATGAAATAATCTTCTTTCGTTTGATTACGTGTTACGCCAAATTTTGCGTTTGCGTACGCTTCAAACGTACCATGGTAATCCAAATGCGCGTCATATAGGTTTGTCAAAATAGCAATACGCGGCTTAAATTCGCGTGTACCCATTAATTGGAATGATGATAACTCCGTTACGATCACTTGATCGGGAGCAGCTTCCTTTGCTACCCCACAAGCCACTGTTCCGATATTACCCGCAATTAACGGATTGCGATTACCCGCAGCAAGCATTTCGAAAATCAATGTGGTTGTTGTTGTTTTACCATTTGTTCCGGTAATACCGATAAACGGTGCCTCACTAACTAGATAGGCAAGTTCCATTTCAGTAATTACTGGAATTTCACGATGAAGGGCATCACTAATGATCGGGTTGCTATATGGAATACCCGGATTCTTCACAACCAGCTCAAAGCCCTCATCTAACAAATCTTCAGGATGTCGACCACAGATGACTGTGATGCCTTTTGTTAACAGATCCTGTGCTTCTGGGTTGGCATCAAAAGGTTTTGCATCATTTACCGTCACGAATGCTCCAAGCTCATGGAGAAGCTCTGCAGCGGCAACTCCACTTTTTGCCAGACCTAATACCAATACTTTTTTATGTTGTAATGCTGTATATTCCCTCATAATAACGCCTCCGATAAGACTGCAATTAATGCCATAATGAGACCCGTAGACCAAAATACAAGGACAACTTTCCATTCAGACCATCCTGAAAGTTCAAAATGGTGATGAATCGGGCTCATTTTAAAGATCCGTTTTTTTCGAAGCTTAAAGCTGCCTACCTGTAAAATTACAGAAAGCGTCTCGATCACAAACACAAGACCAATCAACAGTAATAGAAGCTCCTGCTTTACTAGCACAGACAGCATTGCCAGTGCCCCACCTAATGCAAGAGAGCCTGTATCTCCCATAAAGACTTTTGCCGGATTAGCATTAAAAATCAGGAAACCAAGAAGGGCCCCTGTTACAGCAAAGGCAAATAAAGCAATATCCGCCTGCTCATTGAATAGAGCCAGCACACCAAAAGCTGCAAATGCGATAGAAGCTGTTCCTGCAACTAGACCGTCCAACCCATCTGTCAGATTCACTGCATTAGAGAAGCCGACAAGCCAAAAAATCAGGAAGCCGATGTACAACACACCTAGATCAAACTGCCATTCTGTAAATGGAATGGCAATCGCCGTATCAAATGTCCCTAAACGTAGTAATAAAAATGCCGCTATTGCAATGACGATTTGTCCGATTAACTTTTGTAATGACGTCAGTCCTAGATTGCGTTTAAAAATAACCTTGATACCGTCATCCAAAAATCCGATGATGCCGAACCCTACAAAAACAAGCAGTAAAACAACTGTCTGTGTAGTAAATACATCAAATAAAAGCCCGCAGATAATTGTCGTCACAATGATGGATAGTAAGAAAAGAATACCTCCCATTGTAGGTGTTCCAGCCTTCTTCATATGTGACTGCGGACCTTCCTCACGAATACTCTGACCAAACTTTAAACGACGCAGCATCGGAATGCCGGCCGGCGCCAAAATAACGGTCAGGATGAATGATGCAGCTAAAATCGTCACCGTTGTTGCCAATGTCATAAAAAATCTCCTTTAAACTGTCCTATTAAATGTATAAACATCCTTCACTATAATAGTTGTTTTACTGTCATTTTGAAAGGATTAGTTCCCTAAATACAGGTGAATGATTTCATCTTGCCCGATCTGTTTTCCTGCTACAGGCAATTGGTCGATGATCTTCTCACCCTCACCATGCCATTCTATTCTATAAGTGTATTGTTGCTCCATCATTTCTTCTCTTTTCAGCCCGATAAAATCCGGCATAGCCTCTGTAATTTCATCTCCCCATGCGTATTTTTTCGGAAGTTGATCAGAGGAGTATGGCAAATCTAAAATGGAGGCTCCTTCTTCAATAATCTGTCCGACGATCGGCGCCGTGACGGTACTGCCAAATATCGATGTTTGGGCTTTCGGTGAATCGACTGCAACATACACAAGCAGCTCTGGATCGTTTGCCGGTGCAAACCCGATAAATGATACTATATATTCGCCGTCTTTGTAACGACCATTTTCTACCTTTTGGGCTGTTCCTGTCTTACCGCCGATTCTTAGTCCATCGCGGTATGCACGTTTACCGGAACCATTCGCGACAACCGATTCCAATGCCTCTCTTACTTTTTTCGATGTTTCTTCACTAATGACCTGACGCTTAGCTGCCGGCTTATTGTCCACCAGCACTTTTCCGTTGGATCCAACTACCCTCGAGATAATATAAGGGGTATATAAGGTTCCTCCATTAATTGCGGCTGCCACCGCTTGTACCTGCTGGATAGGTGTTACTGATACCCCTTGCCCAAAGGCGGTGGTCGCACTTTCCACCGGACCAAAACCTTCCTTAGAAAAAAGAATACCGCTTGCTTCTCCTGCAAGGTTAGAGCCTGTTTTTTCCCCGAATCCAAATTTATGAATGTAGTCAAGCAGCTTATCAGAGCCGATTCGATTTCCCATTTCAATGAAGCCCGGGTTACAGGAATTCTCTACAACTTCCAAAAATGTCTGGTGGCCATGTCCCTCACGCTTCCAGCATCGCAGCCGGGCCCCCTCAACCATTGTAAAACCTTGGTCATGAAAGCTTTCATTCTCTAAATCAACTACATCTTCCTCGATGGCTGCACTCAGCGTGATAATCTTGAATGTCGATCCAGGCTCAAATGTCATAAAGACTGGCAAGTTTCGATTGTAAATAGATTGATCTACCTTTTGATAGTCAGTAGGATCATATGTTGGATAGGAGGAGATGGCTAAAATTTCACCCGTTTTAGGGTTCATGGCAAGGGCTAATGCTTGCTCTGCATTATACTTCTCCATCGCCTGTGCTAACTCACGCTCTACAATCTGCTGCAGTTTAATATCCACTGTCAACTCGATTGTGGATCCCCCTTCTCCCTGGCGCCATTCATCAGGCGTTTGCCTCATTGCATTTCCTTTGGCATCTGTAAACAGACGAATAGCAGAAGCGTCGCCGGTCAATACATCATTATATTCATACTCAATGCCAGCTAGTCCTTGTGAATCGTAGCCTGTAAACCCTAGCAAACGGGATAATAATGTACCGTATGGATAATGGCGCACATAATCCACACCACTGTATAGACCATCAATCTGCATTTGCTGTACTTTTTCTGCTTGCTCTGCCGAAATATTTTTCCCTTCAGGTGCAAGCTTCGTTAAATACGCACGCTTTGACAGCTTTTCCAGCAATTTTTCCCGATCTGTCTGCAAGACTGACGCTAACTGGTCCGCGACCTCCTCGACATTTTCATTTTGGGCCTTCATAAAATAAAGTGTCGGAGCCAGTTTATTTGTCACAATTGCTTCGCCATGACGATCGGTAATATCCCCTCTCTCTTCCTGAAACGGAATTTCCCTATCCCAATTGGCCTTTGCCAATTCTGTTAATTCTTCATGTTGAACAATCTGTACATAAAATAATCTGATCATTATCGCAAGGCCATACAATACAAAACAAATAATAATGATTTTTAAACGCCCTTGGGCTTGTTTAAAAATCCACTTCATTTGACAACACGCTCCGTTTTTAATATCAGCCTATGTTATAAATGGAGCGTGTATTCTACTTGCCAAGTTATTCACGTGACATAGATTCAAATTAATCCTGCGGCAGCTCTTCATCACCTTCATCAGTTTCTACTGTCTGGAAGCTTTCCTCCGGGGTTCTTAGTTTGACGACAATCGGTGAAGAATCTCCGATCGGCGTATTGGGTGAGGCGCTTTGGCTATAGACATAGCCTTCTCCAACAATCTCAAGCGGTAAACCCGACATCGTTTTATACACGAGCATATTGCGTAATGACCAGCCTGTAAATGATGGAAGAGTAACTGTTCCATCGGTTTTTAAAAACACGATGCTTCCTTTTGATAGCGGCGTACCTTTTTTTGGATACTGCTCGGTGATTGTGCCGCCTTGACCAATAACAATCGGTGTAAATCCATCATTCGTCAGTTCCACCTGTACCGGTTCTGCCTGACCGCCTACTAGCTCGCCTACTTTTTCCACTTCCACCTCTGCGGTATTATTAGGGTTGACGTTTAAATATTTCAAGCTGTTTTCCATGACGGAGTTAAATACTTCGGATACCGGTTCTGATCCTGATATTGTACTGCTCATATTTGGCTTTTTCACCGCTACATACATAATAAGCTGCGGGTCATCCACCGGCACCATACCGAGGAAAGAATAAATATATTGATGGCCGCCGTCATAATATCCGGGTCCATTTTCTTTTGGGATTTGGGCAGTACCCGTTTTCCCGGCTACTTCATAGCCTTCTATCTTGTAGCGCTGTGCTGTCCCCTTCTCAGACGTAACAGTGGAAGCAAGAATTTCACGAACCTGTTTTGCTGTCTCTGCCGACACAGGCTCTCCTTTTACTTTCGGCTCTTCATCCAGCAGTACTTTTCCTGTATTCGGATCCACAATTTTATCGATAACATACGGCTGCATCATCTTCCCGTCGTTTGCAATGGCCGTCAGCCCCTGAATTAATTGAAGCGGCGTGACCGTTGACCCTTGCCCAAACGCTGTAATCACACGATCAACCGGATTTTCTGTCAATATCGTACCTGTCGCTTCGTTTGGAAGGTTGATGCCTGTCTTTTCACCAAAACCGAAACGGTCCAAATATTTAACGAATGTCTCCTTACCCATGATTTCCAGCTGATAAGCCATCGCCGTATTAGAAGAACGCTGGATTCCCTCTAAATAAGTGATTGGCCCCCAGCCTCGCCCCAAATTGGAATCACGAATGACCGTGTCATATATTTTATACTTTCCGGATTGGTATTTAGCATTTGGATGCCAATTGCCCGAGTCGATTGCTGCAGCGAGGGTAAATGTCTTCATCGTAGAACCAGGCTCTATTACGTCTTCCACCACTGCATTTAGCCAGCTGCTTTCTAATCCTTCCCTTGTGTCAGGATCAAACGTAGGGCGCTGTGACATTGCTAAAATTTCCCCTGTCTTTGGATCTGCTACTACCGCGGTCATTGACTCTGGATTGTATTGTTCCTCTACACGTTTCATGGCATCTTCTAAAAAGTTCTGGATTGTCTTATCAAGCGTCAAATAAATGTCGCTTCCGTCCTTTGCAGGTTCCACCATTTTTTCGGTGCTCGGTAGCAAATAGCCAAAGACATCACTGTCATAAGCAACCTTGCCGTCCTGGCCTGTCAATTCTTTATCATATATGGACTCAAGGCCCATACGACCTACCGTTTTAAAAGATCCGTCCTCTTGTTCTTCCTTTACTGCATACCCAATGAGATGAGAGGCAAAGGAGCCATTTGGATAATACCTCTTTTTATCATTCACAAAGACAAGCCCTGGGAGCTTATGTTCCTCGATTGCTTCTTTCACTTCATGACTGAGGCTGCGGCCGGCAGCACCAAACTCTACTTGATACCGATCTTTTTTTGATGTTAGCTGTTCATAAATTTTCTCTTCATCCCAATTAATATATTGGGCTAAAACACGGGCTGTTTTTCTTGCGTCTACAACGTGCCGCGGCTTTTTAGGATTCTCAGTAGCCGATTCACGGACAATTGCCACTAACCGGTAGCTCATCGTATCCTCTGCAATCACATTTTCATAGCGATCTAATATGCGGCCCCTGTTCGCTGACAGGACGGTTTCTCGTGCATATTTGTTAGCTGCTTCAGCCTGCAAATTATATCCATGCATTTCCCCGCTTGACTGAATATAGAAGAATCGCCAAAACAATAGGAAAAAGAGCCCTCCATATAGTAAAAACATTAGAAAGGCTCCTATTTGAAAACGAAACTTGAGCTTCTTCATTCGCCTGGCACAACCTTTACATTTTTTTCATTCAATGTCAGGCCAAGCTCTTTCGCCTTCTCCCAAATGCGCTCATATGTTGATAATTCACTTACTTGCACCTTTAAGTCTTCGTTTTGTTTCGCTATTTCTTGTACTTCTGATTCTATTTTTTGCACTTCCATCGTCGTTGTTTGGATTTGTCCCTGTGTATGTAATAGTGAGACTGCAAATAAAGCAACGGCCATGATAAATGTTATATATAGTACTTTTTCCTTCCCGGTAATCAGCGGCTGTCTGCCAGCTTTTTTCTGTTTCTGAGGTGACGGTTGATGCTGCGGCTGTTCCGGCATTGGCGGTTGCGGGATATATGATTGTTGTCTAACTCGAACTGCCATTTAAACACGTCCTTTATCGTTTATTTTTTCAGCGATTCTTAATTTTGCTGAGCGTGAACGATTGTTCTCTTCTAACTCCTCATCTGACGGTAAAATCGGTTTTCTTGTAATCAACTTTAATGTTGGCTTCATATCTTCTGGAATGACAGGTAAACCAGGAGGAAGATCCGGAATAGACGACGCTTCCTTAAATAATGTTTTACATAGACGATCTTCCAGTGAATGGAAGGTAATGACACTAATGCGTCCGCCGACCTTCAATAAATCAATCGCATCTACCAGTGAATCTTCCGCCGCTCCAAGTTCATCATTTACTGCAATGCGAATCGCCTGGAATATGCGTTTTGCGGGATGTCCACCTTTACGGCGAGCAGCTGCTGGTATGCCTTCTTTAATCAAATCTACTAATTGTCCAGTTGTTTCAATAGATGCTTTTTTACGTGCCTCTTCTATCTTGCGGGCCACCTGCTTTGAGAACTTTTCTTCTCCGTAACGGAAGAAAATGCGGACCAAATCTTCATATGCCCATTCATTCACCACATGAAATGCCGTCAGCTCAGCTGTCTGGTCCATACGCATGTCCAATGGTGCGTCATGGTGATAACTGAACCCGCGCTCGGGTGTGTCTAACTGAGGGGAAGAAACCCCAAGGTCATATAAAATCCCGTCTACGCTCTCTATCCCTAGTTTATATAGTTCTTCTTTTATATATCGAAAATTGGAATGTACAAATGTCACACGATCCAGATAATCTACCAGGCGGACTTTCGCATTTTGGATCGCAACAGTGTCTTGATCAAAGCAAATCAGGCGTCCTTTTGAGGATAGCTGCTTTACTAAATACTCACTATGTCCTGCCCCACCTAATGTGCAGTCGACATAAATGCCGTCCGGATGGATATTTAACCCATCAACGGTTTCCCTTAATAACACGGTTGTATGATCAAACATAAAACTTACTCCTTTGGGCTCTATTAAAAATCAAACCCTATCATATTTTCTGCAATTTCATTAAAAGATTCTTCAGATTCCTTAAAGTAATCTTCCCAAGCTTCTTTTGCCCATATTTCTATCCTTGTCGCCACTCCGATAATTACACATTCCTTAGTAATATTTGCATGTGAAAGGAGTATGCTCGGAAGATTTATGCGCCCCTGCTTGTCTATTTCTACTTCAGTTGCTCCTGAAAAGAAGAATCGTACAAATGCACGGGTATCTTTTTTCGTCGTCGAAAGTCCTTTTAATTTTTCCTCGAGTTTTCGCCATTCATCCATAGGGTAACCGAAAAGACAGTTATCAAGCCCGCGTGTAATTACGAAAGTATCAGTTAGACGTTCTCGAAATTTAGCCGGTATGATGAGCCGCCCCTTGGTATCAACGGAGTGCTGATATTCTCCCATGAACATGCTACTCACCCCACTTTAGATAATAATGTACCACATCGCCCCACTTTCTACCACTAAAATCCCGCTTTTACCGCGTCATTAAAGGGATTTAGGAGTTTTGACCTTATCTCTTTACTCGCTAATAATAAAATGGTCATAAAAAAAGAAGTCGACTCGGGTTAGAGACGACTTCTTCCTACTAATATTTTACTAAAAAATGTTGGGGTCCCACCACCATTGGCAGCTTCAATAATTCGTCTACAAATGTAGGGCCATATTGATTTAAATATTGATACGGGTTATAGACCCGCTCCTGCAAAGCTCCGTTCGGGAGAAACTCGGCATTGATCATGTCAAACTGACGAATGATCGTACTGTGCTTTTGTGATGTTTGTTCTTTAATTTTTTCTTTCAGATAAGCTAACTGTTTGTGATGGAAAGCTTTATTTTTTTCAAGAATCTGTTCTAGCTTGAAGTCATTTTGAAGAAGATGGGCAGAAAGAACTTCATATTGCATGAAAAGTGATTCCTGCATCGCTTCCATCTGAGCGAGCGCCTCTTTGTCTTGAATATCAGCAATAAATTGTTCTTTTTTCGTCTCTGCCTTTCCTTCTAGAACATCCTCAAACATCAATTGATGGCGTTCCAATAATGGCTGAATTTTCCGAGTCGCTATCGAAACATTGAGACGCGGTGCGAAAATCGGCATTTCCAAATCCAATATACCAAAAGCCGGCTTTAATGTTGCCCAATACGCAAGCTCTCCGGGCCCTCCTACAAAGGCCAGTACAGGCAATGTCATTTCCTGCATTAACGGACGGGTCACTACATTGTTGCTCAACTTTTCAGGTGAGCGCCTTGCCGTCTGCAATAGCTCTTCCTTTGTAAGCCTTACAGGGGCGGATACATTGATAAACTCTTCCTCTTTTCGCTCCAGCAAGAAGCGTTCTCCCTCTTTTACGAAGAAGAGGTTGGCGTTATTCTCCGCTGCTTCGATCGGCTTTCCGTAGCCCGCTTTTTCTAAAGCTTTTTCTTGGATGGATACAGCCCGGGCAATTTCTTCACTATGTTCAATTAACCGTTCAAAATACTCACTTTCAAATTGGCGGAATGGACCGTATGCTGCATCAATCATCAGTAAACCATATTTGGCAAATAGGCGATTCATTAATCCGGTGAAGAAATCCGTAAATGTCTCACTCACCCGGCTCGCTTCCAGCACTTCCTTCAGCAGCGCTTCCGTATAGCTGGTTTCTCCGTAATCTTTAAATACCGTCTGAATTAATTGTTCTAGGGCATCATGATCAATGGACGTAGTGGAGGCCATTGTCTTTTTATTAGAGCGTTTACTGTAGCTGCGTTTTTTTACACTGCCATTGACGATCGTAAATGTATGGTTAATTTCATCTAGATCATGATCTTCTCCTGCAATCCAGAAAACCGGCACTACCGGCGTCCCTAATGCTTGGCGCTGTTCATGTGCAAGTAAAATAACCGTTACCGCTTTATAGACAGAGTATAGCGGCCCAGTAAACACACCTGCCTGCTGTCCTCCGACAATTGCCAGAGCACCCGCTTCTAACTCTTCCAAATGCTTAGCCGTCTGTTCAGATACACCAAAACGCTCCATATAAGTTCGTATCACCTGCACAAGTGACTCTCGCTTATACTCTCGCTTCTGCACCGATTTTGCACGTTTTACAAACGACTCCTGCTCATAAGGATACGTAAAAAAAGAATGAATATCAGCATTTCCCTTCCAGTAATCTGCCAACACTCTATTATGCACTGGTATTGAAATTTGCTCCAGCTTCATGAAATAAACGCCTCTACTTTCTAACCTGACTATGTAGTTCTATCGTATAACGGTTTTGTTTACTATGGTAGTATATTTTCACTTTCGAATATGTATTATTGTATCTGTTTTATGCGCCCACGAAAAACTTTTTGCTCTAAGCACTCTTAAGATATTCCACAATGTTCACCGAAAGACCTATCAGCCACGCACTTATATATAAAATGCTCAACAAAACAAAATAAATGCGCCATATCTTTTTCAGTAAAATCGGGACATCAATTTCCTTCTTAGTACGCCAATCAATAAATGTCAGCCCAAGGGCAATCAGCAATGCAATACTGATAATATATAAAGAAAACGGCACTTCCCAAATACTTTTAAAAGCAAGAGGCACCGAGAAAAAGAGAATAAAGGTAGTGATATCGGCCGCGAACCCGACAGCATACATTTTCTTTATACGCATTTTTCTACAGATCATATAAGTCAATATTAGGACAATCAGCGGGCAAATAAGAATTATACCACCCACTATTTCAATGAATGTTTTCACACCTTATCACCACTCTCTAATTGTTCTGCCGCTTTGATCAATTCGTATAATGTATGTAAAGTTGGAAGCTGCCGTCCATTAACTGTTGCCTTCTTTATAATAGCCCCTACAATTGTATCCACTTCCGTCGTGCGCCCTGCCAACCGATCCGCCAACATAGATGATGTATTTGCTGCTGTTTTCTCGCACAGCCTCTTCACTCCCTCAAACGGAAACTGGGCGCGCATATCCGGAAAGGCCGCCATCAGCTCCCCATATAACGTTTCCAGTAATGAATAGGCATGCTGATTTGTCAGCAGTTCTCCATTTTTCACTTTTAAAATAGCAGTCAACGGATTAATAAAGCAGTTTAATAGAGCTTTTTCCAGCAGCATTTTTTCTGCATCTTCTTCATAAGAGACCGGCATTATTTCACTATCCAATGTCATTACTGAAGCAAACTTTTCTCTATCACCACGACCTATCGCCAGCTTCATCATTCCGATTCCTCTATGGATGACAGTATAATCATTTTCTCTCTGCGCTCCAAATTGGGCACTGCCGAATGCTATATGATGTTGAGGCAGGCTTAACGCCTCTTCATAATGTGCCAAACCATTTTGTACGAATAACAGGGGTATAGACGCAGGCAATTCGGTAAGCAGCGGGTAAAGCTGCATAAGTCCATTATACTTCACCGCTATAACAAGCAGATCTGATTCCTCTGCAATACGGTCTTTAGCCGTTACCGCAAACTTCTGTTTTTCTGTTTTGTTATCTTGCCGGATAAGCCCATATGTATCTATACCTTCACGTTGCTCAGCACGCGCGGAAATAATATTAACAGCAAATCCTTTCTCTGCAAAAAAGCTTGCTAATAACAACCCAACAGACCCGCCGCCAATAACTTGAATGGTCATCGTCCCACCTCCTAAACGTATGAAAAGGCCTGTCATTATGACAGACCTCAGTTTATTATAAAGGAAAAATCATTCAATTTCGAGACATGCGCCTTTTATTTCAAATGCTCGTGTTCTCTACTTAGAAAGTTTGCTCCCTGATGCAGCCATTTAATGACACGGTCATACTCTGACTGCAGTTCCCGGTATCTCAAATCAAGTGAATTGTACGCTTCCGTCAGTTCTTCAAAATTAGTCAATGCCAGTTTTAAATGGCTGCGCATCATCTGTTTCGGGCGCTTGCGTACATTATCCAGCACATGGCCGTATTGCAGCCGAAGTGTTTTATTCCATCTAAAGCCGCATGCCTGTTTGGTTCTTCCAAGCACCTCTGCAGCATGTGAAAATGCCTCTAATTGCGTCTTTCCATTTTGGACAAACCCAATCACAATTTCTGCTAGTTTTTCATCATCGGCAGTTGTCCATTGATCTTTACGTCTTTTTTCTCCCAATTTGTTCACCTCGCATTTTTTACTACTATATGCAAGCCACTTAAAATTAGAATAAAAAAATGGATTGTCTTATTCTTTTTAGAGACAATCCATCTAGTCAGGCTATTTTTTTGATTTTGTTAAAAAGCTATTAACCGCCTCATGATGGGCTTCGCTTTCCCAAAGTTTCGCGCATGTGCGCACCTCTTCCATCACTCGTTCATACATATTACGTTCACGCCATTTGCGCAGCTCAATCTCTTTATAGGCTTGATGAACTGAAGGATGAATTTTATTCATATGTTCAATAAAATCATTGAGCGCCTCTTCCTTCGTACCTTCAAAATACACCCACATTGCCCAGCCAATCTCATAGAGTGTTTGCGCATCATATGGTTTCGCGTCAACGAGCATTTTCAAAGCGCGGTCATGACGCAATCCCCGTTCAAACAAGTATGTACCGCCTCCCCAGCCGGATGTAATAGCTAGCGTACCTTGAATAAATCCAGCTTTTGCATGAGAGGCCATCAAGCGGAAGTCGCAGGCTGTGGCAATCTCACAACCTCCACCTACTGCCGTTCCATTGATTAGGGCAATCGTTGGAACTCGAAGTGTTGCCAGCTCATAGAGAATGTCTGCCATCTTACTTAACATACCGAATGCCTGATCCTCTGTCTCAAGCGCATGGAAAACAGAAAGATCTCCGCCCGAGCAGAAAGATTTGTCTCCTGCTCCCGTTATAACTAGGAAGCGTACATCATCATGTTCTTTTACATATGTAATAACTTCTTGTAACCCATCCATCACTTCATCATTTACTGCATTTCGCTTTTCCTCACGGTTAATTGTAAATGTCAAAATACCATCTTTTCTGTCGATTAAATAAGCCACCACGCCATCCCCTTCGATATTATCCTGCTATAAAACCTTATTTTAATAGTATCGGACCTAAAAACATTTGACAAGAGAGCTATTCGAATATTCACGATATTTGAGCAACGGGGATTTTATATTATTTAACAGAGGCAGTAGGGTGAAAAGAATAAAATGAAGAGGGAAGGAAAAATTCCATAAACGCCACGAACCAGAAAAGAATATGTCCCACGACTGCCGCACGCGGGATAATGGGATCGGAACCAGCCCCGCCCCCAGAAGATCGAAATCTAAGATCGTCAAGTCGCGCTCCCGCGACTGCCCGTCACAAAATACTTCAGCGGCTATAAGTTTGCGACCAGCATCCTATTGATCCATATAAAAAGGCGATATAAGAGCCATGGCCTCTTATATCGCCTTTATAAGCGCAAAATACTGAATTATTTTGCTACTACTTCTTTACCTTTGTAGTGTCCGCAAGCTTTGCAAACACGGTGAGCAAGTTTCGCTTCACCACAGTTTGGGCAAGCTACCATACCAGGTACAGATAATTTGAAATGCGTACGACGCTTTCTTTTTGCAGTTTTAGAAGTTCTTCTAAATGGTACAGCCATTATGGCACCTCCTTACAGATACTCTATTCATCTGTTTGATCAAAATACTTAGCTAAAGCAGCCAGTCTTGGATCCAATTTTGGTTCGTCAGCTTCACGTTTCGCCAACACTTCTTCATCCGTTGAATAAGACCAGTCTTTCCCGCCTTGCACTTGTCCTTCGGTATTCTCTTTGAATACTTGCATCGGGATTTCCAGAAGAATTAATTCCTCCAGCACTGGCTTCAGATCGATAACTTCACCATCTATATAATGGATGTCGCCCTCTTCATCTCCGCGCTTATCTTCATCGATCCAGCTGAATATTTCAACCGCATCGACTTTGATCGGATATTCAACATCTTCCCATGTGCGTGCACATGGAAGCGTAAGTGTTGCTTCAAGCGTAAATTGACAAGTCATTTGCGATGCACCAAAAGTACAAAGCCCTTTTACATGAACGGGTGAAATGTCGCGAATGTCGCTGTTGCGCTTCATCACTTCATCCAATTGCACTACTGCATCAATAGGCATCCCATTTTGGCGATACTTCGATAATTGATGAATTGACCATTTCATTCGTTAATCACCTCGAGACAACAATGTTGATTATATAGCTAACAAAAATAGATGTCAAGATAATTTCTTGTCACTACTAAAAAACGCCCGTATAATCAGTATTAATTTATGTTTTCTAATTATTCGCGCCAAATTCATGTAAAATAGACTGGTGAATAATTGCTTTGCATAAAGTTTAATTTTACAGGGAGGTGCATGGATTTGCAAGCAGTCGGACTTGTAGTAGAATATAATCCCTTTCATAATGGACATTTCCACCATGTACAAGAAGCAAAGCGTCAAACAGGGGCTGAAATAGCTGTAGCCGTCATGAGCGGTCAGTTTTTACAACGTGGAGAGCCTGCCCTTGTGGATAAATGGACACGTACAAAAATGGCCTTGGCAGGTGGAGTAGATCTCGTTATTGAGCTGCCATATATTTATAGTACAGCTCTCGCAGGTGAATTTGCGCGAGGTGCCGTTACACTTCTCGATGCCATAAAATGTTCCTCATTCGCTTTTGGAAGCGAGCAAGGGACAATTAAGCCCTTTCTCAACACTTTTCTATTAATTGAATCAAATCGCCAGCAATATAATAAATCCATTCAACAGGCCATGAAAACAGGCGTCAGCTACCCTCAGGCACTGTATCAAGCGTATGAAGAATTGACAAAAGTTTACCCGGACAACTACATTGATTTATCACAACCGAATAATATTTTGGGATTTCACTATATAGAGGCTGCCCATTCATTAAAAAGCTCTATACAGCCCGTTACGATTCAGCGCATCGAAGCTGGCTATCACGAGGATGCAGACCATACTAAACACATCGCCAGTGCTACCGGCATTCGGAAAGCCCTGTCTGAGGGGCAAAAAGTTGAACAATTTCTTCCTCAAACTTCTTATATGTTACTTCATGAATGGCTGACTACTCATGGAGCATTTATGAGTTGGGAGAAATTATGGCCGCTTTTAAAATACGCCATTCTTCGCCATACGCCTGAACAGTTGACTGCCTATGCAGATGTGCAGGAAGGACTTGAAAATGCACTCATTAAACATGCTAAGACAAGTAACACATACCAAGAATTTATGACAAACCTAAAATCTAAACGCTACACATGGACAAGGTTACAGCGCATGCTTTCCCATATTTATACAGGGATTACAAAAGCACAGCTGCAGGCCTTTACCTCTCCCTCTTATATTCGTTTACTCGGAATGACAGAAGCGGGACAGCGTTACTTGTCAATAAACAAAAAGGAATTTGAACTCCCTCTCATCAGCAGAGTTGCTTCTATCAAGGATGAAATGCTGGCAATTGATATCCAGGCAACGACCATGTACGGGCTCGGTGTACAATTGTTCAGCAGCAAAAAAATAGACGAGGATATCAAAACCCCGCCTATTCGTGTTTAGTTTTTCGGCTCTAACTTCTCCAAATATTCGATTGCATCGTCAACCGTCTTTACCGGTACGATTTTCATAGTCGTACCGATTTCTTTTGCGGTTTTTGCGGCTGCTTCATAGTTAGATGTATAATCAGGGTACTTACTCCGCATCTCTTCGGTTACCTCGTCGTCTGGAGCAAAGAATATTTCCATGCCTGCCTTATCTGCAGCCACTACTTTCTTTTCAATACCACCAATCCTGCCAACTGTTCCGTCTTCCAGCATCTCACCTGTTCCCGCAATTGTATATCCTTTCGTCAAATCTTCTTCTAAAAGCTGATTTAACACTTCAAGGGTAAACATAAGACCTGCAGAAGGACCACCGATGCTTTCTGTTTGGATACTTACTTTTGGATCCGTTTTAATCGATTTACTTTCTGTAAACACAATTCCAAGACCTACTCTGCCTTCACTTCCTGGAATTTCTTTTAGCTTAATATTCTTTGTGAGCAGCTCATCATCACGATTGATGACAAGTTCAATTTCTTTCTGTCCTGCATCCAGTTTTCCTTCGATTTGCTCCGCAAGCATTTTCTGGCTTTCAATGCGTTCACCATCTATCTCTACGATTTCATCTCCAGCCTTCAACATACCATCTGCCGCTCCTCCTGTAATAATGTTCAGGACATATACACCTTTAAACGTGACCTGATATTCCAAATCAGCACGTGAAAAAGCAACATACAGCGCATTAAATTGCGAATCTGTCATTAACTTTAATTGACGTACATTATACTCTTCATCATCTTCTTCCTCTTGACGAACTTGATTCATGGATAAGAGTTCATAATAGTCCTTGAAATTAGCATATATATACGTTAGCGGGGTCGCCTTTGACATGGAGACCGTCATCAAACTAAATGATCCTTCATCATCCTGATCGCCATTTTGTACATTTACGTATTCCGAAACAGTATACGCATGCCCAGGCTTCATAATATAAAGATCTAATGGGTATAGCACTAGGAAGCCAGCCAAAATAATACCGATAAAAATTGCTATTAAAGAAGATAATTTATTATTTTTCACTGTTCGAGAACCCCCTGCTTGTTAGACACGATAAAGACATTGATGTGCATATATTAGTTTAGCACTTCATACTTTACATGACAAAATATTGAAAAGAGCGGATTTTTATAATTTTAACCTTCCAATTGGTTGTTTGTTTTCTTCTGCTGGTGCTGCTGCTCCTTTTCCCTGGAGTAGCTCATGAAGGTGCCGATATTGGTGTAGCACTTTTCATGGATTCTTTGTTTCCTTATTTACTCGCCTATTTGATATTGACAAGCTGGCTTTTGAAATTAACTTCACCGATGCCCTTGAGCGGTCGTCTCAACTATTTAAAAATATACATATTAAGCGCACTTGGCGGTTTTCCGACGGGTGCCTCAATCATTGCTCAATTAAAAGAACGAGATGAGCTATCGGAAAGACAAGCTTCCATCCTTCTCGGTATCTGCCACTGTCCAAGCCCGCTATTTGTCATCGGTTTTGTTGGACAAGATCTGCTCGGCGACACAGCTTTTAGTGTGCGATATTTAATTCTACTTCATGTATTTTCATTGATATTACTTTTTTTTCTGCCTGTTTATAAGAAAAAAACAAAGCCTCCGTCTGCCGTATCAAATGCCTTTACGTCAAGCATTAAAGAAAGCGTACCTACTGTATTAGTTGTCGGTTCTACCATTATTTTCTTTTCCACTATCTATACAGTACTTTTTAATTTGGCGGAATCTTTTCTATCGTCCGGTCAGCTGCTTTTCCTAGCAGCGGCTCTTGAAATGACAAATGGCCTTCATGAGGCTCATACGTTGATGGACGGCGAGTTATTACGCCTGGTTATCGTCCTGTTTTTAACAATGCAAAGCTTGAGTATCCATCTACAGGTAGCCGTTATTGCAAAGTCTGCTTCCATCCCTCTTTCGACATATGTATGGATGCGTCTCTTTTATTCCATTGCTATTCCGTTTCTATATTTCCTTATCTTTATCTAAAAAAGG
>JAPSKP010000049.1:0-7177 GCA_031181585.1 Lysinibacillus sp.
TAGGATTACGCAGAAGGAAAACGAATGAGCGGCAGCCAATGACAAAAAAGAGAATAATCGTAACAGTTATTTTCCTGATCGCTACGATTGCCCTGGGTATACTGTGCTGTGCTTTCGATTGGTCAACAATACTTATTTGGCAAACATATAGTGTTCTTACAGCTTTGATTTCGTCAGCATTATTAACAGCAAGCATTACATGGTTTGTATACACTCACCGATAAAATACCTCGCTCCCAAGATAAGCATAATGTTAAGTAATTAAATTTCAATTTATCAGTATGCTTAATTTAAAAAACATAAGACACTTCGGTGTCTTTCAGCCTGTTGACAAACGTTTTCATCCAGCGTTGCTTGCCTCGCTCGTCCTCTCATGAACTTAGGTTCTATTCGCGTCTTCGCTCAGCGGCGCGCCTTGTCTGGCAAACGTTTTCAAGACAGGCTGGGTAAAACTTTACTTTAAAAAACCAGCTGAAAAAACGTAAAGCCAAAGTCAACAAGTGACTTTGGCTTCACTCTGTAAGACACTTCGGTGTCTTTTTTAATATCATCGACAATTTTCCCAGTCAAACCTAATTACTATTACTTCCACTAACCTGCTCCGTTCGTGGAATAAGGATTTTTAAACAACTTTATTATTTTTAAAATGACTTTATTGTAAATTAAACAACTTTATTATTTCTGCACACTCTGTTCCATTTTTAAAAATATGGGGTGTTTTCACTTATCGTTTTCGACGAAATCATATCTTGAAGTATAGTACACAGTGTTGTTATTCCATAAGTTAATTGTTCCTCATTTACATAGGAGTAGCTAATCCGCAAATGATTATTTTCTTGCCCAATTGGGAAACATGCTGATCCAGGTAAAAATGTAATCTGTTGTTTTTTGGATTCTGATAAAAGTAAGTGACTATCTAGCCAAGTAGGTAAACTAATCCATAAGTTTAATCCACCTTCTGGTACCGTCCAAGATAAACCTTCAGGAGAAAACCTTGTAAGTAAATCAAGCACTAAATCTCTACGAATTTTTAATGCAGTACGTAATTTTTTTTTGTGATCTATCATTCTTTTTGAGTTAATTAAAGGAAGAATCGCCTTTTGTGTGAGTAAAGGACTTCCTAAATCATTATTCGCCTTAGCTGCTAATAGACGGTTGAAAATAGAGCCTGAAGCAGTTAATACTCCTATTCGGCAACTGGGTGCAATGGTTTTACTTAATCCTCTCAAATAAATTACATGCCCTAACTGATCCATACTCTTAAGGGGAACAGGTGGTTTCTTTTCAAAATATATTTCACTGCATGGATCGTCTTCTATAATAATACATTGATTGCTCACAGCTATATCAAGTAACTGTTTACGTCGTTTTAAAGTCATAACAACCCCAGTTGGATTATGAAAAGTAGGAATCGTAAAGATGATTTTAGGTCGATGCTTCTCACACACTCTTTGTAGTATATCTATTCGCATTCCATCCTTATCTACTGGCACAGTAAGTATGGTTGCACCTCTTCCACTAAAAATATCAATTGCTCCTGGGTAGGTAGGAGCTTCCATTACCACGACATCTCCAGGGCCGACAAATGTACGAGCAATTAAATCAATACCCTGTTGAAGACCGCTTGTAACTACGATGTTTTCTGGTGTAGAGAGAACCCCTGACCTTTTTAAATACTCGGATATTTCACATCTAAGTTGACTATCACCCTGAATCTCTCCAAATAGGGACAATAACTCTGGATTTTTTGAAAGAACTTGGTGAACCTCATGCTCGAAATAACGATTAGGAAGTAGTTTGGGATCAATCATAGATGAAGAAAGGTGGACTTTCTGTGGAACAATGTGAAAACGGGCAAATTGGGACCTAGGTAAGTAATCTTGAACTGATAACTGCCAAACGTATGAGGATGTTGTCTCTTTTCCACTTAAATTTTCTTTGGTTTTAGCTTTTACAAATGTACCTTTCCCTTGAATAGAAGTAATAAAACCATCCTGCTCCAACCTTTTGTAAGCCTTCACAGCTGTAACTAAACTAACTTGCAGTGGTTTTGATAAATTGCGTACTGAAGGCAGTTTTAAACCTTCTTCCAAAAGTCCTGAATGGATACGGTCAACAATGGATTGATAAATTTGATTAGATAGTGATACATCTATATTTCTTTGAATATTAATTTGCATAATAAATTATCTCCATAGTGTTATAGGTCTATTTAGTGTTATACATATTTCAATTTAACACAAATAAATAATAAATTTAGTCTAACCTTTGTGAAAATTTTAATCATGTTGTATCCATCGATGTGCAAAAACGTTTATAAGTAAACGTTACTCTAGAAATTATTATACCTCCTAGGACAAAGACTAATATAGAAAATCCAACACATGTAAAAGGTGTCTTACTATCAAGGCGAATGAAATTTAAAATCTAAGTGTTATAGAAGGGGATTGAGTGTTATACACCTGGTGAATTAATATAACACCTATAGTTGAACATACCATTTCCCCAAAAAGGAGGTAGGGCAATACATTCCGGCTATTGTGTGATAAGGGGAATTGTAAAGAGAAAAATTGGAGGAGAACTTATGAGTCAGAAACGAGTTTTGTTAACTTATGGTCTAGTATTGTCTATCATGGTCCTCTGGGGACTCAATGTTGTTATAATTAAAATTTTGGTGGAAGACTTACCTCCCCAAACAATGACTGCATTTCGAATTATGATAGCTGGAATTACAGCATTAATCATCATCGTTCTTGGAAAGTCTTTTCGTCGTTTATCAAAAAGAGAATGGCTTTATACACTGCTTGGGTGTATTTTTGGTGTAATTCTACATCATCTGCTTGTTGCAGTAGGCTTAACAATGATTGACGCTTCTAATGCTTCCTTAATTCTTGCATTAGTTCCGCTTACCACAGCATTACTTTCCTTCATCTTTTTAGGAGAATAATTAACAAGGTGGCGAATAACAGGTATTATCTTTGCATTAACAGGTGTCTTTTTTATTCAAGGCAGTTCATTCGGTCATATGCAATTATCTCAAGGTGAATTGTATTTATTTATTGCCATACTTGTTCAAGCGATTAGTTTTATTTTCGTAAAAAAAGCTACTGCAACTCTCGATTCAAAACAAGTAACAACAGTAATGTTTCTTGTAGGATCGATTGGTTTGTTAATAATTAGTTTTATAACTGAACCTGGTGGAATCCGTGCAATGACTTCCGCTCCTATTTTTATCTATTTCTTATTTATCGTGTCAGGGGTATTGGCAACAGGTGTTGGGTATATCGTCTTTAATGAAGCGATTAAGCAAATAGGTGCAGGACAAACAGTCATATTTAATAACTTTGTTCCACTTTTCGGTCTTGTATTCTCGGTGTTTTTCTTAAAAGAAACAATTACAACTTCACAATTAATTGGATTTGTATTTATTGTGACTGGAGTTCTATTTGGGACAGGCTATATCGAAAAACTATGGGTGAAAAAATATAAAAAGATTGCAGATACAGAGAAAGGTGTAGAATAAACTACTTCATTCTAATTAATAGAAATTTAATGTATTTATTTCTCAACCTTGTATAGAAAGATAAATGCTCACTAAGCTTTAATGATTTATTTCCATTAGATATCTATATGTTTTTAGAAGGGGGATTTGATGATCAAATTCATTATTGGATTTTTTGCAATGATTGGTGGTTCGGCTCTTGCTATCCAAAGCCAAATTAATGCTATGTTAAGTAAGAAAGTAGGGGAGTTAGAGGGTGCTGCTATTTCCTTTGCAGTTGGAGCACTTGCACTATTCTTTTTGGCTTTCTTTTTCGGAAAAGGGAATTTTCTTAATGTATTTAATGTTCCTAAATGGCAATTAATAGGGGGATTATTAGGTGCATTATTTATTGTCGTTAATATTTTTTCTGTAAATCTAATTGGTGTTGCTTCAACATTTATGGCAGTTGTAATCGGTCAAATTGTAGCAGGCGCCATTATTGATCATTTTGGACTTTTTGGTGGGGTTACATATCCCTTGAATAATATGAAACTCATTGCGCTTGCATTAATGTTTGTGGGTATTTATTTATTTAATAAAGCATGAAAAGACGAGTGGATAAACCATTCGTTTTATTTTTACTTGTTACACTCATCATTAAAGGAGTATTTAATTACCATGATTCATGCAATACAGAAATTACAGCATCCTTTTCATAAAGGGGTTTTAGATGCCCTTCCTATTAGTATTAGTACGTTTGTATTTGGGGCTATTTTCGGTGTGGTATCTATACAATCAGGATTCACTGTATTAGAAAGTTCGCTTATGTCGTTTATTTCTTTTGCTGGATCGGCACAGCTTTCGATTTCGCAATTATTAGGACATACGAGCTTATTTACACTATTTATAACAACTTTTTTACTAAACGCAAGGCATCTTTTATACGGATTAAGTTTGTCACCTCATGTACAACATGAAAAAAGACAATAATTAATACTATCGCATTTCTATTGTCGGATTCCTTATTTGTACTTGCTAATGCAAAATTAAAAAAAGAATCGATTCATAGCAGTTACTTAATCGGAGCAGGTTTTGTTGTGTATTTAGCGTGGGGGACTGGGACAGCAATCGGAGCATATTTTACGCATTGGATGAATGGTGATAATACATATGGTCTAGAGTTCGCTAGCACAACTTGTTTTATCTTACTTGTAATTAGTGACCTCATTTCATTGCAGCGAATATTAACTTTAATATTTTGTGCTGTCTATGTCCTAGTATGTTATACGTTTTTTCCAACAAGTGTCTTATTACTTCTATCTGGATTAGTCGCATTCGTTATTGGATTTTTTTCATATGAGGATGTTTAAAATGGATTTAACAATTCTAATTGCTATTTTAATAATGGCGCTAGCTACCTTTTTAACACGAAGATTAATGCTTCTCGTACCCAAAAAGTATTTAACTGTTCGTGTGAAACGTGGGTTACTTTTTGTACCTATAGGCATCTTTTCCGGACTTATTTTTCCAACCTTATTTTTTGACGCAGGGAAACTGGTTTGGAAGTTTGATTACTTATTAACAACGCTTGTTTGTATTTTACTTATGCTTTGGAAAAAAGATTTCCTTTTTAGTTTTGTTGGAAGTCTAATATTTATTGTTGCTATACAATTTCTTATTGAGGTGATGGAATGCTTATTCGACCAGCGAAAGAACTCTTTCTTAAGGGAAATGAAACAGTGATATTATTCTTACATTCTTATACAAGTCATACACGTGATATGAAAAAATTAGCCGAATATCTAAACAAGCATATTGGTTGTACATGTTATGTACCGTTATATAAAGGTCATGGGGGACAACCAGAAGCGTTGTTAAATATGAATATAAATGATTGGTGGAAAGATGCTCAAGAGGCTTACTACTTTTTACAACAACAAGGGTATAAAAGGATTTCTATTATCGGATTATCAATAGGTGGGATCTTTTCATTAAAGCTCGCACAGGAAGAGCAGATTGAACGACTTATTGTAATGTCCGTCCCAAAAGACCGTACACCAGAACACTTAAAACGACGATTGATTGATTATACAAGAGCATACAAGCAGCTCGAAGGGAAGACAACTGAAGAGATTGCAAAAGAATTGCCACCCTTTCAAGAAATGTCTTTACATTCATTTGAAATGTTCCAGCAGTTTATTCATCACACAATGGATCATGTTTCTGACATTACAGCACCATTAGCAATCTATTATGGAAACAAGGATGACTCATTGTATGAAATAAGTGCAAATTATATATATGAAAATATATCCTCAAGTGAAAAGGAAATAAAAGCTTTTCCAAACTCCACACATTTAATGACGTTAGGAAAAGATCAGAATTTAATTTTTGAAGAATTGATGTCGTTTATTAATTAACTTAAAGATTCTTGTTGCGACGTATAGTTAGAAAGGGAACATAGGGACTAAATGATATGAAGATAAAAACCATATTTTAGTTATTCAATTAAAAGTACGTTTGACTAAAATCAAAAGTAGAATTGAATTTGACGTGGTCCTTTATAGCAATACATTCAAAGCCAGCAGCTGTACTTATTGATACAGCTGCTGGCTTTGATTTATAGATTTTATACATAGACAAGACTAACTTGAATCTATATAAGTGTCTGCAAGTTCTTGTCCATATACAATGACCGTTATTATAGGCACTTAAGGGGACAAACCCACTTCTATCGATGAATTTTTCTAGTTTACATAATATAAATTATAGGAAGTTATTGTTGTCTCAAAAGTATACTTTAAATAGTGAGACAGAAGCGAGATTTTCTGTAAAAAGACAAAAAGTTTTGGACACCAAATTAAAAGTTTATATAAACTTTTAAACCACTTTCAGCTAAAGTTCTGTCTCCAAATACTTAATATATAACTTCTCCTTTGTTTACTTTGTTCTAATTAAACTAAGCGAGTTTAGAATAACAAATAATGCAGCCCCCCTGATCACTTAAAACTGCTAGCCATCGAGTAAGCCATTCAGAGAAAAATCATCACTAATGCAATTACCTTAATAATAATTGAAAAAATAATGTTATGTTTAATAATCATCATAGCTTTTTTATTTTGCTTTATCGTATTTGGAAGTTTATCAAGGCTATCGGCCATTAATACGATCATCTAATGAATAGAACGCTAATTTCCCTTCTTTTCGATACTTTACAATCCCCTGCCTATTCAGCTGTAAAAGGACAAGAAGTTCATACTTTTAATACGATACATATAAAATATTATACCTTAGGTTTCTTAATCAAAATTATTCAATATTTAAACTATGTGGACTCCCCCATAATGCATAATTCGTGTATAAACAGTTGTGTTAATCTCCTTCACGAAACGTACAATTACAAGAACATCGGGTCATAACATTTTTTTTAAAATTTTTTTATCGTTCCAAATAAATTAACCCTATTGTCTTTCAATGCGATAGATTTGGATCTAATGTAATTCGCGCGTTCGGGAAACGTTTTGCCAATGCTTCAATCGCATCCATTTCATCTTGTGGCTGAAGCACGCCGCCTTTTAATTTAAAATCTTCAAATCCATAACGTTCAAATGCAGCTACTGCTAATTTCACCATTGCTTCAGGTGTAAGTGCTTCTTGATAGCGCAAATAAGTCCAATTATCCTCTGCACTTTC
>JAPSKP010000049.1:7277-23891 GCA_031181585.1 Lysinibacillus sp.
ATGTAATTTTGGGGTTGGCGTGAACTAATCGCTTTGATGAAGAAAGTACCTCCTATTATTAAGCCTTTTTCTTAAGTAATCCAATCGAAAAAGCTGCTACTGCCGAACCGATTAAAATAGCTACTAAATAAAGTGCTGCTTTTCCTAGACCACCGTCTACAAGTCCCATTACGAAAATACCACCATGTGGCGCACGTAATGCGATGTCAAACATGATTGTTAATGCCCCCGCTATTGCAGAACCAAGCACAAATGAAGGAATCACACGAACAGGGTCTGCTGCCGCAAATGGAATGGCACCTTCGGATATGAAACATGCTCCAAGAACATAAGCCGTTTTCCCTGCCTCACGTTCTTGCTTCGTGAAACGGTTTTTAAAGAATGTTGTTGCTAAACCTACAGCTAATGGAGGAACCATACCGCCGGCCATTACCGCCGCCATAATGTTATAGTTACCGCTAGCTAGCATCGCGATTCCAAATGTATATGCGGCTTTGTTGAGTGGACCACCCATATCAACTGCCATCATCCCACCTAATAGTAAGCCGAGAAGAATTGTGTTTGTACCACTTAAACCTTCTAGGAAACTAGTAAGCCCCGTGTATAACTTCGTAAGCTGAGGGTTTACTAGCATCATCGCAATACCTGTTAATCCAATACCAAACACCGGTAGGAATAAAACTGGTTTTAACCCTTCAAGCTGTGTAGGTAATTTTTCGAATACTTTTTTGAGACCTAATACAATATAACCTGCTAAGAAACCAGCAAGTAAACCACCTATAAAGCCTGAGTTAGCACCTGCATCATTTGTCACTGTAATGGCCAATAAACCACCAACCATACCAGGTGCAAAACCTGGACGATCGGCAATACTCATGGCGATAAATCCTGCTAATACTGGCACCATTAAGAAGAATGCGTTACCGCCACCGATTGTGTTAAGCATTGCTGCAAATTCATTGTACGAAGGGTCGTTCGGATTCGAAGAGTTAATGCCCCAAAAGAATGAAAGTGCGATTAAAATACCGCCACCCACAACGAATGGTAGCATGTTCGATACCCCATTCATTAAGTGTTTATAAAATTGGAAACCGCCAGTTCCCTCTGAATGCTCATTCGAAGCGTCTCCGCCACCTTCATGCGAATACACCGGCACATCGCCAGAAATTGCACGGTCGATTAATGCATCTACCTCGTAAATTGCTTTACCCACTTTTGTTTGAATGACTTTTTTACCATTAAAACGTGCCATCTCAACTTTCGTGTCGGCAGCTACGATAATTACGTCTGCATCTGCAATTTCTTCTGCTGTCAGCCTATTTTTCACACCGCCCGAACCATTTGTTTCCACCTTCATTGCAACATTTTTTTGTGCAGCAGTTGTTTGAAGCTTTTCTGCCGCCATAAACGTATGTGCGATACCTGTCGGGCATGCTGTTACAGCTAAAATGCGCTTGCCTGTTGTCATTTCTATTGGCTCAGTTGCTACTACTGGAACATCTTCTGCAACCTCGACACCTTCTTTTGCTTCAATTGCTGCTAAAATTTCATCTTTTGTCGAAGCTGTCATCATTTTTTCGTTGAATTCTGGATCCATTAAAAATGTTGCAAGTTTTGATAACGTTTCTAAATGATCATTATTTGCACCTTCATTTGCCGCAATCATGAAAAATAATTTTGCTGGTTGACCATCAAGTGAATCATAATCAATACCTGCTAATTGACGCCCAAATGCAATCGCTGGTGCAGAAACTGCTGCTGATTTTGCATGTGGAATGGCTATTCCTTCCCCAATACCTGTCGAACTCTGTGCTTCCCGCGCTTGTAAATCCGCAACATACGCTGCTTTGTCGCTTACTTTGCCGGCATCTACTAGAACTTGTGCTAATTCTTCTAGGATTTGATCCTTTGACACTGCTTGTACGTTTAGTTTAATCGTGTTTGCTGTTAATAAGTTTGTAATTCGCATAAAACACTCCCCCTAAAGTTTTTTAACATTTACCTGTTTTACTAGAGCTAAGACATCCTGCTGCGTACATAAATCTAGTTGAAACGCCGTTGCACTCCCCGCTGCAACCCCATGCCTAAATGCTTGCTGCCAGTCGCCCGTTTCACAATACATCGCAACTGTAGCTGCTACGACTGAATCACCCGCACCTACAGTATTCACAACCTTGCCCTTTGGTGCAGCTGCATAATACATATCCTCGGCACTAACAAACAAAGCTCCATCGCCCCCAAGTGATACGATGACATGTTGCACACCTAACTCAATGAGCTGCTTCGCATAAGGAATCGCTTCGTCTACTGTTAATAAAGTAGTACCAAACAGGTCTCCAAGCTCTTCTAAATTTGGCTTCACTAATACAGGTCGATACGGTACAATTTCATACAACACATGACCTGCAATATCTGCAACAAGCTGGATACCTTTTCTAGAAAGGATATTGAGTAACGCCGTTAAATCAAAGCCAGTTGGCACTGTGCCTGACAGGACAAACCAATCATTTTCTTCTAAAAACTCTACCTTCTTCAATAATTGCGCGTACATGTCACTTGTAATTGTCGGTGAAGGACCATTAAGCTCGGTCTCAACATCCGATTTAATTTTCACATTGATACGCGTAATTTCATTTGTCTCTATGAAATCGGTCCTAATGTTCTGCTCCTGCAAAGTTTGCTTTAAGTATGCACCTGTAAAACCACCAACAAAGCCGAATGCCGTTGCTTCTGTTTGAAGTCTACTTAATACGCGTGCAACGTTAATGCCCTTGCCGCCCGGTAAATAATTCACTTCAGCTGTTCGATTTAATTTCCCTGTTTCGAAATGATCGACATAAGGCGTGTAATCAATAGCTGGTGCAAACGTACAAGTATAAATCATGCGCGTAACACCTCCGTTTTTCTATCGAGTTGATCGTATTCTGCATCTGTTAATCCTGCTGTAATTAAAATCGCTTCCTGTAAATCGCCGAATTTCGCAAATTGACTCAACCTAAATTTCGAGCGATCGGCAACAACATACGCCTGCTTTGACTGCTTAATCGCAAGTCGTTTTAATGTCGCTTCTTCTAAGTCTGCTGTTGTATAGCCTTGCACCTCTGAAAATCCATTAGCACCAATAAATGCCCGATCAAAATAATATTCTTGAAGCTGAGAAATTGCCTTAGATCCGATGATAGCTTGCGTTTTCGCCTTCACTTGACCGCCAATGATAATAGTTTCAATATTTTGTTCGATTAAAAGCGGCACATGCATTAAACCATTAGTTACAACTTTAACCTGTTTATTCGCGATATGAGGTATAAGATGTAAAATCGTAGAACCTGCATCTAAATAAATGCATTCACCGAAACGAATATGCTGGGCTGCAAGCTGCATAATTTGCTGCTTTTCAGCTAGCGATTCATCAGATTTCTCCAGTAAGCTTTTTTCACCAAGCATCGGGTTTCGCAAAGTTGCTCCTCCGTGAAAACGATCTATGAATTGCTTCTTATCAAGCTCAGTTAAGTCACGGCGTATTGATGACTCCGATGAATTAGTAAAATCAACAAGTTGTTGTAAGGTAGCCGTACCATATTGCCGTAAATACGCTAAAATTTGCTGTTGACGTTCTGTAAAAATAATCGTAATCACCTTCTCACTAAACACCATAAAAAATGAAAATATGGAGTTGTTATTAGTTTTAAGTTGATTTTAAACGAAACATTCTGTAAAATCAATCATATATCGTTCACAAACGTTCAAATTGTTAATGTTATAACAATAAAACAATCAAATTCATTCAAAAATGGAGGTTTTCAGTATGTCACAAAAAACATTTACAATCAAAAGCAAGGAAGGGTTACACGCACGTCCCGCAAGTGCATTAGTAAAGGTAGCAGCCGGTTTCTCTTCTGAAATTTTCTTACACTACGGTGAGAAAAACGTGAACTTGAAATCAATTTTAGGCGTTATGTCACTTGGCGTACCAGCAGGCGGAGAAATTACAATTACAGCAACTGGTTCTGATGAAGAAGTAGCTCTACAGCAATTAGACGCAATTTTAACAGAGCAAGGACTGATTTAATGAAAATTCAAGGAATTGCCGCTGCAAGTGGAATTTCGATTGCAAAAATCGTAAAGTTTGAGCCTGCAACAATACTTGAGCAAACAGAAATTGGTACAACTGAACAGGAATTAGCTAAGCTAACGCAAGCAATAGAAGATTCAAAAATCGATTTAAAGCAGCTTGAAGCCCAAACAGCTGTACGTTTAGGAGCATCTGAAGCAGAAATTTTCGGTGCACATTTACTTGTATTGCAGGACCCTGAATATATTGGTGGGATTGAAGCACTTATTCAAGAAGGAATTGGTGCTACACAGGCGATTGAAGCGGTTCAAAATCAATTTGTGACGCTTTTCTTAGCACTGGATGATGAGTATATGAAGGAACGTGCAGCAGATATAAACGACGTTTCACAACGATTAATGCGCAAGGTAACAGGCACAAATGAAAGCGTTTCCGACTATAAAGAACCTACTATTTTAGTGGCCCATGATTTAACACCTTCAGATACCGCAAAATTGAATGCAGAATTCACGCATGGATTTATCACGGAAAAGGGAGGTAAAACTTCGCACTCTGCCATTTTCGCACGCTCATTGCAAATTCCAGCTATTGTCGGTGCTACAGGCATCATGTCTGAAGTGCAAAGTGGTGATATCGCCATTATGAATGGTGAGACAGGCGAAATTTTCATTAACCCAACGGCCGAGCAACTTGAACATTATAAGGCGCTTAGGCAAGTTCAACTTGAAAAACGCCAAGGTTTACAGGCTTTATTGCACGAAAAAACAGTAACGAAAGATGGGCATCATGTCGAACTTGCTGCAAACATAGGGAGCTTAGACGATGCTAAGAAAGCACTTGAGCAAGGTGCAGATGGCGTTGGCTTATTTCGAACAGAATTTCTGTACTTAGAGCGAGACACTGCGCCTACTGAACAAGAACAGTTCGAAATTTATCGTGATGTTTTAACTGTTATGGGTGAACGCCCAGTCGTGGTACGCACACTTGATATCGGCGGCGACAAAGCTATCCCATATTTAAATATGCCAAAAGAGGACAATCCATTTTTAGGCTTACGTGCTATTCGTTTGTGCTTCGCAAACGAAGATCTATTCCGTACACAGCTTCGAGCATTACTACGTGCGAGTAGCTACGGTAACTTAAAAATTATGTTTCCGATGATTTCGTCAATCGATGAATTCCGCCAAGCTAAGCAGTGGCTGGATGAGGAAAAAGAAGTATTATTTGAACAAGATGTAGAAGTAAGTGACTTCGAAATCGGCATCATGGTTGAAATTCCGAGTGCAGCCATTTTATCACCTGTTTTTGCTATGGAAGTTGACTTCTTCTCAATCGGCACAAATGACTTAATCCAATATACATTGGCAGCTGATCGAATGAATGAAACCATTTCACATTTATATGAACCATTTCACCCTGCAATTGTAGCGCTTGTGAAGCTTGTAATTGATAGCGCCCATGCACAGGGGAAATGGGTTGGCATGTGCGGGGAAATGGCCGGAGATTCTGCCGCGATTCCTTTACTTGTCGCACTTGGTCTCGATGAATTTTCGATGAGTGCACCATCGGTTTTAGCTGCGCGCAAGCAAATTAACATATTATCGAAGGACGCGCTACAAGAAAAATTACAGCAAACATTACAGCAATCTACCGCAGAAGGCATACGCGCTATTTGGCACTAAACAAATCAAACCCATCCAGGTACATTTCACTTGTACCTGGATGGGTTTTCTATTTCACGAGCAATTGGTGTGGTTTCCAAATAAAAATATTGGGTATTTTACGCCGAGTAAGGATATTGCTCGCTAATGATTTCTTGGCGAATCATGGCTTTACGTTGTTCGTTTGTAGACACGGCTTCACACCCCCTCTTTCGTCATTTTCTGTTTTATTATAAGAATAGTAACCGGCCACCATATTTTTTATTATCTTTATTCCTCTTCGTAAATAAATCTACGGAGCGTAATCAATAAGGTTGCATATTTTTCCTACAATACAATTGTGTCGATTTCTATACAAAAGTTAGGCTGCTTAACGCCAATAGAATTTGATCGCCAAGTAGCCTAATAGTGATGTTTTCTGTTTGTTTATAATTGAATAAATTGTTGTGTCCAATAGTAGCCATCTTCAGCAAAACCTACACCAATATGTGTGTAATTTGCATTCATAATGTTTTGATAGTGTCCTGGTGATACCATCCAGGCTTGTACTACTTGTAGTGGTGTTCTTTGACCTTGTGCAATATTTCACCAGCAGAACGGTATGAAATTCCTGCAGATTTGATCTGATCAAATGGGCTTCCATAAGTCGGACCAGTATGTGAAAAATTATTATTTTTCGCCATATCTTCTGATTTTGCATGAGCTACATCCATTAATGGAGAATGCATTTCAAGCGGTTTTAGACCTGCTTTTGTACGTTTGGTATTTGTTAAGCCTACTACTTGTTTCTAAAATTCAGAAACTGATTGACTAACATTGTTAGAAGGTGTATTTACAGGTGCCTCTACTTGTTGATTATTTGAGTTTGAAGGTGCTTTTGTATTATTGTTATTTGTTACCGGTGTAGCTTTTTTGCTGGTGCTTTAGGTGCATTAACCTCTTTTTCTACTTTATTAGAGATTATAGGTCATATTCCTCTATATAAATTAAAAGTTGTAGTTGGTGCAGGCAGTAGAAATTTTGGCCCTGCTCCCTTTTCTGTTACGCCTGAGTAGCAGAAAAAGGAATTGGGAGTCAATTTAATATATGCTGCGTAAAAAAACGCCAAAGAGCTTGGTAATCACTCAGTAATTGTTTTAGGTCATAAAGATTATTATCAGAAGTTTTGTTTTAAACGTGCTAGCTTGTGGAATATACAAGCCCCATTTGAAGTGCCTGATGAAGTAATTATAGCTCTCGAAAATATGCAAGGTGTCGTTCATTACTCGAAAGCTTTCCTAGAGTAAAGCTTTGATTATAAAAAAGAGGCTGTCCAAAACTACGGATTGCCTCTTTTTTATTTAAATAAAGGATTTTTCTAAAAATAATTTAGTGGTATGATGGTTAAGTTTGCATCTACTCTAAGACACAATTCCATTTATCGAAGAAAAGAGGCATTTATGCAGCCCACAAAATTATCTAAGCAACATTGGTTGCTCATTTTCACACTTACTTTATTAACATTTGTTCTTGGGACAAGCGAATTTATTATTGTCGGCATATTAACCGATATTTCTTCAAGTCTTCATATGCCAAATGCAAAAGCAGGTACACTCGTTTCGGCGTTTGCCATTACCTTTGCCATCGCAACACCAATAGTGATGTCAGCAACAAGTCATTTTCCGAAGCGTAAATGGATGTTATTTTTAATAGGTTCTTTCATCGTATTAAATGCTTTGTGCGTAATTTCAACAAGTTATATGATGCTGCTTGTACTTCGAATTATAAAAGCGATTGTAACAGGCGTATTAATTTCCTTAGCTATGATTGTTGCAAGTGAAACTATGCCCATCGAAAAGCGTGGAATTGCGATATCATTCATTTTCGGTGGTTTTACACTAGCAAATGTCGTTGGTGTGCCACTTGGTACTGTTATTTCCGATTGGTACGGCTGGAATGCCACTTTTATGTTCACTACTTTGCTAGGTGGTTTGGCATTTTTGACATCCTATTTCGTCTTGCCCCATAAGCTTAGCCAAATACGCAGTTCGATACGAGACCAATTTTCTTTATTGACTAAGCCAAGGATTTTAATGGCCTTTTTCATTCCTGCTCTCGGGTTTGGTGCAACTTATACGGTCTTTACTTTCCTTGTTCCTATTTTGAAAGGAATGGAAGTACCAAGTCAGTCAATTAGTTTAGTCTTATTTGGATACGGATTTATCTCGATATTCAGTAATATCCTTGCCGGTAAGATTGCCTGCTTTAATGCAATTGGTCGACTTCGATTTGTTTTTCTCATACAAGCTGTTGTTCTAACAAGTTTATATTGGACTTCAAATCATTTTGTATTAGGAATGATTAACATTGTTATGATGTCGTTAACAGCCATCCTTTTAACAACATCTACTCAGCTTTATTTAATTGACCTCGCTGGCATTTATCAGCCTAAAGCAACAGGACTTGCTGCTTCACTAATGCCAGTAGCAAGTAACTTAGGTATCGCATTGGGATCTGCACTCGGCGGATTTGTATACTATCAAGGTAATTTAATGGATGTAGCATGGGTTGGCGGGATCGTTGCAGTCAGTGCAAGTGTACTAACGTTCATTAGTTATTATTTAGACCAGAAACAAAAGAAATTAGCATAAATCCTGTTGAAAAAAGTATTAGGAACATATAGTTGTTCCCTAATACTTTTTTATGATTAGGTATACCGTTACTCCTATTAATTAGCGGTTCCTCATATGATTAGTATCATAGTGTATGTTCATTTTGATTTTATTCAAACCCTTATCAATTTTGAAAATTAACGTATGAAAAAGCAGAGGATATAATCGCAGCTGCAAAACGTAACCCATTTCAGTCAACCCTTTTTCATAGCCTGCTTGTCAATCTGAATATATAGATTTACTTCAAGCATACCACCAACAGCTTTCTACGTTGGAGCGTGAGATTGATCAGTTAGCAGTACAACTTGAAGAATATAAACTACTCCAAACAATTCCCGGTGTAGGTGAAAAAATCGCTGCAACGATTTTTTCTGAAATCCTAATCCATAACAAGACCACCATCAACGACTAAATTTTGCCCAGTGATGGCACATCCCCAAGGAGATGCAAAGAATAAAGCCACGTCTGCTAACTCTTTTGGTGTTGTCACTCTTTGTAACGGTGTTGCGGCTTCAATCATTTGAAATACTTCTGCTGTCGTAACTTTACTCGCATCCGTTTGTTTTAAGAGTCCGCCAGACATCATATTGACTGTAATGCCATACGCACCTAACTCTTTGGCCATGTTACGTGTAAATCCGAGCAATGCTGCTTTAGCTGTTGTATATTCATGATAAGCTACTACGGGATGCTGAAATAAATTTGTCCCAATATTTATAATTCGACCAAATCCCAGGTCCTTCATATCCTGAAGACATGCTTGAATACTATTCAAAGCACCCTTAATCGTTCCTTCAAATTGCTTATTGTAATCAGTCCATTGAAGCTCAAACACATTTTTTTGCGAAAGTGGATTAAATTCGAAATCAATCAACGCATTATTGACTATGGTTGTAATCGGCGTATGAAAATGTTGCTTTGCTGTTTCGACCATTTGCTGCACTTCTTGTTGATTGCGTATATCTGCTTGTAAAGCGATAACCTGAGGACCCAAATTTTGCGCTAAACGCGTTGCTTTTTCCTCGCTTTTATAATAATTCAATACGACATTAGCCCCCTCCTTAACAAAAGCTTTAACGAGTTCTTCTCCAACGCCTCTACTTGCGCCTGTAACTAAAACGGTTTGTTCATGTAGTTTCATTATAATTTCCCCTTACTTAATTTTTGTATAGTTGTTTGAGACCCGGAATTTTGTAAAGAACGGAAACGACAGTAAAGCTATCTGCACCTTTTCGAACTTTTTACAAAACCCCATACAGTTTCCTCCTCACTAGATAGACGTAAGTGCAAAAAAACGTCCCTATTAATATAGAGACGCCAAAAAAAGTGTATACTACACCTATAATTGCTCCCTACGTCAGTGTTAACTGTCAGGTTCTAAGGGTCAGGTTTTAACCTTCTCAACACAACTGTGTCCCCCTGCAATTAAAGTATTTGCATAAGAAAAGCTCCACGTAAATTACGCGGAGCCATAGTAAGTACAGAAAAATAATATGTACTTTGCTCCCTACGTCCGTATTAACGGTCAGGTTCTAAGGGTCAGGTTTTACCTTCTCAACACAACTGTGTCCCCCTGCAAATGCATTTAATTAGCTTGATTCTATCAAAGTTCGCTGTTATTAACAAGTACATTTTAAACTTAAATACTACATCCTTACAAGCAGCCAACAATTGTCCCAATCAATCGTTTGTAACCTTTCATAAAAGAAAGATATTAATAATATAACTCTATACCAGAAAGTCAAGCACTTGTCCTAAATTACTTAAAGTTTAAAAGGATATACTGTTCCATGCTCAGGCTAACACTAATATTAATTTCGTAACAGGAGCGGTCTCGTTGTACAATTTTTTCACAAATGCCTACGAAACGAAATCCGGCTTTTTCATGTAATCTAATGCTTGCACTATTTTTCTCAAAAATGGATGATTGAAGCATCCTGTAACCTGATTTTTGCATTCTTCACAAAGAGCTTCCGATAAAATACTGCCAACCCCCTTTCGAGAAACAGATTGCCTGATGTATATACTTCACGGACTGAAATAGGCGTAACAGATATCCATCCTTGCACAGCCCCATTCTATTAGTAGACAAACCGCAAATCTTTATGAAATTTTATATCCCATTCATTTTGCTGGTCTTGGTGCGATTGTTTCAAAGGTTGATAAACCCCTATTCATCCCTTCCTGATAAATAGCAACAACAGTCTCTATAGCTTGTTTTGCCATTTTCCGAAGCATTTTTCCTCCTAAAAAAGCGACTTCCGTTAAGGAAACCGCCTTATTTTGTAAATCATAAAGAATGATCTTTTATTTAAACTAGTTGTGTATGCAACCCTTCTGCAAGCTCTTCCCCATCCCTTTCCTAGCAACAACTGCCGACACCGCTATGACAGACACCCGTTTCTGGCAGACTGAGCTGTACGTTTCTTGCAGCTTCTATATCACCAGCTAAATAAGCGACAACTGAACGAACTTACTCATAGCCTGTTGCCATCAAAAATGTAGGTGCACGTCCATATGATTTTGCTCCCACTATATAAAAATTCTGTTCAGGCTGGCGCAATTCCTTTTCACCGTGCGGAGGTACACTGCCACAGCTATGCTCACTCGGATCGATAAGCGGCGCTAAAGCCGGTACTGCTTCAGCAATAGCATCCGCTTGGTAGCGCAGTTCACGGTGCATGTCAAAAGTCGGCCGGCTTCCTGTATTGACTATTAGCCGATCAAATGATTCAAGTACTTTATTTTCACCCTTTAATACAATACCGTCCTGTTCATAAACCGCTTGAGTATAAAAAGATGTTTCTACTTGTACAATCCCTTTTTGCACATAACCAGCAATGCGTAAACCTAATTCTCCACGCGCTGCCAATTCATCGTTAGAGCCGCCCCCATAGGCATCTTCCACGCGAGACTTCCGTAGAATCCATGTAATAACAGTTTCCGGGTATTTTTCTTTTACGGTTACTAAATTTAATAAAGAATGAATTGCGGAATGACCGCCGCCCACCACAGCTATTCGTTTATTCGCATAAAGTATATGGTTTTCATCAACATCCGGAATATGATAGTCAATACGGTCAGTCAGCTTTTTCTCCGAGGTCAGCCATACACCATTACTTAACGCAGGATTCGGATTATCCCAAGTGCCTGTAGCATCGATTACCGCACTTGCCTTCATCTGCTTTGTACCACAGCAAGTATTTACATGGAGGATAAATGGTTTATTCTCACGATTTACCGATTTCATACGATCTGTTCCCTCGCGTGTTATGGCTTCTACACGATGGTTTGTGTAAATTTGTTTTTCAAGCAGCTGAGCAAGCGGTGCTAAATAAAGCTCAATCAGTTCCCTTCCTGAAGGGATGCGATCATCTTGCGGAGATTGCCAATCTGTTTGCTCCAGTAATATACGCGCAGCAGAATCGATATTATATTTCCATGGAGAAAACAGTGTTACATGCTCCCATGAACGAACATGAGCAGCAAGCTCTCCCGCCTCTACTACAAAGAACGGCATATTACGATGTTTTAAATGAGCTGCTGCTGCTAATCCGACTGGACCTGCCCCGATAACTGCCACAGGCAATGTTGTTTCACAGCATGAAGTACCCGGCTTATAGCAAGCCGCGGATTGGTTAATAATATTGAATTCCATTTTCTTTCCCTCCAAATTCATTTTTTATATAAGTATTCTATTATATATAAGAGGTAAAAAAATCAAGAGACGAGCTCCTGATTATTTACCTGTATGACTAAATTGTTCTATACGTTTACAAATTTCATCACGTACTCGCTGGAATACAAGCCACTTTTCATCATCTGACCCGGCCGCTTTTGCCAGATCATCAAATCCCCAATGCTCACGACGAATATGAGATGGTGTCATTGGACATTTATCTGTTGCATCTCCGCACAACGTAACAATGAAATCCGCTTGGAGAAGTGTGTCATAATCAATCATATCTGATGTTTGACTAGATATATCAATGCCCAGCTCTTCCATTGCTTTTATAGCAAGTGGATTGACACCATGTGCTTCAATACCTGGACTTTTTACTTCCCACTCATCACGTAAATACTCTTTTCCAAAACCTTCTGCTATTTGACTGCGGCAAGAGTTTCCCGTACATAAGAAATAAATCAACTTTTTAGACATGTTTTATCTCCCTTTAAATAATCAAAAGTGTAATGTAAAGCCCGATCAATGCAACAAACAATATCGGGATCGTCAGGATAATACCCGTTTTAAAATATGTGCCCCATGATATTTTCACACCTTTTTGACTTAATACATGGAGCCAAACAAGCGTCGCAAGTGAACCAATCGGTGTAATTTTCGGCCCTAAATCAGATCCAATGACATTCGCGTAAATAAGTGCTTCACGAAGCACCCCTGATGTATTCGTTTCCGCAATAGCTAAAGCATTTACCATAACGGTTGGCATATTGTTCATAACAGAAGATAAAAATGCCGCAATAAAACCCATTGAAATCGTTCCGATAAATAGTCCTTGCTCAGCTGTGTAGTTAATGACACCTGCCAATGCGTCTGTCAGCCCTGCATTTCCGAGTCCGTAGACAACAACATACATACCGATCGAGAAGAAAACGATATTCCACGGTGCACCTTTAATCACCGTTGAAGTATTGACTATAGGGCTTCTTCTTGCCATCAGTAAGAAGAAAAGAGCGATACTCCCTGCAATAAATGAAACTGGAATTGCTGTCCATTCACTTGAAAAGTAACCAATGACAAGGATACCTAGGATCACCCATGATAAGCGGAACATTTTTTCATCTTTAATCGCTTCACGTGGTTTCTTTAACATCGTCACATCATACGTGCGTGGTATTGATTTATTAAAGTACAGCAGCAACACGGTAACTGTGGCAATAAGGGAAAAGATATTCGGCAGGATCATATGAATGGCATACTCCACAAAGCCAATTCCGAAAAAGTCCGCAGAGACGATATTTACTAAATTGCTTACAACAAACGGAAGCGATGTCGTATCTGCGATAAAGCCGCTTGCCATAATAAACGGAAAAATCATCTGTTCTTTAAACTGCAGGTGACGGACCATTGCCAAAACAATCGGCGTTAAGATTAAGGCTGCCCCATCGTTTGCGAAAAGCGCTGCCACAACCGCACCCAGTAAGCTGACATAGATGAACATTTTGATGCCATGCCCTTTTGCGACACGCGCCATATGTAAAGCAGCCCATTCAAATAATCCAATCTCATCTAAAATGAGCGAAATCATAATAATTGCAATAAAGCTTAATGTGGCATTCCACGTAATATCAACAACTGCCATTACATCCGTTATATCTACTACACCAACTACTAATGCAAGTACAGCCCCCACACAGGCTGACCATCCGATATTAAGCCCTTTTGGCTGCCAAATAACAAATAATAAGGTGATGAGAAAAATCACACTGGCTAGGACGAGCATGTTCCACCCTCCGTACCTTTGCAGTCACAAAGAGGCGCAGCTTCCAGCTCATCAATCACACATTGAACAACGGGTGATTGATTATCGGCTATACGGTAATGCTTCCACGTGCCAACTTTTCTTTCCGCTATAATGCCTGCTTCTTTTAATTTACGTAAATGCTGGCTAACAGCAGGCTGTGAGATGTTCAGTACATCTACAAATTCACATACACACACTTCCCCACTCTTTAGGCAGGAAAGCAGCTTTAAACGGTTTTGGTCTGCCAATGCTTTTAACTGCTTTTCCATCCGCTCTATCTGCATAACAAAACCCTCCTTAAATAACTATTTGCTTATATAATAACGTTAGTATATGCATAAGTAAATAACCATTTACTTATATTTAAGCTGCTTATTAAAAAAACAATTAAAATGTCCTCCCGCCTCTTTTGCACGGGAGGATCAAAGTCTATATAACTAAAGCCTTTTTAATACACTACGATTCAATTCTTGAACGTTCCGCTTACCAGACAAAGCTAATGTTAAGTCGAAATCCGCTATCAAATTTCTCAACACTTGCTTTACACCTTCTTCTCCTGCCAGCGCTAAACCGTACATATACGGACGGCCGACCAGAACTGCTTTTGCACCTAAGGACAAGGCTTTTAGTATATCGGAACCTCGACGTATACCACTATCTATTAAAACTGGAATCTGATCTTCTACAGCTTCGATAATCTCTGGTAAAGCGTCAATGGCTGTGATTGCCCCGTCGACCTGGCGTCCCCCGTGATTGCTGACAATAATCCCGTCCATTCCATGCGCTACTGCAAGTTTCGCATCATCAGGATGTAATATTCCTTTGAGGAGAATCGGAAGCGAGGTTTGCTTCTTGATAAACTCTAAATCGGACCATGTTAAAGCAGGATTTCCGAAGATAGACGCCCAAAGCTGAATAGCTGAATGCATATCCTCATGCGGCGGACAATCAAGTCGAGAACAGAAGACAGGATCTTCTAAGTAGTTACCGATTCCCTGCCCTTCCAAAAATGGAAGATATGCATGTTCAATATCCTTTTCACGCCAGGCCATCATTGGCGTATCAAGTGTTATGACGATTGCATCATACCTCGCTGCTTCTGCTCGTTTTACCATACTAGCAGCAATTTCATGATCACCGCTCCAGTACAATTGATACCAGCGATGAGAATCCCCCATCTCATCAGCAATTTTTTCAAGGCTGAACGTTGAAGCGGTACTCGCAATGAAAGGTACATCCATCGCTGCAGCAGCACGAGCCGTTGCCAGTTCCCCATCTTGGTGGACAATCGATTGTACGCCTACAGGTGCCAGGAGAACCGGATAGCTTAGCTTTTTACCAAAAAGCTCGATACGTAAATCTCTTGAAGATATATCACATAGCATTCTCGGTACAATCTGCCACTTATCAAACGCTCGATTATTTTGAGTTGCTGTTATCTCCGCCCCGGCAGAAGCCACCACATAGTAATACGGCTTTGCGTCTAATCGCTCTTTTGCCTTTGCTTCCAGCTCTTCATAGGAAACCGGAATGATATTCTTTTCAATGTGCTGGTAAACTTTTAACTGAACTTGATTTCCAAAACTCATCTTACTCCCCCTCTCATCATTAAGCAACTAACTTTCCACTCGCATATTCATTTCCCTAATTTTGATATATGCTACTCTATAAAAGATATATTCCGTGTATTTTATTAATCTGTCTCTGATAGTACGTTAATCTGCCTTAATAAGAGAGAAATTCATCTATCAAGCTTTGTTCCTAAAAATCCACACACTTCTATTTATGACTGCTAACCTGTTATATCTCTAACGCTTAAAACAATAAGTATGTAAGATATTTTATATTTATACCCTAACGAGAATCTTCGATTGTTCATGTGAATAATCGTTCTTTGTCAAAATAAATCATATGGTACAATGCAAGAAAGCTTTTTTAAAGGGATTCCAGTTCTATCGAATTTACCCATTTTAAAAAACCTAATAAGGAAGCAGACAATTTTAGCTATTAGATTATAAAACTGAAATCAGAACTACTGCATAATTTTCTAAATCATTGTACAATGAAAAAAGTTAAGCAATAGACATAGTAGCCAAGGCAGTATTTGTCTTAATAAATTGTAAGGGGTATAAAGCTATGAAATTTAATGAATGGTTGAACAACGAAGTACCGAATATCGCCAATTCTCTAGATGAGATTAATAGGCAATACGTGGACATCGAGAATTCTATCGGTTTACACGGTAAAAATACAATTTACCAGATTCTTCATAACTTTCAGGTAGCATTATTCCCAGGGATGTATGGGAGCAGACCGATTAATGATATGAGAATCAATGCGGAAGCAAGCAACTGCTTACGAACAGCCGCGATGGATCTTGGGGATATTATCGAAAAAGTATTAATCTATAACCGCGATGCTGAAGGCACACCAATCTGCGAAAAAAAATGCAGAGAAAAAGCGGATGAAGTGGTAATGGAGCTAATTAATAAAATGCCAACGATTCGCAAAGTAATTCAAACGGACATTCAAGCGGCCTATAATGGGGACCCAGCAGCTATTTCCACAGAGGAGATTTTATTAAGCTATCCCTCTATTACAGCGGTTTGCATCCATCGCATCGCCCATGAACTTTATAACCTAGATGTGAAAATCATCCCTCGTATTATGTCTGAGTACGCGCATCAATTGACAGGTATTGATATTCATCCAGGTGCATCGATTGGGGAATCGTTCTTTATTGACCA
>JAPSKP010000149.1 GCA_031181585.1 Lysinibacillus sp.
ATTCCGTTTTCTTTCAACCTTCCCTATACAACACCGATTACTTCCGGCAACACACGAGTATGGGTGCAAACAGGGCTTGATATAAAAATGGCGGTTGACCCATCTGATAAGGACTATATCGAGGTAAATGCATCATCCCTTGCAAACGAGGTATTAAATGCTGTGAAGTCACTCGGCTTCCGCCTAAAAAAGGTAGATTGCGAGACAGCGCCGAAACGTTTCCGTACACCTCACGTATTTATCCAAGAATTTGAGTTCTCGGCGACAAATCCAACATATAGAAGCCGCCTGGATGAACTCGAAGTAGCATTCCTTAACCAATCGTCCGGCAGCGTCGAAGTCCTTCTCCAAATTGACCGTCGTGCCCGCGGGCTGGCAAGCTTCCTGTCTGAAGCACTGGAGATGGATGAAAGCTTTGTACGCCTTACGTTTACAAACAATGATATACCGATGATTCAATCAACGATTAAACAAGCAATTGAGCAGCATATGTAATAGCAGAAACAATATAGCATCATTACCCTTTTCATTCTCTACTTAAAGTTTCTGAAGTTGGCGAGAAGCCTTTCTAATGAGATGTCCCAGAAGCATTACAACCAGCCGCAGGTCTCGTGCCCGCGACTGGTTGTTTTTATTTTACTTGAACTCAAATGCTAGCGTATTTATTTTTCCGTTTATTAATGATGTTTCCCGGTGCTTCCTCCGGCGGCGGGGACATCGGATTGCAAAGCCTGCTTGTCGCTTTCCGACAACTCACCGACAATGAACTGCTTTGTAGGCATAATTAGGGAGTCGTGATACTTTGCATGGACCTGAACATAATAAAGACCTTCATTTTCAAATTTCTTGCTTAGACTATACTGTCCCTGCCCGTCATTGTGTGCTTCTGTCATTCCATATTGAACGGTGCCGTCCCGTTTCCAAATTTCCATATGAATGAATTCTGGATCTTCCACCTGACTTCCGTCTTGCGTAAGCATTACTTTAATCGCTTCAGTTTTTCCTGCTTCTAACGGCTCCGGCACAATAATTTCAGCCTCCAACGGCGCTTCCTGCCTATAAAGCCGGCTAGCCTCGGGATCCGCTGTGCAGGCGGTCAAACAAACAGAAGTCAATAAGACGGCAAGTATGGAGTATATTTTGTTCATCGAGATCACCTTCCTTCTTCTATTTGTTTAGGCATTAAAGAATTGCTTCATCGCTGGAATACGCTGAATCAGCAGCCAATCAAGCAGCCATATAACGAGCAGTGATAAACCAACAAGCGGGAAAAGCAGTCCGAGCAGGATGAGGACAAATAAAAAACCTTTCATCTTTTTTACACTCGGCGCTGATGGGGCACCTAATTTTTTGCTAGGTTTCCGTTTCAGCCATATATAGTAACCGCTCACTGCTGTCAAAACGATTCCAGCGCAGACTAGTAAGCCGATCAGCTGATTAATGACACCAAATTGAGTCCCCTTATGTAACGTAATTCCCCAGGCAATCACCTTGCCCATAAAATGATAGTTGTCATAGCGGTAATCTGCCAATACCGCCCCTGAATATTGGTCGATATGCATCGTCACTTCATGTTGTGCCTTAGCGGGAAAAGCGGACAGCGTATAGACACCTTCCTTTGTTTGGGGAATATAGATGGTATAGCCGGGATCGATCCCTTCGAGCGAAGCTACATGCATCAAATTATCAATGGATAATGCTTTATAGTCCTGTACTGTAGATTTCGGTACATCTAAATTTTCAGCAGCCCACGGTACATCTGCGATTTCTTTTGTTTTTGTAATGGATTGTGGTGCACTTCCTGTCCAAACAGATGGCGGGTACCCCATACCCGCATTTGTCATGAGGTTTTGAAAGTTCGTCCCCCAAAATCCTGACCATGGCAGCCCGGTCATGATCAAAAACAACATTCCTCCAGTTACCCAAAATGCAGGTACCGCATGCAAATCTCTTCGGAAAATCTGTTTTCCATTTTTTAAGCGGAGATATATAATGCCTGCCAGTCCTTTATTTTTGCGTGGAAACCAAAGATACAGCCCTGAGACGATCAGTACAACGGCCCAACAGGTTACCAATTCCACGATACGATCCCCCATTGTTCCCATCATCAATTCACCATGTATTTTCTCAATCTTATCCATAATCCGGTCATCGCTGTTTAATCGAGCAATCTCATTTCCTGTGTACGGGTCCATAAAAATCGTAAAGGATTCATCGTTTACACTGATTCCGATTTCACTGGACCGGGTTTCCGCCTCCCCTGGACGATAGCTCGTCACAAGGGCTCCCGGATAGTTTTCTTTCACTGCTGCAATCTGCTCATCAGCGGAAATTTTTTCTTCTGCTGGGGATACTTCATAATATTCTTGATACAACCGCTGTTCTATCTGGGGTTGAAACAGATAGATCCCACCTGTGATGGCTAAAATGATTAAAAACGGGGCGACAATCAAACCCGCATAAAAATGCCATCTCCATATGGTTTTGTACAACATACCGCTGGATTTCCTTGTCTTCTTCTCACTTTCCAACCTTAACAACTCCCTTTTCGAAACAAATAGCATATGCCATATGATTATAAAAAAAAGTTGTGAAGTAACAATGAAATTCCCTCCGATTGTTTACCAAATCTCTCCACTTTTTTAGATAAATCAGCTGCTGGTAAAACCTCCATATCAAATGATTTTACCAATAAAGTGTCCGCTGCTTTTTTTCTGCCGATTACTATAAAATACTGATGAAAACAAGGCATGCGTAACATCCAGCTAAGCGCAAAAAAAAGAGAAGCGCCTTTACAAGACATGCTTCTCCTTACGTATGGTTTTATTGTTTATGGTTTTCCCCTAATGATGAAATACTCTTCAATTGCTAGTATATTTCTAGTTACGATTTAAAAATACTGTGGGCTATTTTTAATGGGGACTGCTTATTTACATAATAGTCTTCAGCTGCCCAATATCTTTCTTGATATTTTTTCAATCTCTCTGTTATAGTTCCTATATATGTATCCCTTTGAAGCACACGTTCATATCTAATTTCCTTTGGGCAATCTAAAAAAACAATATAATCATAATAATTTTCCCATTCCTCTCTTAACAGAAAAACCCCTTCAATTATTACGATTGGATAAGGCGACAAGTGAATCGTTCTATACGTACATGTATCACAATCTTTATCATAGAACGGTAAATATAATTGCCGCTCATTTTGGTGTATTTTTTTGTAAAGCTGTTCTTCCAAAAAAACTGTATCCCACTGTAATTGATAATACTCGTACCATTGTTCATGTCCTGTCTCATAGCGCTTTTTGCGCTCCACAATATGATCATCGATATGAATAACGAGAATAGTATCCAGCTCGCTTTTCAATTGATTGACAAAGGTTGTTTTACCCGCCCCGCTTAAGCCATCAATTGCTACGATGAACGGTCTGTTTAGGTGATGGTTCTGATAGTGATTGAGTATATTCTGTCTAATCTGTTCATAATGGTCCACTTTGCTATTCTCTCCTATCATTTAAAAGCGTTGATAGATGATTACCATAAAGTTTTAGCTATTCACATAATAAATAGGTGTATCCCTTTAAAATTTCTACCAGAAATATGGACATTTATTTTATGTAATCTAATTCAGTACAGGCTGATTGGGCAGGAAACCTTTAATCTGTAGTTTCACTTGTTTTATGAAGCCGGGCGGGCAGGATTTCTTCTTGCCCAAGCGGAGTGATCTGATTGGAGTGTTTTCTAGTTGAGTTTTAAAATAACATTATTGTAAAGGGAGAGGTCTTTATTAAAGACGTAATTTTATAAAAGAGGCTGCTATAAGTAATTAAAGCCTAATTTTCTCGGTACAGCGGTCGGGAAAATAGGCTTTTTAATGCTATTCAGTCGCTGCATTCTAAAGCCGGTTAAAGTTTAACCTTAACTTCTGTACCATCCTTTGCTTTGACATCTACCAGCACGATGCCCTTGCAATTTTTCAGTTCCTTCACGATCGGCTTTAGCGTCTTCTTATCTATTAGCGGAAAAGGAACGTCGAGTTCTTTTCTTTCGAAGTGTTCTTTGGTCCATTTTTCTACGTTTTGCTGAAAGAATTTTGAGGTTAAAATGGAGATAGCAATATTTAAGATAGCATACGGGATAGGAATCGTTAAACGTATGTTTTTCGCTTTCACTTTTACATGCATCATAGGCAGATCACTAATCAATGATGACCGACACGGTATCTCCGTTTGCCGATTTAATATCGACAATTTGGCCATCTAATTCGTTTTCGATTGCTTCTAGAATAAGGCTTATGTCTATATCCTTCACATACTTTTCCGATTGAGGAATGCTTGCTGCGATGCTGTGGCCGGCCATTAATACGACTTTGACAAGTTTTATAGGCAAATTAACCGTAACATTATCATCTTCGGCTGAAACCACACGGATTTTCAGGGTTTTATCTAAATATTTAGCCGGCTTCTCCAAAAGCTTATTACCTGCTTCATCCTTTTCCTTTAATATTTGAATCAGTTCTGACCCCTTATTTGCATCAATCTTGCCTTCTTGAACCATTGTCAACACTCTTGTAATTTCCTCTTTCATCCTATATGCCTCCTATTCGTCTTTTAAGAGCTTAATGGCTTCTTCTGGAGTGATTTCGCCATTTTCCAACATGGTAACAATTTTTTTCTCGTTCATCTCATTTTTCTTTTTCTCCTCATACCCTAGGGATGAAATGATGTCTGCCAGCTTGCCGCGCACCGTTGGATATGAAATCCCCAGCTCCTTTTCAACATCTTTAATATTCCCTCTGCATGTTAAAAACACTTCCACAAAATGAAGCTGATCCTGTGATAAGGTGGCTAGCTTAGAGAATTCAAACTCATTTTCAATCGTAGTGTGACAATGAGAGCACTGTAACTTCGTAATTTTCAATTTTTTACTGCAGACAGGACAATCGGTGATTACTTTATGGGCCATAATACAATTCCTTTCATTTGATTAATTCGATTATA
>JAPSKP010000050.1 GCA_031181585.1 Lysinibacillus sp.
ATAGTGACTATCATGCTTTAACTATTTTTGTTGGGATTGTTTCAAGCTCTTCTTCAGCATAATCTGCATGTTTATCATTAATAAAGAACATCGCAATCATTCCGAAAATAGCGGCAATACCGATCGCAATGAAATTATACTGTGGTTGTAAATCCATCGTAAGTAACACGGCAACATATGTTGGGGCCAAAATCGAACCGATACGACCAAAGGCCATTGTGCTTCCTAATGCTACCGAGCGCACTTCTGCCGGATAGTATGCTGCTACAAAAGCATTGGACATATTTTGCAGCCCTAACGTAGCAGCACCAATTAGGAAAATCAGTACATATGCTACGTACAAATTCGTTGAGAAGCCGATCAATGTCAGCGCAACCGCACCGACTAAATAGAGCGGCATTAATACATTTTTGAATCCTGCTTTTTGAATTAAAGTACTCAGCGTTAACGTTCCTACGATGGAACCAAGTTGTAACACTGCAATAAACATTAAGCTGGATGACAAATTATAGCCAGCCTGCATCATTAATGTCGGTAACCATGTATTTAATGAATACATTAAAATGAATGTACAGAAGCACGAGAGCCAAAACATAATGGTTGTGACGGCGAAGCGCTTTTGAAACAATGCACGCACAGGCGATTTTTGCCCCTTTGCAGGTTGTTGATATGAATAATGCAAGTTCGTTGCCACACCTGGTTCAATTTTTTCAGCAGTAGCGGCAATCTGCGCGTGCTGCTTTTTTTGCAATAAGTAAACGGTTGATTCTGGCAGTACCTTCAGCAATATCGGGATAAAGAGCAGCGGAATCGCTCCAATCCAATAAATAGGCTGCCAGCCAAACTCCGGCAATAGAGCACGGCCAATAAAGGATGCGCCCATTGCCCCGACGGAATACCCGCAGAAAATAAATGAAATAATGGCTGCTCGATATTTTAACGGGGCATATTCAGAAATAAGAGAGGCGATAGTTGGCATTGCCCCTCCGAACCCAAGCCCTGCAATCACGCGGCAAATTGTGAATAGGAGTGCATTGGGCGCAAAGCCTGACAGCATGGTAAAAACACTGAATATTAACGTAGTGAAAATGATAATTCGCTTCCGTCCGAAGCGGTCCGAGTAGAGACCAAACACTACAGCACCAATAGCTGTCCCAATCGTCGTGTAGCTCCCGATTGAGCCTGCCGCGATATCAGAGATGCCCCACTCCTCCTTCAGGAATGGAATGGTGGCACCGTAAATGACCACATCATATCCTTCAAACATCAAAATGATAAACAGCCAAAATATTAAAACAAGATGGAACGGCTTTAGCTTGCTTTCTTCAAAAAAAGTAACAGGATTCACTTAGCTACCTCCGTTTCATCCACGCACTTCTGCTGTTCCCCATACACGTTCAGCAATTGCTACGATATGACGGATTTTTTCCCATTGCTGTTCCTCTGTTAAAATATTTCCTTCCTCAGTACTTGAAAAGCCGCACTGCGGACTCAATGCAATATTTTTCAGCGGGATGAATTTGCTTGCTTGTGCAATTCGTTCCTCAATTGCTGCCGCATCTTCAAGTTCCGGAAATTTAGAAGTCACCAGTCCCAATACAACGATTTGATTGTCGCGTGTAAAGCTTTTTAATGGTTCAAAGCTTCCAGAACGCTCATCATCATACTCAAGGAATAGGCCATCCACGTTCAAGCGGGCAAAAATCGCATCTGAGAAATGATCATATCCGCCACTTGTAATGTAAGTAGATTTAAAGTTTCCGCGGCAAATATGCATTGTAATTGTTAAATCTTCCGGTTTGTTTGCGATAGCATCATTTAAGCAGCTCACACGTCTTTCGATGATTTTACTAGCAGGTAACCCTGTTTTTTGTTCCACTGCTTGAATACGCTCTTCAGAAACGAAATCGATCCAAGATGTATCATCCAGCTGAAGGTAGCGACAGCCGGCGTCATAAAATGCTTGAATGGCCTTTTGATAAGCTGCAACCGTATCATTGTAAAAACGTTCATTATCTCCGTTGTAATACTCATCACCTTGAAGACGTGTAAAAAGCATATTCGGACTTGGAATTGAAAACTTTGCAACTTGTGTTCCGTCCCCGTACTTTTCTACTGCTTCCTTTAAGAAAGTAAAATGCTCAATCATATAATGATCGTTGAAATCCACCTGATCAACTACTTTAATAGCGTTGTTACGCGTTTGTGCTCCCTTAAAGTTGCTGACATATTCCGTTTCAAAAATTTCAACCCCCTGCAGACCTGCCAAGAAATCTAAATGCCACCAAGAACGTCTAAACTCTCCATCCGTAATGGACTTCAATCCGACTTCAATTTGTTTTTGAACTAGCTTTTCAATTTCCTGATCTTCAATTTGTTTTAACGCAGCCTGATTAATATTGCCTTCTGCGTATGCTTTCCGTGCTTCTTTAATCGGGGCCGTACGTAGAAAACTCCCTACATGATCTGCTTTAAATGGTGCTTTTACTGCTGTCATCGTCGATTCCCTCTTTCTATAAATCATTAAAACCAACTTTTCCTATAAGTTATAAAATGAATTCTGATTAATGCTAGTATAGCACCGGGGAACCCTTATAAAGTAACACCTTAAAACTATCTCTTGATATAGCTTTAAACTATATCAGATTTTGTTCTTCTTTAATTGTCTCACGTAAATATTCAATATACATCGCACCCAGCCTGCTCAAAGAACCGTTCTTCAATGTGATATAACCGACCTCGATTTGCTCGTCGACCAGCAATGGTACAGCGACAATATCATTATTAAGCTCACGGCTGATGACGCCGGTCGAAATCGTATATCCATTCAAACCAATCAATAAGTTGAACAGTGTGGCACGATCGCTTACCCGGATGTTCTTTGGCCGTGACAAGGTGCTTAAGATTTCCTCTGAAAAATAAAACGAATTGTAATCCCCCTGCTCAAACGATAAATAGGGATAGGGATCCAATTCCTCTAATGTGACAAAATTCCTTGCAGCAAGAGGGTTCTTGGAGCTGATAAATACGTGAGGCTTCGCTTCAAACAATGAATGGAATACTAAGTTACCTTCACGCAGAATTTTTTGGATGACATTCCCATTAAAATGATTGACATATAATACCCCGATCTCGCTGCGCATCTTTTTGACATCATCAATAATTTCATATGTCTTTGTTTCCCGTAATGTAAACTCATATTCCTCACGATGATAGTCTTCCAATAAACGGACGAACGCACTGACTACAAATGCATAGTGCTGGGCAGAAACGGAGAAATGCTGTTGGCGCATTTTTGTATTGGAGTACCGGCTTTCAAGCAGCTCGGCCTGCTCGACCACTTGCCTTGCATACCCTAAAAACTCGGACCCTTCCTGTGTAAGATCAATTCCCCGATTTGTACGCAAAAAAATTGTAATGCCCATTTCCTTTTCTAATTCCTTCAAAGCATTGGAAAGACTGGGCTGACTAATAAATAAATTATGTGCCGCCTTACTGATAGAGCGGCTTCTAGCAACTTCAATCACATATTTTAATTGTTGTAATGTCATGAAATCCATACCTTTCACTTTAGATCAATAATATTTTGCCTATCATAACATGCCCCCTCATAAAGTACATTATTCAGCGGGAAAATGAGTAATTTAATAGAGGAAAATGAGGATTCTAATTGGACTTGTGCAGGAAGCACCATCTTCTTGTCCGAATAAGCGGACTACATAGATTTATCAGTATTGAAGACAGCAAATACCAGCAAAAAAATCAGCTGGCCATAAAAAAATGAGGGGACTTATCTCGAATTTCCGAAAAAAAGCCCCTTCATTATAGGAATATTCATGTAGGTTTACTATCTACCCGGTTACTGCCTTTTCTTAGACCCCGTCCATTTGTCACTCGCCTTAAAGTTATAGACAGGAATAATACGTTTCTGGATTTCCACAGTCTCACCAATCTGGTCCATAATCTCCTGCATCGGCTTGTATGCCATTGGTGCTTCATCCAATGTTTCCTCAGAAACAGATGTCGTCCAAATACCATGCATTGTCTGCTTGAAATCTTCCATTGATAGATTTTTCATTGCAGCTGAACGCGAGAAAATACGGCCTGCACCATGTGGGGCGGATTCATTCCAGGCAGCACTGCCCTTTCCAATGCAAATAAGCGAACCATCACGCATATTCATCGGGATGACTAGCTGTTCCCCTGCCCCTGCGCGTACAGCCCCTTTCCGCAAAATCATAGAGTCAATATCGATATAATTATGCACAGAATCGAACTGCAGGCCATATTCCCACTTCATCTTCTCCCCAATAATACGGGCAATCATCTGGCGGTTTTCGTGAGCAAACTGCTGTGCGAGCTTCATATCTGCTATATAATCGGCAAATAAATCACCTTCCAGATATGCCAGCTCCTTTGAGATAATTGGGTTTTCATCTTTATACTCCGTAATCATTCGCTGGATCTCTTGATATCTTCCAGCAGCTTTTAATTCCTCAATCTTCTCCGTCAAATCAATCCGGCGCAACGATTCATACGCACGATTTTGATGCCAATTCGCAATTTTTGAACCAACATACCGTGAGCCTGTATGGATAAGTAAATAGTGTTTACCTTCCTCATCTTTAGCAAGCTCTATAAAGTGATTACCTCCACCCAGTGTTCCAAGAGAGCGGTTTGTATAGTCATTATGCAGGCCACTCGCTACAAATAAATCATTTGCAAACTGCTCCGTTGACCTTATATTACTCGCTTCTTCATGAATGTCATTACCCGCCGGTACAAACTGCCGAATTGTTCGGTCCAGCTGGTCAAAATCAACTGCTGTCTCTTCAATTTCAGCAACAAATACACCGCAGCCTACATCTACCCCGACTAAGTTCGGTACAACACGATTATTCAATGCTATCGTTGTTCCGATTACACAGCCTTTTCCGGCATGATAATCCGGCATGATCCGGACTTTCGCTCCTTCCATAAAAGGCTGGTTAACGAGCTCCTCAATTTGGGAAATAGCAGCCTCCTGCGGGTTGTTTGTATAAATAAGGGCATCTGTATATTGCCCTTTTATCTCAATCATCCAATCTCTCCTTGTCTCAAAGATAGATTAAAAGAAAAATCTCTATCTCGTTTTCTCATTCTTCTGTGTTATACGTCTCAAAACCCAAAATGTTCCCTATAATTCAAAAATCAAGGAATTCCCCAGGAAATATTCCTTTTTCTTCATTATTCTACATCTAGAATGACACCCGGCGAGAATAGGTTATGAGGATCCAGCAGCTTTTTTACACCTTTCATGATGAAAAGTGTCGAGTCATGTTCTTTTTGTAAAAACCGCTTTTTCCCAATACCTACACCATGTTCACCCGTACATGTGCCTCCGTGCTGAAGAGCGAATTCTACAATTTGGTCATTGATGGCGTGCATTACTGCCACCTCTTCTTCCTTATTCTGGTCAATGGCCATGGCAACATGGAAGTTGCCATCTCCTACATGTCCCAAAATAGATGCTTTCATGTTGTATTCATCGACAATTTGCCGTGCATGCAAAATGGCTTCACTCAACTTGGATAAAGGGACACATACATCAGTGAACATCAGCTGCTTCCCAGGATTTGCTGCTGCAATCGATAGTGCGGCATCATGGCGTGCCTGCCAAAGTTTTGCGCGGGCCAATGAATCCGTCTCCATCTGTAAATCACATGTCCAATCCTCTGCCAACTCCTGGAGAGTAGCTAATTGCAGCCCAACTTCCTCTCTACTACCGCTCACTTCAATTAATAGAGAAGGGGCTACTTTTAAATCAAGTTGAGATTGTTGATTAACAATGGCAATCGTTTCAGCATCAAGCAGTTCCATTTTCGTCACTTTGACTCCGCTCGCCAAAATTTGATAAGCTGCGTCACTCGCATCAGTAATTGCATCGAATGTTAGTTTAGCAATCGCATTATATTCTTCAATACCATACAGCTTTAAAGTAATCTCACTAAACAGACCAAGTGTCCCCTCAGACCCTACAAATAGTTCTTTTACTGCATAGCCGGCTGAAGTTTTTGCGGCATCCACACCGGTTGTAATAACTTCTCCTGATGCAAGAACGACGCGGAGCTTACGGACTTGCTGGCGCATTGTTCCATATTTTACAGCATTCGTCCCACTTGCGTTTGTTGCTGTCATACCACCGAGTGTTGCATTGGCGCCAGGGTCAACCGGGAAAAACAATCCATATTGTTTCAGTGCCTGATTCAGTTGTTCTCTCGTCACCCCGGGTTGGACTGTTACCGTAAAGTCTTCCGGGCGTATGGCAAGAATCTCGTTCATCTCTGAAAAATCTACGATAATTCCACCATAATAGGGAATGGTTTGTGCTTCTAAGCTTGTCCCCACTCCGTATGGCACAATCGGCTTTTTATATTTTTTAGCAATCCCTACAATATCGATTAGTTCTTGCTCTGTTTTCGGAAAGACAACCACATCCGGCATACTGGCCTTATGGTAAGTAAATGTTTTACTATGGTGGCCCATTACTGTTTCATTAGTAGAAACATTCCCTACGGCTTTTTTCAATTCTTCAATTAACAAATTCATCTCCCCCTTTCTTCCATTTTACAACACTCTTAAAAGTTATAGTATTCTGCACTTTTATCCTCTTTTATTTATGAACAGATTGTTACACCCTTACTAAAAAATGAGGTTTAAAAGCTAATTTGAAGGATGATGGAGGTGCAGGGCAAATGGTTCATCTGCTGAATTTCGGGTATAAACGTTGTTACAACGCCATTTAAAAATTCGCTTCTTTTTTCGAAATCTTCTACAACACTTTTGAGAAATAGTATGTTACTATACATCTTGTTTTGAAATACGTAACTGAAACAGGGGTGTCAGATGACAAACAAAAAAGAGCTGAGCTTATTTAAATTAACTTGGCCTATTTTTCTAGAATTGTTCTTATTCATGCTTATGGGATTGGTCGATACGTTTATGCTGAGTTCGGTGTCGGATGAAGCAGTAGCCGGTGTCGGTGCAGCCAATCAATATGTCCAAATTGCTATTTTAATTTTGGGTGTTATCGGAACAGGAGCTTCTATTGTCATTTCACAATATATTGGATCACATCGTCTATTAGACGTAACAAAACTTTCGGCTTTGTCTGTTACACTTAACCTCATCGTGGGAATCATGGTAAGTGTAGTATTTATTATATTTTCAGGTAAAATTTTGTCTGCTATGAATTTGGAAGGTAATGTCCTTGCCGCAGCAACAACTTATTTAACATTTGTAGGCGGATCGATTTTCTTCCAGGCTATTATTACTTCTGCTTCTGCGATTATTCGTGTACAAGGTTTGACGAAGCAAACAATGTATTTAGCGGCGGGCATGAACTTTTTGAATGCCCTGTTCAACTACCTATTCATCTTCGGTAAATTTGGTTTTCCCGAAATGGGGGTTGCAGGTGCAGGTCTTTCTTCTGTTATTAGCCGCGGTATTGCCGCAGTCGTCTTCTTCTGGCTGCTGTACCGCTCGTTAGAGATTAAAATTGAATATCGATACTTTTACACTTTTTCTAAAAACTATGTAAAGGAAATCTTGAAGATTGGTGTACCTTCTGCCGTTGAGCAAATTTTATATCAAGCATGCCAGCTTGTATTCCTTTACTATGTGACATATCTTGGCGCAGCATCACTAGCTGCAAGACAGTATGCAGTAAACATCTCGATGTTTACTTACCTGTTCGCTCTGGCAATTGGAACAGGGACAGCCATTTTAATTGGGCGAAGCGTCGGTGCTGGCGAAAAGGATATTGCCTACAGCCGGGCATGGTCCAGCATCAAAATGGCGATGCTGTTAACTATTCCAACAGTTGTTATCATTACGATTTTCCGTGAACCTTTCATGCGGTTATTTACAACAAACGAAGAAGTTGTTGCCATCGGAGCCTCAGTTCTCTTGCTTGGTATTTTACTAGAAACGGGGCGCGCTATTAATCTGACATTTATCAACGCCCTGCGCGCAGCCGGTGACGCCCGTTACCCGGTAAGAGTCGGCTTTTTTACAATGGTATGTGTAAGTTTATCGCTCGGATACCTATTCGTCTTTGTTATGGATATGGGCCTAGTAGGTATATGGCTTGCGATTGCAGCAGATGAATGGCTGCGTGCCATTTTTGTCCTTCTTCGTTGGAGAAGCCGCAAATGGGAACACTACTCTATTATTTCATCAAATAACTAATACTACTGTTATAGCTATACTGTCTGAGGCAGTATAGCTTTTTTCTTGGACTATATAAAAGACTAGTCTGCCTCTACTTCTTACCCCTTTCGCCTTAAATTACGTATTTTCTCTACAATTTCAGATAATTTCTGGATTTCCACAGATGTAATGCTATAATGTAGAGTAACAATAAATAAGTCCTTCGGGGTCGGGTGTAATTCCCAATCGGCGGTGATAGAGAAATCTTAAGCCCGCGAGCGTAACAGCAGGATTTGGTGCGAATCCAAAGCCGACAGTAACAGTCTGGATGGAAGAAGGATGCGGATTTTTCTGGTGAAAAAATACTTTTTACCAGGCTTATTTCGTATACCCATTTTCATTCTCACAGCACCCCAAGTAACTTGTTACTTGGGCTTTTTTATTGATAAATTTATATGAGTCCTTCGGGGTCGGGTGCAATTCCCAATCGGCGGTGATAGAGAGATCTTAAGCCCGCGAGCGTAACAGCAGGATTTGGTGCGAATCCAAAGCCGACAGTAACAGTCTGGATGGAAGAAGGATGCGGATTTCTCTGGTGTAAAAATACTTTTTACCAGGCTTATTTCGCATACCCATTTTCATTCTCACAGCACCCCAAGTAACTTGTTACTTGGGCTTTTTTATTTCACATTAACGGGCAGTCGAAATGGAAAGAACAGCATCACCTATAAGATACACTTTACAGTGATGTAATCCCTTGCCCGTAAATGTCTAACTGGTGGAACTTCAATTATTGAGGAATGCTGCTGTTTCACTTTATTAACAATTTCATATGAGTCCTTCGGGGTCGGGTGTAATTCCCAATCGGCGGTGATAGAGAGATCTTAAGCCCGCGAGCGTAACAGCAGGATTTGGTGCGAATCCAAAGCCGACAGTAACAGTCTGGATGGAAGAAGGAGCTGAAAAAGTCTTCATAGCAAGGCTTATTTAGTGACGCCTTTTACTCATGAGCCCCTTTTTATAAGGGGCTCATTTTCGTTTCAGAGACGTATTTTTGGCCACCACATAGCGTGATACCTATGAGAAAAATTATGGGTCATCTTACTTTGGCCAATGGTACGAAAACCTGTACAGCAAGACATATAAAACTTTTTAGGAAAGTGAGGAGAAGAAATGTTTACAGGAATTATCGAGGACGTTGGGAAGATCCAATCGATTGCCCAGGGACAAGACTCTATGGAGCTGACCATTTCATCCGAAAAAATCCTCGAAGATGTCCATCTTGGGGACAGCATCGCAGTTAATGGTGTCTGTCTTACGGTCACACGCTTTGCAAACAAGCATTTTACAGTAGATGTAATGCCTGAAACTGTCAAGTCAACAAGCCTGCAGTCTCTCCAGCCCGGTAATTATGTGAATTTAGAAAGGGCTATGCCTGCGAACGGCCGATTTGGGGGTCATTTCGTCTCCGGGCATGTAGATGGTACCGGTATTATTTTGAGAAAGCGCCCTGCAGCAAATGCTGTATATATTGATATCGCTATCAGTGAAACACTCAGCCAATATTGCCTGTTAAAGGGATCAATTGCAATAGACGGTACCAGCTTGACGATTTTCGACTTACAGCCCCGACAGCTGACTGTTTCACTCATCCCCCACACTTACCGTGAAACGGTACTTGGCATGAAAAAGGAACGAGACTTGGTAAATATCGAAACCGACCTATTAGGCAAGTATATTATCAATCAATTTAAGGGGCGCCAAGAGACGTCTTCACTTACCATGGATTTTCTGCATCAACATGGATTTTAGGAGGTACACAATGTTTCATACAATTGACGAAGCAATAGAAGATTTAAAGGCTGGCAGACCGATTATTGTCGTTGACGATGAGGACCGTGAAAATGAAGGGGATTTTGTCATATTAGCGGAACATGCAACACCTGAGAATATCAATTTCATGGCAGTACACGGTAGAGGGCTCATTTGTACGCCTATCTCCCCTGCAATCGCTGAACGCCTGGCTCTCCATCCAATGGTTGGCAACAATACGGACAACCACCAGACAGCTTTTACAGTAAGTATCGATTATAAGACGACAGAGACAGGCATTAGTGCCTTTGAACGTTCCGATACAATTTTGAGCATTCTTGATGACCAAGCTACGTCTGGGGATTTCCGCCGTCCCGGCCATGTATTTCCGTTAATTGCAAAGGAAAAAGGCGTCCTTGTTCGGAATGGCCATACAGAGGCAGCGGTTGATCTGGCTATTCTTTGCGGCTCACAACCAGCCGGTGTCATTTGTGAAATCATGAAAGAAAACGGAGAAATGGCTAGAGTTCCTGAGCTTTTGGATATTGCTAAACAGCATGCTTTAAAAATTATCACAATTGCGGATCTGATCCACTACCGCTACGAACGCGAGCAGCTCGTATCTCGCGAGGCCAGTGTGCAAATGCCAAGTGAATTTGGTGATTTTCGAATGATCGGCTATTCAAACCTACTGGATGACAAGGAACATGTAGCACTTTATACAGGCGACCTTTCCAAGGAGACTCCCCCTCTTGTTCGCATTCATTCCGCATGCCTGACAGGCGATATCTTTCACTCTAAGCGCTGTGAATGCGGACCTCAGCTTCATAAAGCGCTGCAGGTGATTCAGCAGGAAGGTACAGGCATTGTTCTTTATATGGCACAGGAAGGGCGTGGCATTGGGCTATTAAACAAGCTAAAGGCCTATGAACTACAGGAGCAGGGCTATGATACAGTCGAGGCAAATGAACAGCTTGGTTTTGCTGCCGAAATGCGAGACTACGGGCTTTGTGCACAAATGCTGAGGGATTTAGGCATCACAAAAGTCCGCCTCATGACAAATAATCCTGCCAAAATACAGGGACTCGCACAATACGGAATTGAAGTTGTGGAACGTGTACCACTAGAAATCGAAGCGGTACCGGAAAATACACATTATCTATCAGTCAAAAAACAAAAAATGAATCATATTTTCGCATAGGAGATGAGTAAAATGGGACAAACATTTGAAGCACAATTAATCGGAACAGGATTGAAGGTCGGCATTGTAGTAGGCCGGTTTAATGAATTTATTACAGCAAAACTGCTCAGCGGGGCAATGGATGGATTGAAGCGGCATGGTATGGCAGAAGAAGACATTGATGTAGCTTGGGTGCCAGGAGCATTCGAGGTACCATTCATCGCTAAAAAGTTGGCAGAGTCAGGTCAGTATGATGCGATTATCGGTCTAGGGACTGTTATACGCGGCTCTACAACCCACTATGACTATGTATGCAACGAGGCGGCAAAAGGCATTGCAAGTGTCGGTCTATCAACAGGTGTACCAGTCATTTTCGGTATTATTACGACAGAAACAATTGAACAGGCTATCGAACGCGCCGGTACAAAGGCAGGAAATAAAGGCTACGAGTCCGCTGTATCAGCTATCGAGATGGCAAACTTAAGTCGGTTATTGCCAGGTGCCTCCTCTTAACTAACAGTAACAGCACAACTAGGTAAATCTCTTAATAGCGAAACCCCGCGGCATTATTCCCGCGGGGTTTCTTTTTTATTCTTATTGAGCATTTACTGGCTCTTGTTTTAAAGCCTTACTCATCTTACAATATTGGACAAACACACGCGCCAATTCTTTCAGGCGTATATGGATCTCTTCATCTACGATATTGTTTTCTGCGTCAAAGTGATCTGCATGTGTATACACATAGTTTGGTGTCACTAAACAGCGGAAGTAATCAAGGATTGGCTTCAGTTGATTTTCTAGAACAAGGTGATGCTGATATGTGCCTCCGTTTCCAACCATAGCAGCCGGCTTATAGCGCAGCGCTTTAGGAGGAATCATATCAAATGCATTTTTTAATACACCAGGAATAGATGCCTGGAAAATAGGTGATGCAAAGATATAGCCATCTGCCTCTTCAAATTTTTGAATCATCATTTTCATATCGTCATTCAGCGGACTGCCATCTAAAATTTGATGTTTCAGGTCACTGAAGTAAAGAATTTCTAACTCTAAATCTGTATTTAAGTCTGCAATATATCGTTGAACTTGTTGTAGTACTGCACCTGTCTTACGACCGAATACTGTGCCGTCAACTAGTAGAATCTTCATTATACTCTTGCCTCCATTATAAAATACACGAGTTGATATACTCATATAACATTGTAACAGAAGAAGAGGCCAGTCGAATAGACACTGCGTGTAAATTCAGTCTTAAGGCGTAACCGGTAATAAATCCTTAAGTAAGTTTTCACTGCCTTTCTTTGCAGACTGGTTAAGCACCATTTTGGGTTCCCCATGATGTCTATAGCTTTAAAGCAGCTGTTCAAGAAACAGCGTTATTCGTCGTCCTTTTTCAATGTTTTTTCCTTTAATTTTGCACGGTCAAATACTACTTCTTCATCTACAGGCGTATGCTCCTCTTTCTTTCCCTTCGTCCAATCAAACATTTTCTCACGTGAACCTTCCTGCTCTTCTTCTACTGCTGGCATTTGCAGCGCTGCCAGTTGGGATGATTCATAAATGGCCGCTTTCTCCCCATTTCCATGCAGAGCAATCACCTTCATTGCCAACGCTACTTGGCTCGCCTGAATGGATCTTACTCCCTTTAATGGACCGATGAGCAAAGGATTCATTACCTTCAATACCAGTTCCCCAGCCTTCTCACCGAGGCGAAACTCCTTACGATCCCCCACAAGTAAAGATGGCCGGATAATCGATAACTGCGGGAACTCCATTTCGATCAGCTCCTTTTCGAGCTTTCCTTTTACACGGCTATAATAGGCAAGCGCCTTTTCATTCGCTCCCATGGCAGAAATAACGATAAAATGCCGAACACCCTTCTTTTTTGCCAATGAAGCAATATGCAGCGGATACTCCAAATCCACCTTTTCAAAATTCTCTCGTGTCCCCGCTTTTTTTATAGTCGTTCCGAGACAGCAAAATACCTCATGTGCAAAATCTAAGTCCGCCTCTGCTAATTCATCAAAATTCACAATCCGCTCGACTAGCTTTTTATGCTGATAACCTAGTTCTCTTCTTGTAAGTGCCGTAACAGAAACATATTCTTCACTTTCACACAGCAATTGGACAAGGTGCGACCCGACAAGCCCCGTTGCTCCTACTACGATGGCTGAACGCATTCCCATATGCAAGCCCGCCTTTCCTTTTCTATAGTTTTGTTTCATTTTCACACATAACTACCATTTTTTCACCATATTTTAAAAAGAACAGGCGAGAGAAAGGATGCGATGAATTTGCCAAATCAAAAAAGGAAAATTGCTTTTATTGTGGAACATTGCCCTGTTAAGGGTCTTTATCCACTTGAACGAGCAATGCTGTTAAGTAAACTATTAAATGAAGAATCTGTTTTTATGTTCGTGAAAACTAACGATATGAATGCGTTAAAGCGCTTTGAGGAAATAGGCGTGACGCCTGTTTTATTTGAAAAATACGAGGAGCTTGTCAAGTCGATCCGCAATCTTGATCTGGATTTAATTATTCAGGATGGCAAAGATACAGTGGCAGAGCAGGTAGAGATACTGCGCCCGTTCTGCAAAACGATTGTTCACTTTGATGATTTTGGCAGCGGCAATGTACTGGCGGACTGCAATGTAGTCGCCTTATTTGAGGACTTAGGGTCATCAGGTGAGCTGCTGCCTGCAAATACATTAGCTGGCAGCTATGCATTTGCGGTAAATAGACACCTTCCGGAAATTGCCGCTATTCGGGATGACCAGATGACAAACCATCCCCCTCATATTGTTATAGCCTTTGAGGATGGGGACGAGCATAATCTAACATATCGCGCATTGCGTCATTTGACACAGCTTCATGTTCCTCTGAGAATTTCTGTGGCAATTGATGATGAATATAAGCACCCTATCGGAGATTTACAAATGATGCTGTTAAGCCGCCGCAATGCCAAGATTGTCAAAAGTACAGATGCTCTATATGAACTGCTGCATGACGCCGACATTGTCGTATGCAACAACAACTACACACCTTACAAAGTAGCAGCAGTCGGTATTCCATGTATTACACTTGCACAGCATGAACGTGAAATTGCTCACGCGTTTGCACGAGAATTAAATGGTTTTATTCATTTAGGTCTCGGACGTAAAATTAAACAATCCTCCATCCAAAATGCGGTGATGGAACTATTATTACATGAACATCGCAGGGAGCGTGCCATCCGCAAACAGCGCTCACTCGAAATTTTAGGGAACAATGAGATTTTACAGGCATTGCTTCTAGACTTAGCCTATGGTAGACATCTGGCACAACTGTAAGTTCGATGAAGGTCCAACTGCTTACCCTTTGCTCTATCCCACATAATGCCAGTTTCCCTTCTACATCATTCACTACGGAGAAAAACCATTCTCATTCTCAAATCGGCCTTGGATGTGCTACAATAGAGAGCAGAAATTCTCAAAAAGAAGCGGGAATATTTTTTGTAAAGGAGTGTACATTTCCATGCTAACAAAAGCACAGGTACAACAGCAGATTACAGAATTAAAAATGGACTATATCAATTTGCAGGGCGACATGGAAAAGCTGGAATCAGTAGGGCATCCCGAATCGGTTAAGCAAGCTTTGGAGCGCCTTGAGAAAATGGAAGCACGACTTGCAGAATTAAACAAGCAATTAGCCGAGTTTTAAATTGCTTTGAAAACATATTCTACTCTGCTCGCGGCCGCGTACCGCGAGTTTTTTGATGAACATAATAGATGAAAAACTATTGGAGGAACGAGAACATATGGCAATTTTAACGGTTGAAAATTTAGGTCATTCCTTTGGCGACCGCACGCTTTTTAAAGATGTATCATTCCGTTTAGTCGAGGGTGATCATATTGGCTTAGTCGGTGCGAACGGTGTAGGGAAATCGACATTAATGAGCATTATTACAGGACAGGCAATCCATGATACAGGGAAGGTCGAATGGCTTCCTGGCACGCACTACGGCTACCTTGATCAGCATACCGTACTAACAGCTGGCCGGACGATGCGCGATGCTTTGCGCGATGCATTTCTTCCGCTTTATAAAAAGGAAGAGGAATTAAACGAGATTACGTTGAAAATGGCCGAAGCGACGCCTGAAGAATTAGAGAAGCTGTTGGAGGATATGGCTGAAATCCAGGATGCCCTGGATGCGGGAGACTTCTATACCCTCGATATGAAGATTGAAGAGGTAGCTCGCGGACTTGGTCTTGATGCAATCGGGCTTGAACGTGACGTAGCAGCTCTATCCGGCGGACAGCGTACAAAAGTACTGTTGGCTAAGCTGTTGCTAGAAAAACCGAAAGTTCTGTTACTGGACGAGCCGACTAACTACCTTGATGAAGAGCACGTTACGTGGCTGAAAAACTACCTGAAAAATTACCCGCATGCGTTTTTACTAATTTCGCATGATACGGAGTTTATGAATAATGTAGTAGATGTTATTTTCCATTTAGAATTCTCTAAAATGACACGTTACACAGCTACTTACGAAAAATTCCTTGAGCTTGCTGAAATCAACAAACGCCAGCACATCGAGGCATATGAAAAACAGCAGGAGTTCATTAAAAAACAAGAGGATTTCATTGCGAAAAATAAAGCGCGCTATTCAACGACAGGCCGTGCAAAATCCCGTGCGAAGCAGCTGGACCGCCTAGAGCGGATCGATCGTCCCGAAACAGCTGTGAAGCCTGAGTTTGGTTTCAAAGAATCACGTGCATCCAGCCGCTACGTAGTAGAAGCGGAGGACCTGCTTATTGGTTATGAAAAAGACAAACCATTATTGCCTCCATTGACATTCCAAATCGAACGCGGACAAAAAATTGCGTTAGTAGGGATGAACGGTGTCGGTAAATCGACTCTGTTAAAAACGATGTTAGGCAAAATCAATCCGCTTGGCGGAAAAGTTATTCGTGGTGACTACTTATTCCCTTCTTACTTCGAGCAGGAAGTAAAGGCCGAGAAAATCACACCAATTGATGATGTATGGAACGCCTTCCCTTCTATGGAGCAGGCACAGGTACGTGCTGCATTAGCCCGTGCAGGCTTGAAGACGGAGCATATTCAACGTCCATTGAACTCTTTATCGGGTGGTGAGCAGGCGAAGGTCCGTCTATGCAAACTGATGATGAATGAAGCAAACTGGCTGATTTTTGACGAACCGACAAACCACTTGGACGTCGATGCCAAAGCAGAGTTAAAGCGCGCTATGCAGGAGTTCAAAGGAACAATCGTCCTTGTATCCCACGAACCGGACTTTTACGAAGGTTTAGCGACAAAAGTTTGGAATGTACAGGACTGGTTTACAACAGGTCAAATAGACATGTAAAAATGAAAAAGCCATGCCGGTAAATATCCGGCCTGGCTTTTTCAATAACGATCACGCTACAAACACAACTAGGACTCTCCACCTGTCCTAGTTGTTTTCCTTTAGCTATATATTTTCTCTTTTGCCAGTGAAATAGCTCTTTCGCTTACTTCCAAGCGGTCACCATCAGCATTCAGGCGGACAACGCCATTTTCCTCCTCAATAATGGAGCGAACATTCGCCGCAGACTTTGCTCCGGCTACTAGCAGCTTTGATGAACTGCTTGCCTTTTCCTCGCTTAGAATCTCATTCCCGACTACCTTTGGAAACGTTGTTTGCGCCCGTTCCTGCGTTTTCCTCGGAGAGGGACTGCCTACGTGTGCTCCGCTTGCGCCTACTGATTTTATCACTTGTATCCCACCTATTGCCGTCTATTTTTTCTTATATCGGCTTCCCTGTGCTTTATTTCACTAGATGATGCTGAAACGCATAGACTACAGCCTGTGTCCGATCCTGGACTCCCAGCTTGGACAAAATATTGCTGACATGTGTCTTTACTGTTTTAATACCGATAAATAATTCATCGGCAATATCTTGATTTGTCTTTCCTTGTGCTAGAAGGAGCAGCACTTCCATCTCCCGGTCGGTCAACTCATCATGAAGCGTCACGTTTGGTCTGCGGAATTTCTGCATCATTTTTGCCGTCACTTCTGGTTCGAGGACCGATTCCCCTTTTACCGTACGGCGGATTGCATCGGCAATTTGCTTCGCATTAGAGGTCTTGAGCAAATAACTGACAGCTCCCGCTTCGAGTGCCGGATATACTTTATCGTCGTCAAGAAAACTTGTAACCATCATTATTCTTGCTTCCGGCCAATGCTTTAAAATCTCTATTGCAGCTTCTACCCCTGTCATATTCGGCATAACATTATCCAGCAAGACAATATCCGGGCGCAGAGCCAGTACCTTGTCGACGGCTTCCTTCCCGTCTGCTGCCTCCCCGATTACTTCCATGTCCGGCTGTGCGGAAAGATATGCTACTACACCGATACGCACCATTTCATGGTCATCTGCTACAACAATTTTAATCATGATTCTCCCCCGTTTCCTTTGCAATTTGCACCTCAATCCTTGTGCCTTGGCCTACTACGGAGGTAATAGTACAAATACCGCCAATTTCCGTTGCTCTTTCTACAATATTTTTCATTCCGTAGGACCCTATTTTTTCATGCTGGCTATCAAATCCAACCCCATTATCCTGGATGCGTAAAATGTACATATTGGCTCTTTCCATCAGCACCAGCTCTACATCCGTTGCCTTGGCGTGGCGAAGCGTATTAGACAAGGCCTCCTGTGCGATACGAAACAGATGATCCTCCTGGGCCTTCGTTAGGGGAACATCGGCAAGCTCGTAATGCAAGTCAAATGACGCCTTTTGCTGCAGTTCCTCAATAAGCTCTCGCAGTCCCTGGGCAAGTGTTTTATTCTGCAGGGCAATTGGACGCAAATGCAGAAGCAATGCACGCATTTCCAGCTGGGCCTGCTGTACGATTTTTTCAATTTGCACCAAAATAGCTGCATCTTCATTATTTTCAGTCACAGTCGACAACAGCATAGAAGCTGCGAATAGCTGTTGGGAAACTGAATCATGCAGCTCTCTTGCAAGCCGCTGCCTTTCTTCTACTAAGCGTTGACGGACAATTGTTTCATCTGCTTCCACCTTTTCATTTGTGATACGGTGTAAGGTCTTTCGCTGCTGTTCAATAAGCTCCGCCACTTCAGTTAAAGATTTTCTTGTTGTCCGAGAAGATGCTTTTTGCTCTTTGTAGCGTTCGATATCAAGCAGCTTTCTCACCTGCCTGCTCGTTTGGAAATCCTTTGTGACGATAATAGATGTAATCCACAGTGAGATGACTAAACTTGCCACCAGGATACCGAAAACAATCATGACTAGTATCGGCAGTCCGCCTGTTCCAAACTCCTCTATGAGCGGACGCCAATTCTTTTCATTCGGCTCACCATACAAAAGAATAAGGCCACCATAAACAAAAGCCCCGAGCATCGTCATGAGCAAGAATGTACGAAAACAAAAGCCAATTATCTTTGCCATATTTCCACCTCGCCCAATCCGATTGATACGTGAATCATCAGCTTACGCCGGCCGCCCTTTTCTAGTACAATACCTTCCGTCACTTTTACTGATTCTCCATTGATGAGCACTTTACCATAGCCTTGGTTTATCGCAATATAGCACTCAACATCATAGGGTACTAAAATCGTTGTTTTACCGATTCCTTGAAAAATAGAAATGAATGCGGGCTCTAACGGCAGAATAGTTTTTGTAGCATCAATCGTTGCATTGCCGAATACTCTTGTAATGGCCTGGTTTTTCCATGGATAGGGCTTCTCCTCTGTCTGATACGTACCAAAGAAAGCTGGTGTATAGGAGTCTCGCTTGTAATGCAGGTATAGCCAATAAATAATGCCTGCGGGAATCAACCATCTCAGTGTCGTCATCGATAAGACAGCAAGCAAGGCAAAGATTAGAGCAATTGAGGCATACATTTTTTCCCCCTTTTGTACACTCAGTACATATAGCGCAAAAGCGAGGAGCAGGAAGAAAACACCGCTGTTATGAAAAATGAATAATTCTATAAATACAATAAGTCCAATGATTACCAGTAGTTTATTTTTCATTTGCCCACCTCCGATGTAAAGGGTCTCCATTGAATCGATACTCTTCTATCTTTTTCAACACCCTACAGTATGCTTTGATCAAGTCCCGATTCATCGAGCTAAAAGACGGAAAAAGATGTGGAGCTTTCACCCCACACCTTTCATTATACTATTCCTTCCGTTCCAGCGCCGCCAAACGTTGTTCAAATGTTGTAATCTCGTAGTCGTTCTTCAGCTTTAAGGAGATACGCTCAATATATTCAGTTGCTTCTCCGAATTTATTGGCATGCAGGTCCGCCTGCTTAGAAGATGCCTCTTCTAAACGGAAATGGGCATGTGCCACATTTTCCTTGCTCATTAACTGAAGCTGACGTACTTTCATGTCTTGTAAACGATGCTTCATCTGCTCGAACTGCCGTTCAAGATTTGCGTGCTCCGCTGTCGCTTCTGTCAGACTCTGTTGCAGTAAATCTGCACGTGTTTTATAAGCTTCCACTTCCGATAAAGTGAAATCAATCAAATCCTGCTCCTCTGTTTGCTGTGCCAGCTGAAGCTGTTCTGTACGCTTTTGCTGCTTCTTTTCTACCTGCTTTAATTCTGCAGCAATCTTATTTTTCAAATCAGCCTGACGTGCTACAAGACCGCCTACCTTTTCTGTTTCCTTTTCTGCCTGGCGGACATATTGGTTCAGCATAGCAATGGGATTTTTACGCTCTGCTGAATCGAAAAGCTCATGTAACTTCGCCTCAGTTGTATTGATAAAACGTTGTAATAAATTCATTGATCTCTCTCCCTCTTATTTAGATAGCTTATTCCATTCCGCTTCGAAGTTATCGAAGGGGTTATCCGTTACCATTTTCGGCTCATCATTTTTCCATAGCTTATAGACTACATAACCGACTGCCGGTGCGATGACTAATAAAAGAATTGGTGCGCTGCCGATTGCGGCCATAACACCAGAAACCATGACAATAATGCTAATCAGCTTCATGACAGATGACTCACTTCTTTCATAGAGCCAGAAACCTCCTAGTACAATGGCAGCTCCTACCAGGAATCCGGCTATCATCGGTGCTAAAATGCCAGCTAAAATTAAGAGACCGAAACCAATCACCGTATACTTCAGTAATTTTTTCATCTGTTTTTCTCCTCTCGTTTTGTTACATTTATCGTATCTTGAATAAGGAATTGTTTTAACGGTCCCTAAATGGATTTTCATCTCCGTCTGCAGGCGGAGATGACCTCCTACTCCCTTGTTTTTTTATATTTCATCTATGAAACTCCTAAAATAACCTTTTAAGGATGATTTAAGAAAAAGTGTGTAAATTTTTTGACAAACGAAACTTTTTTTGTGAAAGGACGTATATATTTATAGAGAGCTGGGTATACAATAAATGGATAAACATTACATACACAGCCGACCTATAAAAACTTGCAAAACAGATATCTTATTAGTAAGATAAATTTATGACAAATTATCTTATTGGTAGGCTATTTCAAAATAAACTATTGGAAGAGAGGAATTTATATGTCAGTAACAATTTACACACAATCTAGCTGTTCCTCATCACGAAAAGCTTTAAAATGGTTAAATGAAAATAATATCGCCTATACAGAGAAACGTATTACGTCCCAACCACTTACTCTAGCAGAATTTAAAAATATTTTAAGCATGACAGAAGATGGAACAGATGAAATTATTGCAACAAACTCCAATGACTTTAAAAACTTGGATGTTGATATTGATCAATTGTCAATCCAAGAGCTATATAATTTAATCCAGCAGCACCCACGTATGCTGCGGAGCCCGATTCTATTAGATGAAAAGCGTATTCAGGTGGGCTATAATGAAATGGATATTCGTCGTTTCATCCCACGTAAAGTACGTGCATTTGAACTGAATGCTTTACAAAGACTAGCGGTTGAGTAATTTCGCCGCTTTCTTTATTTACATAAAAATGATAGAAAGACTGTGTTGGAGTTGAGGAAATGGACCAAAAAAGAAAAGAAAACCTAACAGCTCTTTTCGAATCGATTTCAGTGCTAGAACGCAAAGTAGCAAACGAATGGAATAGCCATAACGAACTCGGTTTTTCAAAGTCCCATATTTTGATACTCGAATTCTTAGCCAAAGAAGGTCCAAAGCGCCCTTCTGCCATTGCTGATCGTCTAAAAGTAACAACAGGCGGGGTAACAGTACTCACAACAAAGCTACTAAAAGGCGGCTTCATTGAAAAAACACAAAGCGAGAACGATCGCCGTGCTTCTCAAATTTCTATTACAGCAGAGGGTCTCCAAGTGCTGGAGAATTCCCGCAAGCAAATCGAAGCACTCATCAATCATTTGTTCGGCATGTTGACGGAAGAGGAAATCACGACATTGCATACCATTTTCAATAAAATGCATTTACCCAAATAATTAAATGATACGGTCATTCCCGCCAAGAACTTTCTTGGCGGGTTTTCTGTAAGCTGAAGGAGATTTCCCCACAAAAAAGCCCGCCTGTAATGGCGGGCTCTCCCCTATTATGCAGTAACAACTGTCTCTAATTTTTGATCTGCTAGTAAAATTTCCTTCAATCGCGCCTTTGCACGGAACAGACGTGATTTTACTGTCCCGACGGAAACCTTCATTAGTGTCGAAATTTCAGCCAATGAATACTGGTCTACATAAAAGTACCATAAAGTCTTTTGATAAATAGTATCTAGCTGGTGCATTTTTTCTTGAACAATTTTCGTGACTTCCGTTTTTTCGATTTGTTCTTCTGTCGATAACTCATTGTTTGGAACCAAATCTAGAATCGGAACGTCTAATGTTTCAGGTTGACTCATCATATATTTACTGCGTCGTACATTTTTACGATAGCGGTCACGGAATGTGTTCATTGTAATAGTTGTTAACCACGCCTTTACATGATCTACTTCGGCAAGGTTTTGTTCATAGCGGACAACCTTTACCCATACCTCTTGCATTAAATCTTCCGCTTCATTTGTATTGCGTGTAAGCTTTAAGCATAGGTGGTAAATGTATCGATCAAATTCATTATAAATAGCCGTTAATTTTTCATTCATTTTAAATCTCTCCCGTTTAGAGTAGTTTTATGTGAAATGTTTTATATACGTTTTCTTATTTTCATTTTCGCAAAAACAAATATTACGCTCTATCGTATTTGCTTTCATTTTTCTTACAATGCTGTAAGGTTAGATGAAATATTTTGTAACATAGCGCTGGATATGATAGCACAACCTTTATCCGCCCATTTTTTACAACGCATATTATCTCTAATTACATCCTTCTATCTTCTTCTCAAAATGACTGCATTTCACCCATGGTTCAGACACCCAATTTTGCCTTCCATTTATGCTATAATATTTCCATTACCGAAATTATTGAAGGAGGCTCCACTATGAGTCATTTATCCAAATTAGATGCTTATTTCGCAGAGAATCGGGACAAGCATCTGGCAGAGCTGGACGAATTCCTACGGATTCCCAGCATCTCTTCCCTATCTGAGCATAAACAAGATATGCAGGTAGCCGCTTCTTGGCTTGCAGCAGCAATGAAACGCGTAAACCTTGAAAACCTTACAATCGATGAAACAGGCGGTCATCCTGTCGTTTACGGAGACTGGTTACATGCACCAGGCAAACCGACGATTCTATTTTATGGCCATTATGATGTACAACCAGTTGACCCTTTGCATCTTTGGGAAACTCCCCCGTTTGAACCAGATGTACGCGATAATAAACTGTTCGCCCGCGGTGCATCAGACGATAAGGGGCAAGTATTCATGCACTTGAAAGCTATTGAGGCATTATTTAAATTAGACGGGACACTTCCTGTAAACGTGAAATTTATCATTGAAGGGGAAGAAGAAATTGGCAGTGCGAACCTTCCTCAGTATGTGGGGAAAAATAAGGAGAAATTAGCAGCAGACCTTATTCTTATTTCCGATACAGGGCTTTATGCACCAGGTAAGCCGGCTGTATGCTACGGTCTTCGTGGTCTGGCTGGTATCCAAATTGATGTGCGAGGAGCAAAAGGTGATCTGCACTCTGGTCTTTACGGTGGAGGCGTCCAAAATGCTATCCATGCATTGGCTGACATTCTTGCATCCTTCCGTGATGAGCATGGCACAATCCAGGTAGAAGGCTTCTATGACAATGTACGACCATTATCTGAAGAAGAACGCCAGGCTTACCGTGACTTAAATTTTGATGAAGAGGCATTAAAAGAAGAAGTAGGTGTAAAAGAGCTGTTTGGTGAAAAAGGCTACTCCTATCTAGAGCAGACTTGGGCCCGTCCGACATTAGAGGTAAACGGCGTATTCGGCGGCTTCTCTGGTGAGGGCATTAAAACGGTATTACCAGCAGAAGCAGGCGCAAAAATTACATGTCGTCTTGTTCCAGACCAACAACCGGATGAAATCGTTACACTGCTAAAAGCACACATTGAAAAGAATAAACCAACAGGTGTAGAGGTCACGATTTCCGAGTTTGACAAAGGAGCTCCTTACATCACGCCATTCGATCACCCTGTCATCCAAGCGGCAGGACGTTCCTACGAGCGTGTATATGAAGTACCGACTGCCTATACACGCGGCGGTGGTTCTATTCCGATTGTGGCAGCGTTTGATCAAATTCTACAGCTGCC
>JAPSKP010000051.1 GCA_031181585.1 Lysinibacillus sp.
CATATTGCTGGGGATTTTCTATTGAACATATCTAATTGTCCTGCAAGGTTTACCTATCGCGTTTTTCCATCCAGCTATTTATTTTTTCTATTAAAGGCATCCGGTAAATAGATGGCAGTGTATCCATATCAGCTAGCGTGATGACTTTTTGCTCAAAGATTTTTTCCTTATTGATTACTTCATAGCCTTCTATCGTTACTTGTTTCAGCACACCATTCCCCAATTGAATAAATTGCTCCAAAGGAAGGCGGTAAATGCCATCTAACTCAATTTCCTGAATTTTAAATTGAGCAAAACCATTTTCAACTGTATAAAGAAATACATGCGCAAACTCAAAATCTTTTATGGATGCATTCTCAATTTTATATGGGATGATACCTAGAGGGTGTAGATCATTAAAATCCACCTGTAGACCTAACTCTTCCTTCATTTCTCGTATACCATCTTTCACTGTTTCATCTGACATCAGATGACCAGCTGCAGTAATATCAAATTGACGAGGATAATCTTTTTTAAGTTTACTCCGAAGCTGAAGATAAATATGCCACTATTCATTAATTCTCTCCAGTACCCAGCAATGAAACACCTCGTGCCAATAACCATAGCGATGCGCTTCTTCTCTTGGTGCGGAGCCGAGAAGTTCATAATCTTTCGTAAAAATATTTAGTACTTCCATTGTTAAGTCCCTTTCCCCGTTAGTAATCTCCCTATGTAGATAGAATTTATTTTATAAAATTACTAATACGGCTCTAATTGGTGCTCTTCAAGAAAACCCATCATTTTTTTATGCTTGTTATAGTTAATGATTTGATCACGAATATTTGGATAAAGAATAACTTTATGCAGGTCATTAAGCGAAACCCATTTCACTGCTGTCTGATTTTTATCCGGTGCAGCAGGCATTTGTACAGCTTTCCCATCCTTGATTCTGCATTCAAAAATGGTTGTAACAGAATGAATGCTGCCATATTTCTCATTGTTCAGGTGTGGAGCGTATTCATAAATAAGCACCGCTTCACCTATCTCTACTTCAACAGAAGCTTCCTCCCTAGCCTCTCTTTCTATTGCCTGAATTAGACTCTCCCCGGCTTCTACGCCTCCTCCAGGTAAATTATAATGTACACCGTTCTCATCTTTGAATTCGATTAACAAAACCGCATCATCTTCTATAATCAATGCACTGCTCCTCATCCTTATTGGATACATTTTATCTCTCCTTTTCTTTTCAAAGTTTTTCCTCAATAGCTTGCATGCACTTACGTAACCTATTTGCTTTTAATACAGGTAAATCCTTATCATATAATACAATAACTGAAATTGAAAAAATTGTCATTTCTATATAGAAATCTGGTTAGTTTTTTGCTGTACAATAATCAGTAGATTGGCTATTTTAAATACAGTCTTCACCTGAATACAATTTAAGCAAACGGCATAAGAGTGGAAATGGGAAGGAATACTAAAGGATAATGCACATATGAAAGTTAAACAAAAAACTATCATTGTGAATAACAAGGAGGCGCAAGCTGTGAAAGCGATTAATCTTATTTCCTTACTGAATGCACAAGCAGATTTAAGTGACTTAAGCTTCAAAAAATATGTTAGCGGCTTTGGCATAAATCCGCGTATTAGAATGAACGAATTAGCTGATTTACTTTCATTGGTAGACACACTGCGTAAACATACACCCTTTACATATATATTCAATAATTTTTTTGTCGGATTTATGATTAACCAAATTGGGAAGGAGTTTGATTTACTGCGTATTGGTGTAAACAGTGTTGTGAATATTGAATTGAAACGAAAAAGTACAGAGGAGAAAATTACAAAACAGCTAATACAAAATGAATATTATTTGAAATTTTTGGATGTAAAGCTCTATCAGTTCACCTATGTTTCGTCGACCGAAAAACTTTATATGCTCATTGATTCTCAGCGAATTGAAGAGGTGGACTTCCAAGTATTAATTGATCGGCTGCGAGACCAGCGTTTACTGGAAATCGAGAATCTTCATCATCTTTTCGATCCAATTAATTACCTAGTTTCACCCTTTGAATCACCAGAAGCTTTTTTAAAGGATGAATACTTTTTGACAGCACAGCAAAGTACATTTAAACGAGAGATTATGGAATTGGCACCAGTTGATGTTCCCCTTTTTCTTTCCATAGAAGGCGGACCTGGTACAGGTAAAACACTGCTGCTATACGATATCGCAAAAGACTACATCCGAAAGTCGCGCGGTGTGAGGATCTATCATTGCGGAAAGTTGAATACTGGACATGAAAAGTTAAAAAATAGCTATAGCTGGCCCATTGAGTCAATTGCAGCTGGGGTGCAGCCTATTTCCTTCATAGATGAGGATTGGAGTATGTACGATTTAATTATTTTCGATGAAGCGCAGCGGCTTGATAAGCAACATCTTGCATTGTTCCTCAATAAAATTCTTACAGTGCCGGTGAAGTGTATCTTCTCCTTCGACAGACAGCAATATTTAACCTCGCAGGAAATGAAGAATGACATTCCAGGTTATTTAGAGGAGCGGCTACACCCAAGGCAATATGAATTAAAAAATATTATACGGTGCAGTAAAGAAATCCAGGCATTCATCAGCAATTTGTTTGATTTGGCTAAACAATCAAATAACCAAAAATATACAAATATTAGTGCTCAATACTTCTCTTCTCATGATACCGCTGGCAGCTATCTTCATTACTTAAATGAAGAAGGATGGAAGGTGCTTGATACCACTCTTTTGAAGGTTCCAGCTGTTCATTCTGCGGATGGCGAAGTACGCGAGGACAGCTTCTATGAAATCATTGGTCAGGATTATGAGGAAGTGGCTGTCGTGATCGACTCTTCCTTCTATTACAATGAACAGAATAAATTATCACATACCGAAGGCGAAAAAAAACTAAAGTATCAACAGACGAAGGTGCTGTTTCAAAATGTGACCAGAGCTAGAAAAAAGCTGCATCTTGTACTAATCGATAATCCGGAAGTACTGGAAAAGATAGTGAACATTTTAGCGTAACTACCGTATTCAGTTCATAGTCGGTATCCTTTTGCATAATTTTCACCGATACAGACCAAAGTAAGTATGGTGATAGTTCACCATTAACTACTAACGATGGAGGGATCTTTTATGAATATTCGTGAAGGCTTAATCCCAACGATATTAGGTTCAGCTGTAACTGCAACGGGGTATGCACTGAAACAAAAGAATGGCTCGAATCAAATGATTGCGAACACTATTTTTGGATTTGGTCTTGCCCATATTGTTTTGGGTGCAATTGACCTTGTGGAGCATCGTAGCTAGTTAACAAACACATCTCGACTTTGTTAAGTCGAGATGCTGTTCTTTTAGACATATGTAAATAAATTCCTGTTGTGTAGATGATTTTCTGCCTTAAAACCTTACATATAAGGATTTCAATAGAAAAATCCCGTGGAACCTTGCCTTATAAATTTGTTGCCGTAGCAAATAATGACTCAGCAGTTCCTGCCACTTCATTTATTTCTTCATTAATTGCTTCAATAACGTCCGTTAATTGCGTAATATCCCCCTTCACCTGTTCGATCGACTGCTCGTTCTTCTCTACTGCTTTCTTTATCCCATCAAACACCTGTCTTGCATTGTCGACCACTTTTCCATTTGAGGCTGTAGCTTCATGAACATGTCCTATAGAAATATTGACTTGGCCGGTTAACTGAGAGGCTGTCATGACAAGGGCTGTAATATGACTAACAGACTGCTTGGATTGCTCTGCCAGCTTACGGACTTCCTGCGCCGACTACGGCAAATCCCTTTCCATATTCTCCAGCCCGCGCTGCTTCTATAGAAGCGTTCAATGCTAACAGATTTGTCTGGTCAGCAATCGATTGTATAATGCCTAAAATCGATTCGATTTTCTCCGAAGCTTCCACCAAATTTGTCTTATAAGATGTTACCTCTTGAATTTGCTGAGGCATTTTATCGGTTTCTTTTTCCAACTGATTCATATAAAGCTGCCCCGTTTCTGACCGCTCCGCAACCCGTTTTACAGCTTCGCTATTCTCACTGATATGTCTTCCTAATAAAACGGTTGTTTGCTCGACATCTGTCATTTGCCTGCTTGTTGCTTCCGTCAAATTGGCCAGTTTGCCGCTGATAGATGAAATACTGTTCTTCCATTTTTCTTTCTCAGCACTCTGTTGTTTGTTAAATCATCTCGAGAAGCAATCTTCGTTTCAAATGCCTTACTTGTATCCTCCATTAGCCCGGAAATCTCCCCATAAACAGCCGATTTTGGCACAGCCGCAAAGGTTATCTTTGTACATACATACTTACATTCTGATCGCCGCTTAACATTATGGCAACACGCAAGGATATATTATTATCCGGAAGAACATTGCATTATTATATTCCATAATTATCCTACTTTACTTTATTAATACATTGATAATACGTATGACTGTTCAGTACATCTGCAACTGATTTAGTAAAAGAAAACTCACTCTCCACATAACATTTACTAGTTTCTTCAAACTAATTTTTCTGTAATCCCGCTCGTATCACACAGCATATTTTCCCTGCGTCATTTATCACGTTACCGTTAGATATCTTAAATTTCCACTAGAATAAATAGTTTGAAGGTATGGGTGAATTGAAAATAATGCAGGTATATTTATTCAATTAACAATTAAATGTTTAATAGAATCAAAAGTAAGGAATATGTAATAAGTTAACATACATATTATTTTTTATTACACATAGTGAAAGGTCGGTCATGAATGAGGCAGCTTATTTTAATAATGGCAGTAGCTTTATTATCTGCCTGTAATATGGTAGAAGAAGAACATACAGAGGAATTTTTGGTTGAAGATCAGGTCAGTGCAGTTGCTGCAGAATATGCCTATGCTTATGAAAACGCTTCACCGTTGCAACTATTCTTCAAGGAAGATCAAACGAAGGCCACGTTTCATGAGAGTAATGAAAATGGAGATTCTTTCACTGAAGAAACCTTTTGGTTATCCGAGGATTATGTAAAGACAATTGCTGTAAAACAAGGTGTAGCCTCTTATAGTATTTATCGCATTACGAAAGATGCGATTGAAATAATGTATGAAGGTGAAACTGACCTAAAAGTTACTACAGCTGACTTACAGCAAATGACAGTAAAAAGGACCTTTCTTACATTTCCCATCGAAATAGGTACTTCTTTAGAAGGCTGGACAGTAACAAATGTAAACCAGCAGGTTGAAACTCCCTTTGAAACCTTCCATGAGGTGGTGGAGCTCACTCAAAAAATTGAGGGACAAATCATACGTCAATATTTTGCATCAGGGTTTGGATTAGTAAAGGAAACGATTAGTATCGATACAGATAAAGATGTAGCGGAAACTTCTTTCCTATTGGATACTCTTGAATATTAGTGGCAAACACTCAACATTTTGTTGGGTGTTTTACTATTGGTTCCAGGCTTAGTTACTGCATTAGTTTTTTAATTTTTTCACTATATAGTGTCGGATAAAATGCAAAAAAAGCTAAGCAATAAGCTCAGCCCACTATACAATTCTAATTAATAAGTAGTGAAATAAATAATTTGTCTGTCTCTTTAATTGAATTTATAAACTGCAGGCTTTCCACCTATCACATTGAAATCCTGTTTGAAGGAACCGATGTAAATATCAAGTGTAAGCTTCTCTCTGTTTCTCAATAACGAGTCTAATACGGTGTGATCCATATTTTTATATTTTTCACGCTCTATTTTATATGCTTTTTTCAAAAAACGTTCGTATTCCCTTACATTATTTGTTTTTTCACAGCATGTTAAGATAAATACTCCTATAGATGAAATATAGGACTTATCCTCCTTTTCAAAAAAGCGCTTGTAGATGGAAAGAGCCGTCTGATACTGCTTTTCCAGAGTTAGGAACATGATTTCTATCTTATAAAGGAGCAAATGGCAAAATTCATCAGTAAAATCCAAATCCCATGTGAAAATATCTTTAAAACAGTGATGAAACTCTTCTTTTCTGTCTAAAACTGATAGCAAAGTTAAAAAGGTGAAGTAAAAATTCAGTACATGATGTTCCTTCCCATTAAAATGCTCTTTATCAAGCTGTTTAAGAAGCTCCATGCTGCGCTCAAAATATTGGCATCCTGTCTCTATTTTAATCTTCTTCTCATGGGAGTTCATGGCTTGAAGAAGTTCTGTAAGCGCTTTTCCGTAAAATTGCTGGGCTTTACCAAGGGTACGTACTGTATAATACTTACTTTCCGCAATTGAAAAATACTTACCTGTGTACATTTCACCATTCAATTCAGCGGTTATATCATCCAACCTCTTTAATGTATCATAAGGCTTTGTATACCGCCCCAAGTAGATACAAGCTTTTAAGTAAATCCCCATCAGATCTGTGACTTCTTTGTAGTCATCAGATTCTATCTTTTCATCAATCAATTGAGGAATTTCTAATAATATGCTTTCAATATTGCTATCATTTATTAGACACTGGTCCCCTAATAGCTCTTTAATTATTCTATCCAATATGAGAACACCTCCTTCTTTATTACTAATATCTTTCCCCCTATTATAATATATTTTTCCTAATAATTCCCCATATAGGCTTAAAAGTTGTATAAAAGATAATTTATGTATGTAAAATTAACATTATTAATGAACCTTCCATTTCCGCTGAATTATATAGTAGAAACATTAATCTCCTATAATTCGGTAATACCTCTATAGTTAGTTATTCTACTTGTAATTATTAAGTGTACAGAAAGGTAAATCTGGACTGCTGCATCCTTATCCCTTATGTTTCCATCAACTGGCAAGCTTCCCCTATCCCTATTTTCACTATTCACACAGCTGGTATTTCTGGCTGCCGCTCCTTTTCTAAAACCCAGAATATAAAAAGGCACCCTACAAATGCAGGGTGCCTGTGGATTAACATAGTTAATGCTTAATTACAGAGAATTAAAGTTTAATTACGTTAGCAGCTTGTGGTCCGCGGTTGCCATCTACAACTTCGAACTCAACTTTTTGACCTTCGTCAAGAGTTTTGAAACCTTCGCCTTGGATTGCTGAGAAGTGTACGAACACGTCGTTTTCGCCTTCTACTTCGATGAATCCGAAACCTTTTTCTGAGTTAAACCATTTTACTGTACCTTGTTTCATTTAAGAAAACCTCCAAAAAATAAAGTTAACAATATGGAATTTCTTTACCGCAATAAAAAAATTCACATATTACGAAGAGTACCGAAAAATTTACCGATCACTCTTTGTAATATGTGAATCTGTACCCGGCCAAGCAATTTTATTGTTACTCTTAGTATACCATCTATTTACACTATGTCAAACAATTTTTCCGTCATTTTATAAAATTTTCTTTTATTTCTGTAAATTACAATGTATATAATTGGTCGGAACGCATGCCTCTACTATAATGCCATGGTAAATCTGGACATCTTCATCACAGCCTTCACAAAATTCACATTCTTCTTCATTCCAAAAAGCGATAAATTTATCTTTTCTTCGATCCTCAAATTCGAATTTTGAACGAAATTCCTGCAGCATTTTTTCGAGTGCATCTTCAAATTCTTCTTTCGTTTCATATAGGTTTGTCGAAACGATTTGCGATTCCCACCCTTCAAATTGCCACCATGGTTCGAAATCTGCCTTCATGTAAATAATTTTGTACATCATCGACAATCCTTTCCTTTCTTTACTATTGTATTTTAATCACTAGAACCGAATATGTCTATCGATAGGGGTTTGTGTTTGGTAAGATATTGTTGAAATTACCTCTGCAACTATAAAATATGTACGTACATCATTTATTAGGAAAGATCTTTTTAACGATTCACTTATGTACATATTTAAAGATCAACAAACTGATCAACTCCATACAAAATTTCCATCAAACTTATACAAATTAACTCTCGTATAAAATTTACAAATATCGGTAGGATCATTGATCAGCAGAATAGAATTAGCCCTATTAAGGAGGTAGTAGAAATGGCGAAGCGGGTCAAAATTGTGTTTTTTGGAACTGTAAAAGGAACCGGCCGCAGATTTTTCATTAAACAAAAAGCGCTTGAATTAGGCTTAAAAGGGTATTGTACTCTAAATAGTGAAAGACGGCTCGAAGTCGAGGTAGAAGGACGCACAACTGCGGTGGATGAGTTTATTGTTTTTATTAAAAAAGGAGTAAGCTCACAAACTGCGTCTAATGAGTTCTCCCTCGAAATCTTCAAAGAAGTAAAAGGTTATACTGCTATGGAGTCGGATATTGTTTAATGTCCGACTTTTTGTGTGATAAAATAATGGTATGAAACTTTTATTTAATTCATTCGTATGTATTAGTAAAGCTTTTGAATGGAGGTGCAAACTATGCTAGGTGCCATGAATTTTATTACGAGACATGCCGTGAACTTTCTAATTGGTTTAACTTCTTTTACTGTTTCCACTTTTAGTTTTGAGATGGCTTTGGTTGGATTTGCCCTGTTTTTTGGTAGTTATTATGTCAGCAATTTAGTGATTTTGAATATACAGAAGTCAAAGCGCAGCAAAGAGCTAGGCATTTCAAAGGCAGATTATAACCATATTGAGGCCCAATTGAAACAAGCACGTGATCAGATTACTCAGCTTTCACAGCAGCGTGTTCGTTCCATTAAGTCTTTTCGTTTATTAAATGATATGAGCAAGGTTTCTCGCCGGATCCTGAATATTGTGGATAAAGATCCACATAAATTCTACGCAGTTGAGGATTTCTTTTATTCACACTTGCCCTCAGCAGTAGAGCTGGCAGACAAGTATACACTCCTAACTAAAGAGCAGGTAAAAGGAACTGACATCCATCTTGCGCTGGAAGATACTAGAAAAACGTTAAAAGTGTTAAATGAAACGTTTGAGGATGATCTGCGCTCTGCATTGCAGTCAGATATTGATCATCTAAAAATTGAACTTGATTTTGCGAAGCTTGAAAATGAAAAGCGCCGGGAACGGCTGAGCGGCGGTGACCAATAATGACTGTTAACCCATTTGAAGCCTTCGCTTCGGCCAACAGCCAATCTGCGGAAACAGCCAAGTATGAATATGAAACACAGCTTCAAAACAACTCAGCTACTCCCCTCTTTTCTGCCCTTAGCCGCTTCGACCAGAAGCGGGCTATAAAATTTGCGGAAGATCTTAATATAAGTAGTTATGAAGATGTGATTTCCTTTGGCTTGTCAGCTCAGCAAGCATTGAAGAAATTCTCATCTAAGCTTTTATTACATGTGCAGCGAAAAGACACATCAAAAGTTGGGGAAATTCTTTTTCAGCTTATGGACCAGCTTGACCAAATTGACCCGGACGCTCTCATTGAGAAGAAGTCCGGGTTATTCAGCAAGTTTTTTAGCAAACAGACTGGATCTGTTCAGCAAACGATGTCACAATACAATCGCCTTAGTAAACACATCGACCGCTTGAATATTCAGCTGGCACATTCACAGCAGGGACTGTTGTCAGACTTTTCTATGCTAGAAGAGCTATATAAATTAAATGAAGAATATTTTCATGAGATTAATGTGTATATTGCAGCTGGAGAAATTAAGCGCCAGCAAATTCAGGATGTAATACTGCCATCTCTTCAGCAGAAAGTCCGAATTAGTGAAAATCCAATGGCTAAACAGGAACTACAGGATTTGCATACATCTTTTGAACGGCTGGATCGGCGTATATATGACCTTGAGATATCAAGGGAAATCGCTATTCAATCAGCTCCTCAAATTCGAATGATCCAGCAGACACATCGGATGCTAATTGATAAAGTTCAGGAATCAATCATGACGACAATTCCACTTTGGCAATCACAAATTTCAATGCTCCTTAGTTTGAATCATCAACGCCGTGCAAGTCAAGCGCAGGAGCGTTTAATGAAAGCTTCTGATGAATTGATGAGGAAAAAAGCCCAGCTAGCGGGGGCTTCTTCAAAAGAAAGAAGCCGTATTGGCGGAACAAGCATATCCCATGCCGACATTGACTTTTTCAAGCAAACACAACTAAAGCTGCTGCAGGATATTGAAGAAACACTTCGAATGCAGGCAGTTGCAAATGAAAAACGCAAACAGACGGAGTCCTCTCTTTCTTAAAGATAACAGGTAAAAATAACCTGCGGATATGATAGACCGTGTTCTCTGGCAGCATGTTTTTCAGCTTTAAAATAAATTTATGAAAAGTAATTCGCAAACCCATGCCGCGGGCCAATAAAAAGAATCCGTTTTGAAAAGATTATTCAAAACGGATTCTTCTTTTATAAAGTATATATTATTGTAAATAAGAGTGACTATTTTCATCCTATGCTTTTCCTCAACAGTACCTCTTCTGAAAAGCTGCCTCTATAATTAATTCCCTACTTTACTATAGCTTTCATAGGCAAAATACCCGACTAAACAGCCTATTCCAGCTCCGATACTAGCCATAATTGCTAAAGAAAAAGAGGAAAACATATCAATAAACACACCGATTACAAGGCCGAAAAGCGTCCCCATTGGGATTAAACTATCTAATAAATTTTGTTCGCCTTTCGATTTTTTCTTTCCTAGGCTGCCTTTGTTATTTTTATATTCGAGCCTTTTAATTACATATACTAGAATTCCTCCTACTATGATAAGAGGCGCAATGACCATGACTAAATCCATATTACACTCCCCCTTCACTTTAACATCATTTCACGTCCACGGCTTAAAGTTTAATTCCGTTTAATGGATTGTTTAGTGCATATTATAGTACTATTTTTATTTTAACTTTTTTATACTATAATTTTTCAAGCGTTATAACGACGCAGTATTATTTGCAAACAGTATTACTCTAATAATAACCTGCATATTTTCTCTTGCATACTTTTAACATATAACAAACTTTTGCTTTCCAGCCTGTTTATTCTTCTGACCTAGAAATAAAGTACTCTAAAAGTATAAAAATCCGGTCCACCTACCGCATGTGAACCGGATCTTTATGTTACTCGAAATATTCCTTATAATAGCCGCCAACATTCCCTGTGTTGTCAATAACGAATAAAAATTCTTCTGTTTCATTTTTTACTTCGTATTCTTTCCCGACTGTCAGTACATTAGAAACTAAATACTTGGAAGCATTCGTATGCACACATTTGACTGTTCGAATCGTTGGTGCGTCTTTCCATTTTAAATGTAACATGATAATACCTCACTTTTTATAGAGAATGATGCTCTACTATTTAGTACTTATTTTATACGATTTTATTCTAATTGTGTACTATATTGTGTAAATCCGCAAAAAATGCTTTTTTTCATCTGTGCTTACCATACATCTCATGATAAACTATGACGAGAGGTGATTTTATGGCATTCGGCAGTATTCCATCCTGGTTCTTTGCTATCGCATTCGCTTTTGTTATTATATTTATTATTGTATCAGAATGGAATTCAAGAAAATAAGACTATAACAAGCATATAAGCAAGGATTTCCTTCATGTGTAAAACATCTATTTTCATATTTTAAAAAATCGACATGGCCATAAGCCTGTCGATTTTTGTTATTTAAGTGTACGCTTTAAAAACTCTTTTGTCCGTTCATGCTGCGGGTTTACAAGCACTTGATCCGGGGATCCTTCTTCTACAATAACGCCCTTGTCCATAAACACCACACGATCAGCTACCTCTTTTGCAAATTCCATTTCATGAGTGACAATCAGCATTGTATTCCCTTCTGCTGCCAGCCTGCGCATAACCTTCAGCACTTCCCCAACCATTTCAGGATCTAATGCCGATGTCGGTTCATCAAAAAGCATAACATCTGGATTCATTGCTAATGCCCTAGCGATAGCTACACGCTGTTTTTGCCCTCCAGACAATTGCCGCGGCTTTGCATTTTGATATTTATCCATGCCGACTACCTGCAAGTATTTCAATGCCTTTACCGTCGCCTCCTGCTTCGAGCGCTTTAGCACTTTCTGCTGCCCAACGATACAATTCCCTAAAACATTCAAATTGTTGAATAAGTTAAATTGCTGGAAGACCATGCCTAAATGTGTACGGTACTTTTCGATATCGTGTTTATCATCAAGGATATTTTCCCCTTCATAGATAATTTCTCCTCCACTTGGTCTTTCAAGTAGATTGATACAGCGAAGTAATGTTGACTTACCTGAACCAGAAGACCCGATTAGGCAAACGACCTCCCCTTTCCGAACTGAGAAGTTAACATCCTTCAATACTTCGTGCTGTCCAAATGACTTACTTAAATGTTTAATATCAATAACTGTTTCCATAATGGATGCTCCTTACATTTTATTTAACAACAGCGGTAGTGTTTTCTACTTTATAAGAATCAGGACCATCTAATTTTTTCTCCATTAAACGTAATAGTCGAGTAGCAATAAATGTCATGAGCAAGTAGATTAAACAAGCAATAGCAAAGCTTTCCGCATATTTAAAGTTTGCACCTGCAATTGATTTTGTTTGGAAGAACAGTTCTGTAACGCTTATCACACTTAACACTGAAGTATCTTTAATGTTCATTACTAATTGATTGCCTGTAGCAGGTAAAATATTTCGAGCCACTTGTGGTAAAACGACAAATACCATCGTTTGGAAATGATTCATCCCGATAGCCTGTGCTGCTTCGTATTGCCCCTTATCAATCGACACAATACCCCCGCGTACGATTTCAGCCATATAGGCGCCTGTGTTTAGACCAACAACAACTAACGCGGCAATAAATCGGTCTAATTCGATCCCATAAGCATAAAGAACATAAAAGACAACCATCGCCTGTACCATCATTGGTGTACCACGGAAAACTTCAACATATACAGAAAGTATGAAATTGAATACTTTTAAAATAATGCTTTTAACCGAACGTTTAGCAGTAGGAATGGTATGCATAATTCCAATAAAGAATCCGATAAATGCACCAATGATTGTACTGATTACAGCAATGGCTAATGTGATATATGCTCCCCTTAAAAACATCGGCCAGTTATTTTGCAGTATTGAGATAATGGTTTCGAAACTCATATAAAATCCCCCTAACAGCTTTTGGCTGTTCTCTATCAAATTGAAAAACTAGCCGCTTTATACTTGCGGCTAGCAGCAAATATTATTTATTGAGCAGCTGGTTGGTTGGAAATCGCATTTTCCATCAATTTTTGTCGCTCATCCTCTGAAATGTTAGAAAGCACTTCATTCATCTTATCAATATTCTTTTCACCTTTACGAATACCAATCGCTACAGCTGTATCAGCCGGCTCTGTCTTAAAGCCGTCTTCCAATTCATTATAAGTAAAGCCATCGATTGCGGCAGCAGCTGAGATAGCCTCTGGACGCTCTGCAACGTATCCATCAATTGCTCCACTTTGCAGGGCTACACGCATTGCTGGGAAGTTATCCATAGCTACCTGCTGGTTTACACCAGGAATTTGATCAATTACTTTATAGTTTGTCGTATTCAATTGAGCCGTAATCTTCGCACCTTCGAAATCTGCCAGTTTAGCTGCCTTTTCATAGGCTCCGCCTTTTTTCACTACTACTACAAAATCAGAAGTATAATAGTTTTCAGTAAAATCAATCGCTGCTTTTCGATCTTCAGTTGGACTCATACCCGCAATAATTGCGTCTACAGCGCCCGATTGCAGCGAAGGCACTAAGCCATCCCATTCCGTTTTTACGATGACTAATTCCTTGCCCAGACCTTCGGCAATTTTCTTAGCGATTTCTACATCATAACCGCCTGCATACTCTTTTGAACCTTCAATTTTCACAGCGCCGTTTGAATCATCATTCTGTGTCCAGTTGAATGGTGGATAGCCCGCCTCCATCCCTACTTTTAGTACTCCGCTTTCCTTTTCTCCGTCTTCAGAAGCAGTGCCTTCATCATCTGACCCGCATGCAGCCAGCATAAGTGCCGTCATCATAGCAGCCAGCAATAATAATAGTTTTCTCTTCATAAATCTCTCTCCTTTTTATCAGAAAATTGGGTATATTGTGCATATAAAAAGCGACCTTACAGAACTGAAGGTCGCGTTTGATATGTAGCCCATTTCCTCTAGTCCCTATTGAGATAGCACAACTTACATGATCGGGAAAGATCATGCAAGACAGTTCTACAGTTATTTACTGCAGCCCCAGTATACATAAGCGAGCCTTATGCACACTTCGGCGACATTTCCTTCTTTTTCATTTCAACGCTTTCTCGCAGCTCCATGAAAAACTAATAAATATCGCACCTCTACCTCACGAGATGTGAGGTGTAAATATTGAATTGATGTTACTAGAATACTACAACACTCTGAAATAACTGTCAACATTCAATTTTCGAAAAAATATACTTAAATACCTATGGTGATAAAAAAAACTCTGAAATTCGTAGCATAAAACTATTAATTATATTGAAATACAGAAAAATCCCACTTGCCTAAACAAGTGGGACAAAGGAATTAAATTAAGAATTTAGCAATAAATCTTCTGGGTTCTCGATTAACTCTTTAACCGTTTTCAAGAAGCCAACAGAATCTTTACCATCGATGATTCGGTGGTCATATGAAAGAGCCACATACATCATTGGACGAATTTGTACTTCACCGTTAACAGCTACTGGACGGTTTACAATTGAGTGCATACCAAGGATACCAGCTTGTGTACCGTTCATGATTGGTGTTGACATCAATGAACCAAATACACCACCGTTAGTGATTGTGAATGAGCCGCCTGCCATATCGTTTAGGCCTAATTTTTTGTCGCGGGCTTTTCCAGCTAGCTCAGCAATATTTTTCTCGATTTCAGCGAAGTTTTTGCTGTTTGCATCACGTACAACCGGCACTACAAGCCCTTCTTCTGTAGATACTGCAATACCGATATCGAAGAAGTTATTTAAGTGAATTTCATCACCTGCGATTTGAGCGTTTACGTAAGGGTATTTTTTAAGTGCTGCTACAACTGCTTTTGTGAAGAATGACATGAAGCCTAATTTAATATCATTTGCTTTTACGAATTCATCTTGTTTACGTTTACGTAATGCCATGATGTTCGTCATGTCAATTTCATTGAATGTTGTTAACATTGCTGTAGATTGTTTTACTTCAAGTAAGCGTTTTGCAATTGTTTGGCGACGACGAGACATTTTTTCGATCGTTACACGTCCAGAATCAGCTGCTGGAGCGAATACTAACGGACCACCTGTTGCTGCTGGTGCTGCTGCTGGTGCAGCAGGTGCAGTACCGTGTGCTGCTACGTCTTGTACGCGTACGCGGCCCTGTGGATCTACAGGAGAAATTGCTGCTAAGTCAATTCCTTTTTCACGAGCTAGTTTACGAGCTGCTGGTGATGCAACTACACGCTCACCTGAAGTTTCTTCTACTGCCGCTGGTGCTGGTGTTGTTGCCGCTGCTGCTGGAGGCGCTGCTTTTGGTGCTTCTTGTGCCGGTGCTGCTTCTTGTGCTGGTGCAGGAGCTGCGCCTTCGCCTGCTTCTACTACTGCGATTACTTGACCAACTAGTACTGTGTCGCCTTCTTCAGCAAGGATTTGTGTTAATACACCTGCTTCTTCAGAGATGATTTCAGCGTTTACTTTATCAGTTTCTAATTCTACGATGAATTCGCCTTTTTCTACGCGATCTCCAACTTTTTTCACCCACTGGGCAATTGTACCTTCTGTAATCGATTCTGCTAATTCAGGGACTTTAATTTCAGCCACTTTAATATCCTCCTTTGATTACCCATTTCCTATATTATAAGACAAATGGGCGGGCTACCCAACAAGTAGCCCTCTTTTTTCCTTAAGTCGTGTTTTGGCATTTCTACCTTTTCAAATGGTACTCATTGTAAGTTAAAAAAGCGAGACTTATTTTGATACCGCTTCTGAAACTAATGCTGCTTGAGCTGCTTTATGAGCATCGCTGTCGCCTTCAGATGTCGAGCTCATTGCAGGACGTCCAACGTAGCGCACTTTTTTGCCTTCAGATAATTCATATAAATGCTCTAGCATGTAGTTCCAAGCACCTTGGTTCTTAGGCTCTTCTTGTACCCATACAATTTCTTTCGCTTTCGGGAAACGAGAGATAATTTCTTTTACTTGCTCCGCTGGGAATGGGTAAAGCTGTTCTACACGAACGATGTGCAGGTGATCGAAGCCTTCACCATCTTTTACTCGGTCTGCAAGATCAATTGTCACTTTACCAGTTGCAAGAACAATTTTTTCAACCGCTTTAGGTTTTTGACCTGTTGTAGGCTGTTCAATTACTTCTTGGAATTTCCCGTCAGCCAATTGCTCCGCAGAAGCTGCTGCAAGCGGGTGACGAAGAAGACTCTTTGGTGATACGACTACCAATGGGCGCATACCTTCTGAACCTAGCATACCAGCTTGGCGACGCAGCAAGTGATAGTAGTTGCCTGCGTTTGAACAGTTTGCTACGAACCAGTTGTTCTCTGCAGATAACTGTAAGAAACGTTCCATACGGCTTGAAGAGTGCTCAGGACCTTGACCTTCATAACCATGTGGTAATAGCAGTACTAAACCAGATTTTTGTCCCCATTTCGAACGTGCTGCCGAAATAAAGTTATCGAACATAACTTGCGCCATATTAGCAAAGTCGCCGAATTGTGCTTCCCAAATAGATAGTACATTTGGGTTTTCAAGGTTGTAACCATATTCAAAGCCTACAACACCCGCTTCAGTAAGTGGAGAGTTGTGCACTGTGAATGACGCGTTAGCACCTGAAATATGATGTAATGGCGTAAATACAGAACCATTATTTTTATCATGAAGTACTAAATGACGTTGTGAGAACGTACCACGTTGTGCATCTTGGCCTGTAAAGCGAACTGGATTACCATCTTGGATAATTGTTGCAAATGCCAATGTCTCTGCATGTCCCCAGTCGATTTTTTCGCTAGCAAATGCTTCGCGGCGTTTTTCTAGAATTTTTGCTAGTTTGTTTTGCGGCTGGAAGCCTTCTTCAAACTGCAGCAATTCTTCATTGATTTTTTCTAAACGCTCAATGCCAACAGCTGTTTCAACTTCAGGGAACGCAACTTTCACTTCCTCTGGCATTTCCGGATGCTTGTGCTCATCTTTCTCTGCCATTTCTTTTACATGGTCATAAGATGCCTGCATTTCAGCGTATACTTTCGCATCAAGATCCTTCACTTCTTCCATTGATACTAAACCAGCTTCAGCTAGTTTTGTACCATAAAGCACGCGGATTGGATCATGTTTCGATACTAATTTATAAGTATCAGGGTTTGTTACAGTTGGATCATCAGTCTCGTTATGACCATAACGGCGGTAACCGATTAAGTCAATTAAAATATCCTTACCGAATTTTTGACGATAAGCTGCTGCAAAACGGCCAACCTGCGCCACCGCTTCCGGCTCGTCAGCATTCACGTGAATCACTGGTACTTCATATCCTTTTGCAGGGTCAGAAGAATACACAGAAGAACGTGAATCAAAATGCTCTGTTGTGAATCCGATCATGTTATTTGCGATAATGTGGATTGTACCACCTGTAGAGAAGCCTTCTGTTTTCGCAAAGTTTAATGTTTCTGTTACAATCCCTTGACCTGGGAATGCAGCATCACCGTGAATTAAAATTCCCAGCGCTTTTTTCGGATTGAACTCAACAGCGCCAGCTTTTGTTGTCACATCTTGTGCTGCACGTGTTGTCCCTAATACAACCGGCGCAACTACTTCTAAATGTGACGGGTTATAGGCAAGCTTTACGTTCATGCCTGACTCACGTGTATAAGAAGCACCCATGTGATATTTCACATCGCCAGTCCAACCTTTTGTAATTTCAAGACGGCCATCTTCCGGGAAGAATAAGTCGTTTGAAACGTGAGCAAAATCAGAGAACATCATGTCATATGGTTTGTTTAGAATGTGCGTCAAGACATTTAATCGACCGCGGTGGGCCATTCCGATACGAACATTCCCAAGATTTTCTTTTTCTACTGTTTTTAAAATTTCATCTAATAAAACAATTTGTGTATCTAACCCTTCACCGGAGAAACGTTTTTGACCAACAAAAGTTTTGTGAATGAATTTTTCAAAGTTTTCTACACGAGTAAGTCGCTCAAGCAGCGCTTTCTTTTCTTCGTTAGACAAAGGTGATTTTAAAGCACCAGATTCAATTTGAGATTGAATCCACGCATACTCTTCTTCATTTGACACTTGGTTGTATTCAAATGCAATTTTATCTGTATAAACGGACTTCAAGAAGTCGATTGCTTCTTTCCCATTTTTCACGCCAGCTGGTACTTCTTTGAAGAAAACAGCTGCCGGGATTTCAGCTAGGTCACCAGCTGATAAACCGAATGCGCTTTCATCAATAAGAGCAGTGTGTAATTTGCGGTCCTTTAGTGGATAAAGATCTGCTGCTAAGTGGCCTTTTGTGCGAATTGCATCAGCAAGTCTTACTGCCGCTAATACTTTTTTGTAGTCACCTTGCGCTGCACCTGTTGTAGCAACAACTGCGTCAACACCTTCTACTTGTGGTGCACCATAAGCTTGGAATAGTGCGACTAACTCAGCCTCTACTTCTTCAGGAGACTGCAGGTATAGGTCATATTGCTCTAAAACATAACCTAAGTTTGGTCCAGCAAATGCTGCCCAAGGGGAACCTGCAGAGTATACATTGTTCGACATGAAAAATAACCTCCAACTTTTGCCTTTTGGCAGTTCCATTTAATAATTGTTAAATCTATATAATATTTTACCATTCTTTGCTCAATCTTCATAAGAATAAAACACTTGTGCGAAAGAACGTTTTTTCCATATCAATCTTACTACTCTCCACAAAAAATACAACTCTTTTTAGCAAAATAAGCAATTTTTTTCGTGAACTAAAAAGAAACAAAAATAAATCATGGAAATTGTTACATTTTTAAGGCTAGACGTATTAAAAATACAGTGCCTTTTCCTATATTACTGTGCACTTCAATTTCTCCCCCGTATTTTTTTAGGAGGGATTTCGTAATACTTAAACCAAGCCCACTACTACCTTCTACATGGACCCGCGCATGGTCCACCCGGTAAAAACGGTCGAATATATATGGAAGGTGTTCTTTTGGTATCCCTATACCGTTATCAGAAATTTCAAGGAAAATATTATGCTCGTCATAATGAATAGTTGTCTGAATATGGGGTGTATTTTCATTGTATCGAATACTATTTTCATATAAGTTTCGGATAATTTGGGCTAATGCTTCTTCAGAAATAGCCGCCCACCTTTTCTGTCCTATAACACGAGTATCAAATTGCACATTATTATAAAGAAACCCTAAATCCTTTACTACCTGCTGAACGATTTCTTCCGTATCAGCACTTATATCTTCTGCAATTGCCTCTTTTCTTGCAAGCTGCAAAAGCTCTTCCATTATGTTTTTCATCCTCGCTACTTCTTCCAATGTAGTATTTAGTGATTCCGCTAGCACTTCCGGTTCATCTTTTCCCCAGCGCTTCATCATCGAAAGGTGGCCTTCAATCGATTGAATGGGTGTCCTTAACTCATGGGACGCATCTGATACAAATTGCTGCTGGCGGTTAAACGAAATCTCCAGTTCCTGCAGCATGGATTCATAAAGTTGCAGCAAGTCTCCTATTTCATCCTTTGCATCATACGCAAAATCAACTTTCGATGATTCAAATCCGCGCTCCTTAACAGCCTGCATAGAATTACGCAGTTGCCGTAGAGGGCGTGTCATTACTGTAGAAGCATAATAACTGATAGCGGCCGCCAAAATAACAGCTCCCGCTCCCATAATAAGCATTGTTGTAAGTATATACCCCATCATCGACTGAAATGACAGTAAAGGATGGACAAGCTGTAAAATATACTGCCTTGGTCCAATTTGTACGATTCGATGCATGACAAATGCATCGGTTCCCTCAAGCGTAACCTCGCTAATTAGTGTTTCATTAGGTGCAGAAAAGGACATATCAAGCTCTGCTGCTGGAGAAGTATTATTAATCTGTAAAATTTCTGTCCCATCGAGCTGATAAAGACGCACTGTCTGATCTTGGTTTAATACAGCTTTCATCAAGCCCGTTTGATTTTGCAGCTCTTGTATTGTAACAGTCAATCCTTGGGAAGAAAAGAATGTAGTCATGTCATCCACTGTACGGATAGCATTTTCTTCTTCCTTTGCAAGAAGCCACGTTTGCAAAGCAATGAAAATAATAATACAAATAGCCGCATAGGAAATAAAAATCGTCAATCCTGTCGTTAGCATCCATTTTGTTTTAAGAGATTGGTTCTTTATTAGAGATTTTAACTTCATTCGCGCATCACGTACCCTACGCCGCGAACTGTTTCAATATAGGGAGGTTCTTCCGTCATAAGTTTAGCGCGCAAATGGCGGATATAAACATCTACCACATTTGTTTCCACTTCTGTATCGTAGCCCCAGACTGATTCGAGTATAAGCTCACGGGTGCATACTTTATTTTTATGCTCTACTAACAGCTTTAGTAAATCATATTCCGTACGGGTTAGTTCAAGCTTCTTTCCCTCAAAATATACTTCATAGGCTGTTGGATCAATGATCAGCTTGCGGACAGTCAGCTTGTCATCACTTTGCACTGCAGGGTGAATCCTTCTGAAAATTGTACGGATGCGTGCTAGCAGCTCTTCAATCGCAAACGGCTTAACGATATAATCATCAGCCCCTGCATCAAGACCAGCCACACGGTCCATTACTGCATCACGAGCTGTCAGTAAAATAATCGGTACATCTGATTCCCGTCTAATTCTTCTGCATAATTCAATGCCATTCAATCCAGGAAGCATTACATCTAATAAAAGACAATCAAAATGCCCTTCTAAAGCAGCATTTAGCCCCTCCCTTCCATCGTAGCAAACCTTCACTTCGAATTGTTCATGCCGAAGCTCTAATTCTAAAAAACGAGCAATACTTTTCTCATCTTCCACTAGTAATATCCTTTTCACAAAATCCTCTTCCTTCACAAAAAAATGTTTACAGTTCCTTCACCCCGGATAAATAAATAACGCAAGGCACCTCAGACTATATGCATCACAAAAGGCTGTGTGTTAAGGATAACTTAACACACAGCCTTTTTGCTTTCAAAAAATCATTCATAAAACTTTACACTATTTTTCCTTATTAATTTCGCTTTGTATAAAGACTGATCTGCCTTTTCTAACAATGTGCCTAATTCTTCACCATGCTCCGGAAACAGAGAAATACCCATTGAAGCTGTTGGACTAAAATGATGTTCATTAATGAACCATCCTTCTTGTAAGTTAAGCTTGACACGTTTTATAAAATCTTGAATGAATTCTATTCGTTTCTCGGCAGCTTGAGGCAACTTCGTCAGTAAAACGATAAATTCATCACCGCCTATTCTGCTGACTATGTCTTCAATAGTTACCGCTTTTAACAGTGCCCGACTAAACTGTCGAATAAATTCATCTCCAATATCATGCCCATATTCATCATTTACTATTTTAAAGTCATCGCCATCTATATACACAACAGCTATTGATTCATGATGCAATCTAGCTTGTTCCATTAGGTGAGGAAACTCTCTATTTATATAACGGCGGTTTGGCAGATTGGTTAGGCTATCATGGTACGCCAGAAACATAAGCCTGCTTTCCTGTTCTTTCCGTTGGGTTATTTCCCGAGATAGCATGATGATTTGATTCATACCATAGTCATTGTCCTCTAAAGCCACTTTATAATGCCCCTCTGTCCAAAATAGTGCGCCATTTTTTGTTTTCAGCTTCAATTCGACCATTTCTTCTTTTCCGCTCTTATGTAGGTTGTCAAGGATCTTACGCCATTTAGGAATACTTTCTTTATCTAAAAATTTGCAGTAAAATTTACCAAGCAATTCTTCTTCCCGATAACCAAGCATGCGCATATAAGAAGGCGATGCATAGCTTATAATACCGGCCTCATCAGTAATGATTATGAAGTCATTCGTGTTTTCCGTAATCATCCGAAACGTACGCTCAACATTGCGAAGCCGGGACATTGCCTGTTTCTTTTCTGAAACATCAAAATGGATGCCCAAATACTGTACGACTTGCCCATCTGCATTCGAAAGCGGAATGATAGTTGTTTCGCTCCAATATGGTACACCAAATTTATTGCGATTGCATATCTCACCTCGCCAAACCTTTCCACTGCTAATCTTCTGCCACAAATCTCGGTAAAACCCGGCAGGATGGTAGCGTGAGTTCACAATACGATGGGAGCTGCCTATCAACTCTTCCCTTGAAAAACCGGAACGTTCGATAAATCGGGTATTGATATCCACTATATTCCCCTGCAGGTCTGTTAGGGAAATATCAGCTGTCTTATTCATAGCACGCTTTAAAATTTCTAGACCGTGCGTCATCTCACGAAGCTCTCTTTCCTGCTTTAGGAACTTCGTCACTTCCTGCAATATAATAAAAATTGCAGCAACTTCCCCATCTTCAACAAGCGGTGCAAATGTAGCTGTAAAGCTGCGTTCGCCTCCTGCCAAGCTTTTAAGTTTCAGCAATCTTGTGTAAAACTGGTCACCATCGGAAGCATTTATTACGAAATCCTTCAGGTCCTTTAAAGTACGTTTATCCAACAAATTCAACTGATGAAAATCTTTATGCCGCACTTGTTCAATATCCAGCTGGAATGTCTCCAGGAAAGAACGATTCGCTTCAAGAAGCTTCCAGTCTCTCGAGATGAGAATGGTTGAGAGGAATGTTTTAAAAAAGATACTCCGCATAAATAAATATTTATCTTGAAAGTCCCGATCAAAGGCAATTTCCTTCGTAATTGTTAAAATGTACCTTTCATTATTTATAATTATCGGCGTAACAGAAGACTCATACTTTCTCACTTCTTCGCCAACCGGAGAATAGTCTTGAAACACTTGCGGCTCATCTGTTTTCAAAGCGGCATTATAATATTTTAAAATCAATTTCGCGTAATCGCGAGAGATCAATTCCGTCAGTTTTTTACCAATGACAAGCTGATTAAAGACGGTATATGCTGCAGGATTTGTATAAACATAGATGTAGTCATCATCTGATTTTTTGCACAAAAAAACAAAGTCCCTGCTTTTTTTAAACAATAGATCTAATTGTCTTTCATCAAGTACCGTCGCTGTCATGCTTACACCCCACTACTATCTTTCTTTACTCTAAATAAGAAAAGCGCAGGTCGCTGCTGGAACCTGCCGCTTACACTTCTGCCGCTAACTGAACTTCTGTCTGTAACAGCAGGAGCAGTCTCGGCAAGATTTTTTAGACATTTTGATTCTCGAAAACTTATGCTTTTCCATCTATTAAAAATTCAGTTGTTTGTTTCTTTACAAATTGTATACACTCTTCATATTTTACTTGTTCCATTGTAGATTCACAATGCTTCCAATTGAAAATATCTTCGTTGACTTCTAATGTATAGCTTGCTGTGACTGTAGCATTGCCGATAAGGAGCAACTGGTAACCTTCATCTGTCTTCTCGACAACACATTTTACAAAACCACCTGGATTATATACCGTCACTTCATTTGAAGAAACAATACCATTTAAATTTGCCACTAAGGCAGAAGCTGTCATAGCTGTACCGCATGCATTTGTAAAACCAACACCTCGCTCATACGTTCGAACATAAATGGAGTCCTCCCCCATTGGATACACATAGCTTACATTCACGCCATCTGCACAGTATTCATTGTCATGATTTAAATAATGCGCTAATAAAAATTGGTGAGATTGATGTTTAATATAATA
>JAPSKP010000004.1 GCA_031181585.1 Lysinibacillus sp.
AATTGGTATAGATATTAATGCAATTAGAGAAGCGGTAGTTTCGCTTGAATTTCAAAATAATATTGAGAAAAGGGCATTAATATTAATTTCTTCCTTCCCTTTTCTAATTATAGGAACAATTGAAGAAGTCGTCAGCGATTATTTAGTAATAAAGGCTGAAGTGACGAACGTAACGGAGCTTGACGGTGAAGTATTCCGAATTCATATAGACGATATTGAAGTCTTTTATATTGAAAAAGAGGGAAGAGAGATTCCTGATATACGAGCTGGTCATCATGCTTAGAAAGTATCATATAGTAGCTATTTCGATTCGAATTGTGGTCAATCGTTTCGGAGACCACAATCCAAATGGCAGAATGTATATTCTAAAAGAAAATGAAAAAATCATTAAAAAGAAAGTAGAATTAAATCCCTTTACACCTGTGGAACTTGTCGAGCCTCTTGTCATACGGGCTAATGAAGGCGATGATATTGAAATCCATTTCGAAAATCAGCTGCCCTTCAACACGGGCATGCATATTCAGAATGCGGAATACGATGTGATGACGTCTGACGGTGCCTTCGTTGGAAGGAACCCCGACACAACCGCGGCTCCTAGAGAGACGATTGTTTATAAATGGAAGGTTTTGAGTGAGGGTGTCCACTATTTTTCAGATTTGGGGAACCCATTGTCCAGTGAACTGGGAAGCAACGTTCATGGGTTATTTGGCGCTTTATTTGTTGAGCCAAGAGGATCTTGGTGGACCCATCCTGAAACAGGAAAAAAAATCAACAGCGGGGTTTTTGCGGATATTCACAACCCGCTGCTGCCGTCGTTCCGTGAATTTGGATGGTTTTTCCATGACGAAATGGAAGTCGATGATCTAACGGGACAAAAGCCAATTAGCCCTCATACTCTTCAGCCGGAAGCTACGCATCTTGTTAATTACCGCGCAGAGCCGATGCGTAATAGGATGCGGCTTATCCAGGAAGGGGTCGTCTGTCCGGACTGTGAAGGGGAGGAAGTGCATCACGATTCCTGGGTGTTCGGTGATCCTGATACACCAATCATGAGGGCTTATGTAGGAGACCCCATTAAAATCCGCCTCGTTCATGGTGGAACACAGGAGACACACTCATTTCATTATCATGTGCATCAATGGCTGTTCGAACCGAAAGATGTAGATTCCGAACTGCTGGATGTTCAAGCAATTTCCCCCCAGGTGCAGTATACCGTCTCGCCGCTTTACGGCGCGGGAAGCTTGCAGAGAACAATGGGAGATGCCATCGTCCATTGTCACTTATATCCGCACTTCGGGGAAGGTATGTGGGGTATTCAACGAAACTTCGATACTTTGCAGGACGGCAGCATGTGCTATCCAAACGGCGTGCAGATTAAGGCATTAAAGCCATTACCTGACAGATCGACCCCTCCTAGACCAACACCTGAAAAGCCGGGTTTTCCAAACTTCATTCCAGGTATTCCCGGCTTCAAAGCCCCGCGTCCCCCTCTTGGTATTATCGGGGGGAGAGAGGCAACCCAAATCGAAAAGAATCATTTCGTACCGAACGCTGTACCGGGTGCTGTATTTGCAAATCCTACTATCCCAGGGGTTACACCTGTAAGAGAGTACCATGTCGCCTTGATTCAAAAGCCAATTGTCTACAACAAGGAAGGGTGGCATGATCCAGAAGGCCGGCTGTATGTACTAATGGAAGATGTAGAGGATGTAATGGCGGGCAGAAAAGAGCCCGAGCCGCTTGTAATCCGTGCGAATGCAGGTGAAGTCATCCGGTTCAAATATACAAATTTGCTGCCTGAAACGATTGGAGGAAATGCCTTTCAATTAGTGAACCGGACATATGAAGCAGGGATGCACGTCCACTTCGTAAAGTTCGATGTCCTTGTATCGGACGGGGCGAATGTCGGCTGGAACTATGATTCCGGGATTCTTTCAGGAGAAACGATTCAATATCAGTGGTATGCGGATGTTGAGCTGAAAGCTACCTTCTGGCATGATCATCTATTTGCCAATGAGCATCAGCAGCATGGTGTATTTGCAAGCATTAATGTGCAGGCAAGAGGCTCGAAGTTTTTGGATTCTGCAACGGGCAAGGAGCTCGCCTCAGGGACAAAAGCGACGATTATCAACCCCCTAATACCGGACTTTCGTGAAATCACACTATTCGTTCATGATTTTGCCCTCCTATTCGATAAGGACGGCTGTCCGTTAAATCCACCTCCGTTCCCTGGCTCCCCTGATGATCCGGGCGTAATGGCCATCAACTATCGAAATGAACCGATCCAATTCCGCTTGAAGGAACCAGATTGTGATCCCGCCTACGTGTTCAGCTCCTGGCTCCCTGGCGATCCGGTGACGCCGATGCTGGAAGCCTACAATGGCGATCCTGTACGTGTGCGGCTGCTCCAAGGGTCTCATGAAGAATCGCATAGTTTTAATCTCCATCGGCAGCGCTGGCATAGGGAGCGGCCAGACCTGGATTCTAGTATCGACCAGCAACAGCATCTCACTATAGCAGAGTCCTTCACATTGGAGTTCAGTATGGAAGGAAGAGGGGACTTCGATATGCTCTATCATTTCGGGGGAGTCGATGATATTTGGCTCGGAAACTGGGGAATTTTCCGTTCATTCGAAAAACAGGTGCCCCATCTGATTCCGCTGCCAGATAGAAGAGAACCGGTGTTGAGAAAGGAACCGCTGCCGCAGCGGACTGGTGAAAAACCGCCAATGGCTGAACCATGCCGCTCTAAGATACCTGCTGGGGCAAAGGTTCGTAAATATGATGTCGCAGCACTCAACACGCGAATTGACTATAACAAGTATGGAGATCATGATCCGGCCGGTATCGTCTTTGCTCTTAAAAAGGATGTAGAAGCGATTTTGGATGGGAAGTTGCATCCCGAGCCGCTCATCTTACGAGCAAATGTAGGCGAATATGTAGAAGTAACGCTGACCAATTTAGTAAAAGGCAAAGATCATCACACCGGCAAACATGGCTATCCGGAAGTTCCTGTAGACGCCTTCTTCCCACCGTCCGATAGGATTTCTCTTCATGCGCAGCTAGTGCAGTATGATGTAAGAAACTCAGACGGAGCAACAGTTGGATTTAACTATGACCAAACAATTGGGCCAGGGGAATCTATTACGTATCTATGGTATATCGACCAGGACTTTGGCTGCGCCAACCTGTGGGATATGGCAGACATCCGCAATCATCGTCATCACGGGGCATTTGGCATGCTGATAGCAGAGCCGAGGGGCGCAAGGTATCTGAACAAAAGGACAAGAAAAGATGTGGAAACAGGCAGTCAGGTAATCATTTCAGCGCCGCTCCTGCCTGAATTCAGAGAATTTGCCTTATTAATGCATGATGGTGTTCGACTGCTAGATAAAGAGAGTAGGCTGATACTCGATCCACAGCCGCTGTTTGAGAATTTGCTTGATCCTGATGAAGAAAGGCCGGACTTCGAAGATCAGGGATCCCGAGGCTTTAATTACCGGAATGAGCGTTTTAGCAATCGGGTGAAAAATTTTGAAGACATTCACAAAGTCTTTAGCTCGAAGAAATTCGGAGACCCAAGCACGCCGCTCTTTTTGGCATATCCAGGCGACCCAGTTACAATGCGGCTTGTGTTTCCGGCAGATAAGCCGAGAGCCCACACATTTATCATCCACGGACACAAATTTTTGCGGAGTAAAGATGATGCAGATTCTGCTCTCATCTCGGCGCGGGGGCAAAATACAGTCGGCTCCAATAATGATTTGCAGCTGTTCTTTGGCGCTGGGGGTTTCTTTAATAAACCGGGAGACTATATGTACCGGTCAGGAAATATTCGCTGGGATATCGAGCTGGGCCTCTGGGGAATCGTCCGGGTGCTGAATGGAAGAAAAGGAAGCCTGGCGCCATTAAAAAAATCCGCGGTCAGGGGCAAGAATACTGCAAAGCGCCAGAAATACGGGTGAAAGGCAGAAGAAGAGTTCCTATGAATGATTATAAACGTATAAACAAAAGGGAGAATGAAGGTGTTTTAAATGGAATTTTGCCAGAACTGCAATACACATCCATGTAGCTGTCAGGCTATAGTTGATAATTGTTCTTCTTTATTTTCAAATTGTCTTCCACAAAAACCGGTCGATTTATTCGGCTCACCATTCAATTGTCCGAAGCAAAAAAAGACTCCGAAATTTGCCTCCCCCAATAGTCGACTGCCAAAGGATGAGCTAGACCGTTTACAGGCTTGTATAGATATCGCAAATGATCTACTCCGTTCGCTCGGATCGGAGCCTGATCCCGAGAATCGCCGTCAGCTCCAACTGTACTTCATGGAACTAAAGGGGATATCTATAAAGGCGGAGATCGCTTGTATATCAAGGAAACAGGAAGAAGAGTTTGTGCAAGCTCAGCTGCAGGAAACGAATCAATTAGGTGACCAAAAAGAATTAGCTGGAGAAGCCATGCAGGTGAAAGTAATAGAAAAGCTCGGCAAAGTAGCAACAGCAGGCCGAGACTTTATTCAAATCAATTCTGTCGGCTCCGCTGTTTTTATCTTCTACAGCCACCTGATTTCCATTAAAAGAGATGCCTGTGATGTTCCTGAAAGGCAGCCTGAATTTTTAGATGCGGATAGACAGACGAGGCGTGAACTAGCTTTCAATTTTGGAGAATATGTGAAGAAGAACCCTGACTTCGTCAATTTGTTTTTCGGTATCCCGCTTAGTAAGAAATTGAAGGAGTTTATCGGAAAGGATATACAGGTGAGGATAAACAAGGCTGTACTTTCTGGTACTTTAATACGTTCGGAGGAAGAAAATATTCTTATTCAATGCAGGGATGAGGAAATAGAGGTCGACTTAAGAGAGGTTTGTTTCGTGGAGATAGTGAATTTGAAATAAATCAAGTACCTTGCTGATCAATGCAAAAGGAAGGACTGCCGAAAAAGTTGTCTTATGGCAACATTTGGCAGCCCTTTTTATATAGAAAATCAATTTTTAAAAACTCAACTGCAAGTACTGCGTATGAAATAGATTGTATGAGGATAATAGACAATTTAGAGCCTTTAATAGACAATATCCGATTACTAATAGACAATTATGCCCGAGTAATAGACAATATCGGCTCGTTAATAGACAAAATCCCTCTGATAATAGACAATTCATCATACTTTAATAGAGCAGCCGTTATCTCGACTGCTGTTTCATTTTATAAAAAAGCCCTTTTTGCTTCAGCAGCTCCTCAAATGGACCGTTTTCTATCAGCCTGCCATCCTGCATAACGAGGATACGGTCGAAATCTTCAATGCCCTGCAGCTTGTGGGTAATCAGAATAACAGTCTTTTCTTCTGCTGCAAGCAGTTCCTTGTGCAGTTTTGCAGCTGTTCGTTCGTCGATGCTCGTAAATGGCTCATCAAGCAACCATAGAGGACTGTTCCGCAGCAGCACTCGGGCAAAGGCAAGGCGCTGCTTTTCGCCGCCGGAAAGATTGTCCCCTTTCTCATATATAAGGTCATCAAGCGATTTGTCTATTTGAACCTTCTTCAGTACTTGGCTAAGCTCTGCATCAGCGGCTTCAGGTCTTGCGATTTCCAGGTTGTCACGAATAGTACCGGAAAAGAAATGGTTGTGCTGAAGTTGAATGCTCAACTCCTGCCATAGCGATTCCTCCTGCACTGCCTCTAGGTTCTGTTCGTTAATAGAGATTGTTCCTTTTGTCGGCTGCAGCCCCTTAATTAATAATTGAAACAAAGTAGATTTACCGGAGCCGCTTGGACCGATGATCGCAATCTTTTCATTAGGACGGATAGTAAAGGAGATATCCTCCAAAGCAGGGCGGCTCATCCCTGCATATAGAAAAGAAACATGGCTGCATGATATCGAATAGTCTGCTGTCTTGTGCAGATTCTCCTGAGTTTTTGGCTGCGGTTCTGTAATTTCCTCAAGTCTTGCAGTGGCAGTCCGCGCCTCGTGTAAATAGACGGGAACGTTCGCCATGGGAATAGCCGCCTCGAAAACAGTCAATGAAATGAGGATGAGCATTGCCAAGTACAAACCTTCCATTGTATCAACTGAGACAAAGTAGGCACCGAGCAAGACAACGAGAAGGGCCGTAATGAGTGCAATCGCCTGGTTCCATGTATGCGTAAGCTGCTTGGCATTCTCTTCCTGCCTCATTTCCTCGGTATAGACTGCGCTAATATGATGCAACAGCTGTTGTCTGTGCTGTACCTGATGATGAAGCTGCAGGTCAAGAAAGCCGTAGAGAAATTCCGTCAGCTCAGTTGCCAGCTCTTGCTTTGTATTAGCAGGAGTTTGTTCTTTATGCATGAGAGCAGCTGGGATGACAAGGGTAGTTAAAAGAAAACCAAGAAGCAGCACGAGTGCTATCCATCCGGAAAACCATGTTGTAAAGAGAATCGTTACAATGAAAACAAGCAATGCAACAAAGGGAGGATAGACGACGCGTAAAAAGAAGTTTTGCAGTACCTCCACATCGCTTGTAATACGTTTCAGCAAGTCCCCGCTGCGATAAGTGGAAAACAGTGTATTAGCATGCGGTTCAAGTTTCGTAAAAAAACGCATACGAATATCGCTCAATAGACGAAAGGTAACGCGGTGTGATATATAACGTTCTGCATATTTACTTGTCGATTTCACCACGCCGAAAAGCTTCAAAAATGCCGTTAAAATTAGAATGATATAAAATGGCGGCATAAGCGCTGCCTTGGAAATGAGGAAGCCGCTTTGGGCAAACAGGGCGACCGCTGTCAGCCCGCTGAGAAATCCTGCAATCATAGACAAGATGACATCCCGCTTTTCACGCCAAATCATATGGAGCAGGGTCTGCATCAGTCATTCCTCCTTGCTTCATAAATTGATAAAATGGGTGATCTGTCAGCTCACGATGAGTACCGGAAGCTGTTAAGCAGCCGTTCTCCAGTATATAAATATAGTCAGCATGAAGGATACTTTCAAAACGGTGTGCCACGATGACAACAGTGGCATTCTGACCAAGCTTTTTGATTGCCGCTGTCAGCAGCTTTTCCGTTAACACATCGAGACCGGCCGTTGGTTCATCAAAAAAGACAACAGACGGTTTTTTTAAGAAAGCCCGAGCTAGGGCAACACGCTGCTTTTCTCCGCCGGATAAGCCGCGGCCGGCCTCGCCGATATTCGTATCAAGCCCTGCTGGGAGGGAGCGGAACCATTCCAGGAGCTGCGCTTCTTTAAGTGCAGCAATCACTCTTTCATCGGAACAGTTCTGCCCCATACAAATATTATCGCGAAGTGTACCAGCAAATAGATAGGAATGCTGTGCAATATAGGTCAACTCTTTATACCAGGCTTCCTCGCTAATTTCATTCCGAGGAATGCTGTCTATAAGAGTGGACCCGGACTGCAGTTCGACCATACCAGCAAGCATATAAAGTGCTGTTGTTTTTCCGTGTCCGGTCGGTCCGATCATGGCGATTGTCTGCCCGGACGGAATCGAAAGGGATAATGGACCAATTACAGAGCCGTTCTTATAGGAGAAGACTGCGTCATGCAAGGACAAGCTTGGTTTTGGCGGTACCTGTTTTTCTCCCCATTGCACTGGTACAGACCTTTTTTGCAGCGCTTCCTCCAGCAGGGAAGCAGCTCCTAAGCTGCCGCGCCCTGTATGGAATGCTGCACCGAGTTCTTTGAGTGCATTGTAGAATTCCGGTGCAAGCGTCAGGACGAGAAAAGCCGGTGCAAAGGCAAGCGTCTCAAAGACAATCATTCGAAAGCCGATTTCCAGTGCTACAAGTCCGATGCCGAGCGTTGTAATAAGTTCAATAAACAATGTAGAAGCAAATGCTATCTTTAACACGGATAATGTGGCGTTCATAAAACTTTCATTATTAGCTGCCAAAACGGTTCTCTGTTTTTTACTTTGACCGAATAGCCGCAGCGTTTGCAGGCCCTGTAGTAGATCTAGAAACTTCCCGGAAAAGCGGTTCATTTCCACGAGCTGCTCTTCTGATTTTGCCTTTGTCTGCATACCGATGATGATATAGGTGAGAGGAATAAAAGGTGCGGTAATCACCATAATTAAAGCACTTGTCGGATGTGTGAAAAATACAGCAGCTAGGACAACAATGGGAATGACAGTGGTCTTGATTATCTGGGGAATATAATCCCGATAATAGCTTTCGAGTTCATTAACCGTTTCTGTAAAGAGAGTGACATTGCTGCCGGTCTGCTGCGAGCCTTGAAGTAAAAAAGTATGATCTGACCAATGTTGAAGTAACTCGGCACGCACCTTCGATTTAACGGAAGCAGCTAATTGACCGCCAAGCCGTGTAATGAATAATTGGGTGGCAAGTCGAACGATAATAGCAGCAGCAAGCAGCCACAAATAGGGGAATACTGCTGAAAAAGCGGCCTCCCGAATAAACACGAGATCTACTGTTTTTACAATACTGATTGCTTGTACAATGATGCTGCCGCTCTGTAGGAGGGACAAAATGGTAATAAAAGTAAGCATCCCTTTGTTATGTAAAGACCACATACGGAGTGTTTGCATGAGGTTCGACTCCTTTCTACATATGACATTTCCATAAATCCGCATTTTTAACCCTTTTCTTAGAATGAATATGGTTTAATGTAACATCCTATTCGGGCATGTTAGAGAGAGATTGTATAAATAATGAAGTACGTTAGGAGTGAATACGAATGGAGACGTCAGTCTTCTGGAGTCGGGCACTAACAGAATTAACCTTATCCTTTCATATTATCTTTGCAACACTTGGTGTCGGAGTACCGCTTCTTATTTTAATCGCACAGTACGTCGGTTATCGGAAAAATGACTCGCATTATACGCTGCTGGCGAGACGGTGGGCGAGGGGCTTTACGATTACTGTTGCTGTCGGAGTTGTAACAGGAACGATAATCGGGCTTCAATTGTCGCTTTTATGGCCGCAATTTATGGAGCTTGCCGGTCAAGTCATTGCACTGCCTCTGTTTATGGAAACATTCGCCTTTTTCTTTGAAGCAATTTTTTTAGGGATTTATCTATATACTTGGGACCGGTTCAAAAACCCGAAGCATCATATGCTGCTGCTGATTCCCGTGATGATTGGGGCTTCTGCTTCAGCTCTCTTCATCACGATCGTTAACTCCTTTATGAACTCACCGCAGGGCTTCAATATGGAAAATGGCGAACTGATTGATATTCACCCCATCATCGCCATATTCACTCCTGCTATGCCTACAAAGGTTACACACGTGCTTGCGACAAGCTATATGACGGTCGCTTTTATATTTGCAGCGATTGCCGCTTACAAACTTCTACGTGGAGAGAATCATGTATACCATAAAAAAGCGCTGTATTTGACGATGAAAGTAGGCTTGATCTTCTCTATCTCATCCGCTGTTTTGGGAGATTTCTCTGCAAAGTATTTGGCGGAGTATCAACCAGAGAAACTAGCTGCTGCAGAGTGGCACTTTGAAACGGAGGAAGGAGCAGAGCTGATTCTCTTGGGTATTCTAGATGGAGAGGAAGAAGTTAAATATGCGATCCGCATTCCGAAAATGTTAAGCTACCTTGCGTATGGAGATTTCAATGCAGAGGTTACAGGGTTAAATGAGTTTCCGGAAGATGAACGACCCTCACTCATCAACCATTACTATTTCAATATTATGGTGTTTATCGGGGTGCTGCTGATCTTTGTATCGCTCGTCTACGTATTCGGGAAATGGCGGAAGTGGCGCTGGGTCGAATCCAAGCCGTTCAGGTGGCTTATCATCCTGGGAGGTCCGCTAGCCGTCATTGCCATAGAGGCGGGCTGGTGGCTTGCAGAACAAGGCCGCCAGCCATGGATCCTATACCGTATCATGCGGACTGAGGAAGGGGCGACAACCGCCACGGGATTGGAATATTTATTCATTATATTCGCTGTCGTCTATTTGATTCTCGGGGTTGGCTGCGCAGTCGTGCTGCACCGCATGTTTAAAAACAACCCGGTTGAAAAGGAATTATCATCAAGACACGGAGGTGGAGGCACATGGCATTAGAGGTACTTGGAATTTCCGTGTTATGGCTCTTCCTGTTCGGCTATGTGATTATCGCTTCCATTGATTATGGGGCAGGTTTCTTTAATGCCTATAGTCTGCTTCGGGGGAAAAATCACATTCTGTCTAAAATTATTAAACGTTATTTATCACCCGTTTGGGAAATCACCAGTGTATTTTTCGTCTTCTTCTTTGTAGGCATTGTCGGGTTCTTCCCTCAAACCGCCTATTATTACGGAACAGTATTGCTTGTACCTGCATCGATTGCACTTGTTTTATTTGCAGTGCGCGGAAGTTATTACGCTTTTGAGGCGTACAGCAGGGCGAGCGGGCATAAAGGATATGCCATGGCATACGGTATCTCAGGATTATTCCTGCCAGCATCTCTTTCAGTCGTATTTACTATCTCGGAAGGCGGCTTTATCAACATTGTAGATGGCAATCCGAAGCTCGATTTGATGGCATTACTGAAAAGTCCGCTGTCCTGGTCGATTGTTGTTCTCAGTGTTATAGCGGTACTCTATATTTCCGCTGTCTTTTTGACATGGTATGCATGGCGTGCAAAAGATAAAGAAGCGAGTGAATTGATGCGAACGTACGCGCTTATTTGGGCAGCCCCGCTTATTATTAGTGCACTCGGCATTATTATCGAGCTGAAAGTGCTCGGCAATTGGCATTACGAAAACATCCTGGATTTATGGTGGTTGTTCCTCCTTTCAGGTATCCTGTTCATCATTACTATCTGGTTGATCGGAAAAAGGAGGAACTACGGATTGGCTGTTATTCTGCTCATTGTGCAATTCGCTGCTGCGTTCTTTGCATACGGAGCGTCGCACTATCCGTATTTGTTATATCCGCATTTGACGATTTATGATAGCTTTACGAATGAAGCAATGGCCATTTCACTTATTGTTGTCTTTATCCTCGGGTTCGCGCTGTTGTTGCCGTCGCTGTATCTTGTATTCCGCCTGTTCTTTACAAAAGATTATGTGTCCGGAAAAGATGAAACGCATGTATAGGGAGTGATTCAATGACTGATTTTGTGATATTTCAGGCACCATTCATTATTCTTATCCTTTCAGTAATCGCCGCCTTTGTCGTATCCACGAGAACAGAATGGATAGATGATGAGAAGGGCGATGGCCAGTAAGAAAACAGGATTGTCTAGTAATAATAGGAAACTGTCTATAATGAGTGCTGGATTGTCTATTAACACGACAAAACTGTCTATAAAGAGGCTGGGGTTGTCTATTATCATGACAAAATGGTCTATAAACGGACGGTAATACTTATACCAGAGAACAAATAAGAACAGCAAAAGGTGTCCGAAATCACTTCGGGCACCTTAGCCTGTTGACAAACGCTTTCATCCAGCGTTGCTTGCCTCGCTCGTCCGCTCATGAACTTAGGTTCTATTCGCGTCTTCGCTCAGCGGCGCGCCTTGTCTGGCAAACGTTTTCAAGACAGGCTGGGTAAAACTTTACTTTAAAAAAACAGCTGAAAAAACGTAAAGACAAAGTCAACAAATGACTTTGTCTTCACTCTAAGGTGTCCGAAATCACTTTGGACACCTTATATATATCTATACAGCAGCATTTTTCTTTTCCATCGCTTCTTTTTTGCCGTGAAGTACATAGTAAAGCGGTAAACAAATCACGATAACCGGTACCATGGCAAGGAAGATCATCCGGTATGTTGTATAGGGCTCTACAAAACCAAGTAAAAACGGCCCGATGCCTAGTCCCAAATCATACAAAATGAAATAAGTCGATGTGGCGAGTCCGAAACGATGGGGTTCCGTTACCTTTACTGCGACTGCCTGCGCAATGGAGTTGAAGTTGCCATAGCCGAAGCCGATGAGTGCAGCGGCTAAAAGCAGCATCCACCCGGCACTTGCCTGGCTAAACAGCAGCATGCCGACAGCAAATAGAAGGAGGCACGGATAAACGATGATATTCGCACCCTTTGTATCCAGCAGCTTGCCTGTGTATGGACGGGAAAAAATAATAACGACAGCATACATTAAGAAGAAGTAGCTGGACGCTTCAACTAAATCGATCTCTTCTGCATAGAAGGAGATAAAAGACATAATTCCCGAGTATGCGAAGCCGACAATCAAGGCAATAAAGGAGATCGGTACTGCCTTTGGTTCGATAAATTTAGCAATGAAAGACGTCTCTTCCAGCTGTGAGTCAGCTTTTTTAGCAACCGGTAAATTGAGCTTCACAAAGAAGAAGCCAATTAGGATAAGCATGGATAATACAACATTCATCGTAAAAATCATGGTGAAGCCATTTTCAAGCTTCATCATAAAGATACCTAAAAATGGGCCAACAGCTGTCGCCAAAATGGCACTTAAGCTAAAGTAGCCGATTCCTTCTCCTTTTCGGGAGGCAGGGAGTAAATAAGCGACGATTGTACCAGTCGCCGTTCCAATGATACCAACTGCAATCCCTTGTGCAAGGCGCACAAGAAGCAGAAGACCGACACCAGCTTCGATGAAGTACAGACAAGAAGTAATCAAAAAGCCGATCAAACCAATCCACAGCATCTTGGAAGGGCCGAGCTTTCCGATAGTCCGACCTGCCCCTAGACGGCCAAATAATGATCCAATAATGAAAATACTAGATACAAGACCTGCTGTACTTGTTGATACCCCATATGTATCAATCGAAAAAGAAGCGATCGTTACCATCAGCAGATAAAACATCAGAATTGCCATGAAGTTAATAAAGGAAACAATGATAAAATCCTTTGTCCAGATTTTTTCCTGCATTAAGAATGCGCCTCCTTCAAGGAGCTTTCCATCATAGTCAGTGCCTGCTCCATCTGTGTTCTGACAACGGGAGAAACATCTCGCAGAGTGTTTTCCTGCATTGCAAGAATTTCTTTTGAGAGTTTTTCATACAACGTACTCCCGCTTTCTGTCAGCACAAGATTTTTCTCGCGTTTATCCTCACCTGGAACGACAGCAATCAGATCTAGTGCCAGCATTTGTTTTACATTGCTCGATACTGTCGGCTTCTCTACGTCCCAATGGGCAGCGAGCTGGCTGCTTGTGGCAGTTTCATGCTCAGACAAAAACTGTAGAAGTGACCAGTTGCCGGGTGTCAGCCGGTACGGGACAAGCATTGTAGTTAGATGAGCCATATAGTTTCGATGAAAACGGTGAATTTGTAAAAATAATTTCATATGACAGCTCCTCTTTTAATTAGTTAGGTTACCTAACTATTAAAGCAGATTATGAACATTTTGTCACGAAAATAGTGTTTGGCAAGTAAATACTTTAACGATTCTCATAACAAGAACAAGTTTCTCTTCCAAAAAATGTGTCAAATGGGTCAGGAAAAAATCCAAATACATTTTAAAATAAATAAATTTTTCCTATAGATTCATACGTCTATATAGTAGTAGGATGAAATACAGAAAGGGTGTCTTCCTTATGAAACGACTGATCCGTGCTTTGCTCATATCGCTGGTGCTCCATTTTCTGTATGCCGTTATTTTATTAGGATGGGCATACATACAGACGCTCCTTTATGTTCCGGATTTTTCAAAAGCTAATGGGAAGTTCCTGCAGAATGAGCTGGCATTCGGCGCGGCATTTTCCGTTTGGGCGGCGATTGCTTCTATTAGTGTAGTAACAATCGTTACATGGCTTATTTTAAAGCTGGCGAGTATTAAAAAGGCAGCAGTGTAGAAAAAGGAAATCCCCGCAAATACAATGGGGTATATGCAGTCAAACTCTCTTTACCCGGGTAGTCTTCCATTATTAAGGAAGACTCCCCTTTTTGCATGCAGGGAGAGTATGTCTATTCAAAGAGTACAAGGTTATAGTCCTTACCATAGGAATGGGTCAGTATTGCGTGCAGCTGACCACGGTGATGATAAATGTGAGCCACTATTTCTATCAGCCATTCAAAGCGTGTATAGCTTGTTCCCCAATAGGAAGTAACCGGTTGTTCGAGCTCATCTTCTGAATACTTCCCGTATACTTCTGCAAGGAAAGTAAAGCTTGTTTTCATTTCTGCCTCTAGTTCTTTTAATGAGGTTAATTTAATTTTTTCATACATGTTTGTCATCTTTTCCTGGCTGTATCCAAGTGAAATGTAATAGTCAGTCCGGCAGATTGTGGCAATATGCTGCAGAAGCTCTCCAACTGACATTTTATCAGGTGTTGGTCGTAATAAGAGTTCCTCTTCTTTAAGCTGCTGCATAATTGTTATTGTTTTTTGTAAAGCTGCTTCGATTTGATGCAAGCAGCCCGCGCAGTAAGGGTTCATATACAAGTCCTCCGTTATCTAGTCATCCCGAAAATTTGCTATTCCCATTATACAGGTAAAATAAAGTATTCTCCTATTTACGTTTAGCTGGGAGTAGGTAAAGGGTACGGAAAGTCAGCACGAAATACAATAAGGGAAACAAGATTTTCCAGTTGCTAATTAGATAAATCAACAGTTCAGCTCTTCCTCAGCGAATGAGGAATTGTTATACTAATAAACATCGATTTACTTTACTGCAGTAAGGAGGAGGATTGTTTGGAAAAGGTGGAACAGCATGAGCAGGTTAGGACCAGCTGGTGGCACGAATATTTTGTGAAAATGAGAGGCCAGCACCTAGCTGTCAGCCATCGAACGAATATAGCGGATGCTTTAACAGCAGCGGTTGGGGGATTTTTCGGTATCGGAACATTGCTGCTACTGACAGTTATGACGGGGACCACGTGGCTGATGGCGTCACTCGGAGCAAGTTGTGTGCTTGTCTTTGGCGCATGGAACGCTCCATTCTCCCAGCCGCGGAATATCTTAGGTGGACATGTTATATCTGGGCTGATTGGTATTTTATTCCACGAACTATTCGGACCAAACCCATTGGCAATCAGTGCGGCGGTAGCCCTTACCATTTTCCTCATGATGTTAACAAAGACCGTTCATCCGCCAGGAGGGGCAAATCCAATCATTATTATGCTCGGTGGTTATGGCTGGAACTATTTGTTTACTCCGATCATCGTTGGGGCGGCCGTCATCATCTTATATGCGGTTATTGTAAATAACATTCGGCAGAATCGGCATTATCCTTTGTTTTGGTGGTAAACATACATAAAGGAAGAAAGAAGTAGGCTGGTGAAATGAATATAACAACAGAAAGCAGGCACTCTATCGAAGAGACCGTAAAAAAGTCTAAACATCAGACACTTCGATTTTATGGCATTTCAGCATGCTGTGGAGCTAGGGAATAGGGTTAGAGAAAGAGTGAGACGAGGACGCCCCAAAACAATTAGAAGATATTACGATTGAGGTTAATCCACAGGTGAAGATGCTGCTGGAAAGTGTACCACGTGATGCGAAAGAACAGCGCGGGGAGCTCAGCATTATATCAGGGACTGCACACCAAGGCCGATTTAGCGTTGATTTGAAAAAACACTTTTTATAAAGAAGCAAGGGTTCAAAAGGACCTTTGCTTTTTTCTTTTTAATTTTTTCCAAAAAAGGGTTGATAAAAAGAAAAAATGTGTATATATTGTATATAAAGTATATATACAATATAAAAAAAGAGGTCTTTGCATGCAAATTCTTATTTCAAACAGCTCAAAGGAACCGATCTATGAGCAAATCACAACACAAATCAAAAAGCAGATCTTGACAGGTGACCTACAAGAGGGGCAGGCGCTTCCTTCAATGCGGCAGCTGGCAAAGGATTTGCAGATTAGTGTCATTACAACAAAACGCGCCTATGAAGAACTGGAGAAAAACGGATTTATTTATTCCATTGTCGGAAAAGGGTCATTTGTCTCAGAACAAAATACAGAGATGATCAAGGAAAGAAAGATGAAAGTTATCGAAGAAAAGCTATTGGAAGCAATCCAAAACAGCAGAGACATGGGCATTGGATTAGCAGAGCTTAAAGAAATGCTCACATTATTATATTCGGAGGATGAATGATGGAAAATGTCATTGAATTACAGCATGTTACGAAATCGTTTAAAGGTTTTCAGGTGAAGGATCTTTCCATTTCTGTGAAAAAAGGTTTTGTTACAGGGTTTATCGGTGGGAATGGGGCAGGGAAATCGACAACGATTAAACTCATTATGAATTTACTAAAGCAGGACAGCGGCTCCATTTCGGTATTCGGTCTTACGCATGACACCGATGAGAGAGCTATTAAGGAGCGGATTGGCTTTGTGTATGATGAAAATATATTTTATGAAAACCTGACATTAAAGGATATGAAGAAAATTATCAGGCCGGCCTACAAAAAATGGAATGATGCAATGTTCCATAAATATGTCGATCAGTTTGAGCTGCCGCTTGGCAAAAAGATCAAAACATTTTCAAAGGGAATGAAAATGAAAGCTTCGCTGGCCATTGCTCTTTCTCACCAAGCGGAGTTGATCATTATGGATGAACCGACTTCGGGACTTGATCCGGTATTTCGGCGGGAACTGCTGAATATCCTCCATGAACTCATGCAGGACGGAGATAAGACAATTTTCTTTTCTACTCATATTACGACGGATTTAGATCGCATTGCCGACTATATTATCTTTGTAAATAACGGCGAGCATGTGTTTACGAAGGAATTTTACAAGATCCAGGAAGACTATGCCATTGTTAAAGGACCGCTCGACTTATTGGATGCAGATACCGAGCGGGAATTCGTAGCGGTGCAGAAGTCGAATATCGGTTTTGAAGCTTTAACGGCGTACAAGGACCGAGTTGCTGATCTATTTGGAGAAGCAGTGGTGCTGGAGAAGCCGACACTAGAAGATATTATGTACTATACGGAAAAAGGGAGATGCCTAAATGTTTAATCTTATATGGAAAGATCTATTCATTCAAAAGAAGCTGATTCTGCTTTACTTGGCTATTATCGGGCTTTACTTTTGGCTGGGTACGCCGCTTTTCTGGCTTGCGTTTATTACGAGTATATCTTTTATTATGAATGCCTTCTACTATGATGAAAAAGACAATATAAATATTTTGCTGAATTCTCTGCCTTATACGAGAAAGCAGATTGTTACCTCGAAATACATCGGTGCTATTATCTTTACGGCTTTATTCATTGGGGTGATTGCCGGCGGCAGTTTTATTATCAATGGAATGGAATCGCCTTTTTCGTGGAAAGGAGTATTGCAAACGTTTGGACTTGTCATGGCTTGGATAAGTTTGATTTTTCCATTTTTCTATAAATTTAAACAGCAATATTTAGTCATTGGAGGTATCATTTTCTTTGTGATTGCGATGCTTAGCTTCAAGGCAGTGATTCATCTATTAAAAGAAAGATTTGGAGAAGTTGTCCAGTGGTTTATCGGCTTATCTGATTTGCAGCTGTATTCTTCTGCTTCCCTTGTTATTTTATTATTGTACGGGGGGTCATGGCTGCTATCAATGCGTATTTATGAAAGAAAAGTCTTTTAAAATATCCTTGGAAAAGATCTCTTCATTAAAGTGAAGCTGGGACAAAATCTTAAAACACTATTTTTCTCCGGTGGAAAAATAGTGTTTTTTCGGTATGGTGGACACTGATCTCCATTAGGAATATGCTTTCCGCGGTTATGGCCTGAGATCATAGTCTCGGGCGTCGTGCTATTCTATAGGAGTCAATCCAGCAATTCAGGGGATTTCGAAAGCATCAAATTCTTCTTATAGATTTACGCTGACTTTCTTGAGATTTCTATTTATGTCCCAGCCTTGTTCTTGTTCGATAACGATCTTGCCGGAAATCAGTTTTTCTCCGGAAGAGGGGCCCTCCTGGAAACGCTCGCATTTTTGCCTAGTACCACCGACAGGACAACAATCACTGCGATCACAATCGTGAATAGGGAGATGGATTCACCGAGGAAAGCTGCGGCAAATAGAATCATTAAAAATGGCTGTAAGTATTGGATTTGACTAACTCTGGCTATGCCGCCCATCGCCATCCCGCTGTACCATGCAACATATGCGAGAAATTGACTAACAATGGCAAGATAAAAAAAGCTGATCCAGGCTTGAAGAGGGACATGGAGCATGTCTGCTGACAGGTTCATTCCCACTGGAATAATAAAAAGTGGGGCACCAATAATAACCGCCCAAGCAATGACTTGCCAGCTCCCTAATTCCTGTGCTAATTTCCCGCCTTCAGCGTAACTGAGCCCAAGGATCACAACCGCTGCCAGTAAAGCTAAATCAGCAAAATACAATCCGCCAAACCCTAGATGAAAAGCGTAGGCAATAACAGCGAAAGAGCCGGTGATGCTTGCAAACCAGAATGTAAACGAAGGAATCTCTCCTGCTCTAAAAACGGCAAATCCAGTTGTAGCTAGGGGCAGCAGGGCTAATACAACAGCTCCATGCGAAACGGGTAAAGATTCCATTGCCCACGAGGTGAGGAGGGGAAATCCTAACACAGCTCCCGCAGCAACAACGAGCAGACTTTTGAATTGCCGTGGGGTAGGGAGCTTTTCTTTTCGAACAATTAATACAATAGTAACTAGAATAGCAGCAACAACCGTTCGTCCTAAGCCGACGAACGTAGTACCAAAATATTTTACGGCAACGCTTGTAGAAGGAAGCGTTAAACTAAAACAAACAACGCCTACCAGTCCAAACAATAACCCGAGCTTCTTCCGGTTATCCTTTTGCATCTTATCCACCTATCTTTTCTTTTGAATTATATCTGTACCGTTTTTTCTTTCCTGAAAAAACAGCCCTGATATAATTAACATAATAATAGGTACAGAAAATGAAAGAAATCGGGATTTTATCTGTTTGTACCAGTACAGTTGGAGGGGGATGGGTGAATGTCTTCAAAATATATAGTGATTATGGAGGACATTAAGCAGCGGCTGGCAGAGAAGTCTCTTGTTGCAGGAAGTAAGCTTCCTTCGGTTCGTCAGCTATCCAAGCATTTTTCATGCAGCAAAAATACGGTTATAAAAGCATACGAAGAATTGGAAAAGCTTCATCTGATTTACTCTGTTCCAAAAAGCGGTTATTTTGTTGTGAATGAATTGCCAAATGCAGCGGATGAAAAGCATGTGATTGATTTCTTCTCAGCTGGTCCAGATAAAAATGTCATGCCTTATATGGAGTTTCAGCATTGTATGAATCAAGCAATTGAACAATATAAGGAGGCACTTTTTACATACTCCGACCAGCAGGGCCTTTACTCATTAAGGGTACAGGTCGTGAAGTATTTGCAAAATTTACAAGTGTTTACTGAGCCTGAAAGGGTAGTGGTAGTTTCCGGCTCACAGCAAGCCCTCAATTTATTAGTTTCTATGCCGTTTCCAAATGGGAAACATAATATTCTCGTTGAGCAGCCGACTTATTTTGGATTTATTGAGTCTCTCCAGCTGCAGCAGGCTGCCGCTTTTGGTATTGAGTTATCGATGCAAGGGATTGACCTGGAGCGTCTTGAATATATTTTCCGCAATAATGATATTAAATTTTTCTACATTATTCCTAGATTTCATAACCCACTTGGTCATAGCTATACGAATGGAGAAAAGAAAAAGATTGTTGAGCTGGCTGAAAAATACGATGTTTATATCGTGGAGGACGATTTTTTAGGAGATCTTGACCCAAATACAAAATCAGACCCGCTGTTTTCCTTTGCTCCTTCTGGAAGAGTCATTTATATTAAAAGTTTTTCAAAGATTTTCTTGCCTGGACTTAGGATTGCGACTGTTGTTCTTCCAACTTTTATGGTGTCTAACTTTTTACGATATAAATTCAGTGCTGATTTTAATAGCCCGGCACTTTCCCAAGGAGCGCTTGAAATTTATTTAAAAAGTGGCATGTTTGCCAGCCATCTTAAAAAGATTAAAGAGGTATATCACAAAAAAATGCATGTTCTTCAAGAAACATGTGAATGTTTGCTGCCTGCTGGTACTCATTTTTCTAAACCGTCTTCAGGTTTTTATCTCTCTATCAGCTTGCCTGGAAATGTAACAGCAAAACAGATTGTTCATATGTTACATGAAAGAAATATACTAGTCGATGATGCCTCGAGGATGTTTTTGCCGGAATATAAAAAGGATAACCTCCTTCGGCTAAGTATCTCTCAGGTAAATGAGCATCAAATTAAAACTGGCATAGAAGAACTCGCTGATTGTATTGCCTTACTAAGCAGCAGAAAAAATCATATTACACCTGAAAAAGAACGATTAAGTGAAAATTACTATAAGATGTAAGCGATTAAAGGCGACCTTTTTTTTACATTGAAGAGGAGTGCTGTTAATCGCTTTACATGGTTAAAAAGTACGCTTCTGTTCGATGGAAAGAAGGCGGGATTTATAGAAGCAAAAGACGGTGGTTGTCAGTCCAACCGATAAAAAAATACTTCCGATAATTAGAAATGTCATACTATAATGTTTGACCAGAAGGTGATAGAAAGTTGTTTCTACGCTCCCGACCTCGCGCAGCCAGCTTTCCGACAAACTTATTCCTAATCCCGGACTTACAAACATCAGTAATAGACCAACTACACTCAGTAGAATCCCTGTCAGCAATACCATTTTCAATTCTTTAATTAGCATGTATTTTGCCTCCTTTGGATACAAAACCTCGACGGACATTCAACATTTTGGTTACACCATTTTATTGGCTGTTTGGTGGCAGATCATCAGCAAACATCTTATAAAATAATCATTCATCTGACATAGGAAAGAATGAAATACCTTCTTCTAGTATATGATGGACGAGTGGAGAGTGGTCATTATCCAATAAATGTTATGTAAGTATGAAAGGGGAGAAAGAACGTAATATCCATTTCTAAATTCTGCTTTTGGTTACGTGGGCAATAACGGCCTATATACAAAAAAGGAGCATAGTGGCGTGCCAGCACCAATATACTCCGATATTTTCAATTTATATTTTCTCTTTTTACAAAATAAAACTTACACTGGCTGGAGGGAACGTTCCTCTGCTAGCTTATTATATAAGAATAAATCTTCCTCATATAAATCTTTATACGTAGCCAGGCTATGTTTCTTGATGAGTTCAAACGTGAAATCATCGACAAGGCGGGCTGTTTCGTTTAAATATTTAGCGTTGTGCCAGGCAGTCTCTTCAAATGTAATATCCATCTCATGTTCTTCAAGTAAAACGGATAGAAGGTCGATATTCGTATAAAGCTCTTTGGGGGAATGGTTGTTTTTCATATCGATGATTTCGAGAGTTCGGTCGAGCGACGCCTGCAATGCTTCACGATCCAGCGCATGGCCAAGCTCGTGCATTGTCAGCGCTTTTACATATTGCTCAAACGGAATGTCAGCCTGCATTTCCTTCCAGGCTTTTACTAGACGTTTTTCATCATATCCTACATAGTCACCGATAAAGTTATAGCTCATATTGATACCGCAGTTATCCTTCTTCAGCTCTGTTACCATTCCAGCTGCTTTAATTGTGGAAAGAATCAGTTGTTGAAGGTCGTTTTCTTTATAGCTGTCTTGCATGTAGTTTCTCATTTCTCCCTCTATATCATAATAAAATATTATACTAGTAAATAATATATGAAAGCTGATTAAATATATACCATTATTTGTTGGTTTTCAACTATTTTGATTTCGAGGGAAGAATAGAAAGTATGCCTACATACAAAGAAAAAGAAGCGTTTGTAGTTGCATCAACAACTACAAACACCTCTTTTTATAGTGACGTGTTTTTTTTGTGGGTTTACTAGTATTGGATTATAGTGGGATAACTAGAATCTGTCGACTAGATACTTAATACGATGATTAGTAAGTTTTTAGTGTTTGGTTAGTTTAGTTTTTGTTATTGTTGTTTGATCGGCTGCGGCTGCTTGCTTCTCCGCCTTTGCGGCCAGCTTCTTCACGGCTCATTTTACCGCCGTTGCTGCCACCATTGTTGCCACTGTTGTTATTGTTATTTTGGTTAGCTTCTCCGCCCTTACGGCCGATTTCTTCATAGAATTCTTCGCCGTGGTTTTGTGAAGTAGCCTCTCCGCCTTTACGGCCGATTTCTTGGTAAAATTCTTTGTCGTGGTTTTGTGAAGTAGCTTCTCCGCCTTTGCGGCCAATCTCTTCATAAAACTCGCGACCATGATTATTGGAGGTAGCTTCTCCGCCTTTACGACCCGCTTCTTGAACTGTCATGTTTTCGTTGTTGTTGTTATTGCGTTTGTTAGCCATTTGTAATTCCTCCTAGAATTTTATTAGCTTATTGGGTTAAGCTTACAAGTTATATTCCCAGGAGGATTCAGGCTAAACATTCCACTTCAAAATCTTTTGCCATAGCTATGTCATTTTTATAGGAGGAATCCGCGACAATACTAGGGTTGGCAGGGAATTATTACAATTATATTTCACTTATGTGTTAGTAATATAAATTGTCTTTTCTTGTGTATTAATTGTTCCTGTACCGCCAATAGGGAAGGTGAAGATTGGCTGAGTATGTCCGAAATCTACATTATAGAGAACGGGAATCGTTTTTAGAATAGGATGCTTATCAAGAATAAAGTGCAATTGCTGCTTAGACATATTCGATTCCCGCTGAAATCGTCCAATGATAAGTGCTTTGACAGACTGTGCGGCTTGCAGCAAGGAAGTCAGGTCACGGGCGAACAGCTCAGGCGTAACCATATAATCATCTTCTACAAAGAGAACAGCATCCATTAGCTCTGGCATATAAGGTGTTCCTTGCAGGAGATTCAGTGTACAGAGATTTCCTCCCCAAATTGTTCCTTCAGCTGTTCCTTCATTATAAGTTTTCCATTCTGTACGCTCAAAATGTCGATTTGCCCCCTCTAAATACCAGGCATCATCACTCCACTCAGCAGAAGCAATGAGCGGGTAAGGAGCTTCTTGTGTGAATGCACGAAGGAAGGAGCTTGTTTGATAAGCCTGTCCCTTTTCCATCTGAAAGCTTGAAAAATGCGGTCCGGAATAGGTAACAAAATTACAGCGTGCTGCAATTGCCGTAGCGATTGCTGTAATATCACTGTATCCGCAGAAAATTTTCGGATTTCTACTTATTAGATCGTAGTCGAGATAGGGGAGCAGTTCGTTGCTGTTAAAGCCGCCGATCACTGTCAGGATTGCTTTTACCTGAGAATCTGCAAAGGCTGCATGTATATCCTCTACACGATGTTCAATAGAAGAAGAGTGCTGAAGGTCGTCTTCAAAGAGATGTTTACCGAAGGTCACCTGAAATCCTAGGTTCTCTAAACGAGCTTTTGCTGATTCGATACCTGCATTTGAAAGAATAGAAGCGCTGCAACTTGGTGCAACGATACGAATTTCATCATCGGGCTGGAGTTTTTGAGGCGTTCTCATAGAAATGTCTCCTTTTTTCGGAAAATAGGGAAAAATTTTAATTTTGACTGTTCATTATAATAGGTTCATTATTCTCTGTCTAGAGGAAATAAAAAAACGAATGGCGACTTGCTGCTGCCATTCGGTCTTTCATTATTTCAATGGAAGAGTGATTGGTTCCCGTTGCTTCACATACTGGATGCCGGCACGCTCAATCTCCTGCAAATAATCTTCTATATTGTCATTGTAATGCATGGCATAAATAGAGGAGTGAATTTCCTTCGGATAGTAGGCGAGTACATCCTTGAACTGGGCGTGTACACCGTTAAAAGTGAAACTCGTATCCTGGAAGATGGCAAGTGTATCATCATTTACAAAGCGCAGGAGATTGGCTTTATGCAAATCCTTTACATCGCTTGGAAACAGAACATTGCCCAGTGGTCCTTTTATGAAAAGGCCAGAGCTGACAAGTCCTTTGGCATGACTGTTTGTCGTATCGAAAATTTGGAGCTCCACTCCTTCAAAATGAATGATATCCTGATCATTGACTACAGTAAATGCGCAAAAGTCATCGACCGTGCGCCCTTGGTTATCTAGAGCAGCAGAAAGGAGCTTACGCAGCTGAGAATAGACCTTCTGATGAACGAAAACGGGTGTTTTAATGGGTGTATGCTGACCGTCTTTAAACTGCCAGAAACGTTGCATCACAAGCTCCTCCAGACCGCCTGCATGATCAAAGTGGAGATGTGAAATCCAGACGCTATCGATATCGACATACGAGTATCCGGCTTTTTTCATGCTTTCACGGAGCGTTGTACCAGCATCAATCAACAGTTTCTTTGTGCCGATTTCCGCTACGTAGTTATTATGGTAGAAGCGCTCTGTAAATGCGCCGCCTACACCGAGTGGGATTAATTTCATTGAATCAGTCCTTACTATAAGAGATAGCTCCATTTTACGATAAACTTTTTAGAAATTTTATTAAAAACCCCTGCAGTCTCCAAATATAAAACAGAAATATTGTTCTGCTTCATTTCTTCTTCGCTTTATTTGAATGGTGACAGTACAAGGAGCAGAACAAGCCTGTAAAAGGGAATACGTCTATCCCTAAACGTAAGGGTCTGCCTCCTAATCGGCAAAGCAGGCAAGCTCGTCATTTACCCGCGATTTAAAATAGTGCGTACCATATGCACTGGTGACCATTCTGTATTAGAAACCGCGATGATTGGATAAGGCTTCGGAAAAAGTTCTGCAGTAATCTCATAAATATCTTTACCTTGCTTGGAAAGAGTGAGTACTTTTCCTTCCAACTCATCAATATACTCGATTTTTAGCCGAATCCATTCTTTAGCGTTCTTTACATATCCCGCATGACAACAATACATATCTTCAAAATCATATGCTTCAATCTTTTGTAAGGACCTTCGTGTATCCAGTATATTTTCTTCAGTCAACACAACCTTCACTTTCGGAGATACAAATAGGTCGCCTGTAAACATTGCACCAAGGTCACGGTTGTAAAAGGTAACATGGTCCTTTGTATGGCCAGGTGTTTCAATGACTTCCCATGTATGGTTTCGCGAAGTGAATGTCTCATCTAAAGCTGTGGAAGAAAAAGGCGCGGATTCTCCCCATACGATTTGGCGATAGGTTGGGATACGGAATGGCTTTGGTGTGAAAGAAGTCGATGATGAGTGGATAAATGCAGGAACATCCCGTTGATTTTGAAGATAAGCGACATTTCCTATATGATCCTCGTGGAAATGTGTAATATAGATGGCATCAAAATCTGCTTCACTAAAGTACGCTTTAAATTCTTCTAGTAAAGAGCTGGAGCCTGTATCAATCAAAATTCCATCTACATTGAAACTGTAGACACTCATCGGACTTCCCGGCACATTGGCTGTACATTTAGACATTAGAACACCGTTTTCTCTTTTAATTTCGCTGCTTTTTTCTATCTTTAACATACGAATCTCTCCTTAACGCTTTCTTTCTAGTATAACAAGCGAAAAAGGAAATGAACACCTATTCATTTTGTAAGCCTTTAAATTTTCCAGTTAAAACGAGGAATTTTATCGGTAACTGTGTAATATAACATATCAACCCTTTGAATAAGGAGGTTAGAAGATGGAGGAGGAATATACAGTGGAATGGACACTGCCGACATTGACTACCGAACGGCTAACGCTTCGAGCTGTCACGATGGATGATGCTGAAGATATGTTTACATATGGTTCCAATGAAAATGTTACGAAATATGTGCTCTGGCATACACATGAATCAATCGAGGATACAAAGAAATTTATCGAAATGGCTGTGGAAACGTATAAGATGCAGCCATTTTACCATTGGGGCATTATTTATAATGGAAAATTCATTGGAACAATTGATTATGTGATGTTGCAGCAGCATAATAAAGTGGGAGAAATAGGCTATGTATTGGCAGAAGAATATTGGAATAAAGGAATTGTCACCGAGGCAGCCAAAAAAGTGATTGAATTTGGCTTTCATAAGCTGGGTCTTGTGCGAGTCCAAGCCCGTTGTGTTACGGAAAATATTGGTTCTTCACGTGTTATGGAAAAAAGCGGCATGACCTATGAAGGTACTCTCCGAAAAGCTCTATTTATGAAGGGGAGTCATAGAGATGTTGAAATGTATGCCATTACAGATGAGGACAGTCGATCCTAAATGCTAGCGGCAGAAAGGATAACGACAGCGTGATAAAAGGCGGAATGTGAAAGAAGGTACTGCCTTTACGCTCACATTCCGCTTGATTCGTTCGTGTTCATTTGCCTGCCTCTTAGAAATCATTATCGTCAAAATTGTCTAGTGTACAGTTGCACTGCTCCTCACGCAGATAGGCATCATCATTTTCTGAAGATGGTTCGTACGTGTAAGGATACTTACTTGTTACTTGCTCTAAATAAATTTGATATGGCATAACCATCACCCCTCTTCTATTTTACAATATTCTGAATATTTTTTAAACAAAAATCATTATCATATTAAAAAAATTCTTTTCAATTTTCTAATTTATGTTAATATTTAGGTAATAAGTATATAGAAAAATATTTGAAAGGTAGGTGATTAGATGGAAAGTATGTTTACCCAACAGGAGCAAAAGCAATATTATGAGCTTGCGGTAAAAAAGCTAAATAATGGTGAATATGAAGAAGCAGAAAAGCTCTTGCAGCTGCTGCAGGAAAGCTTTTTTCAAGAGCAGGATTTTGAGAGCTATATAAAAGTAAATATCGATTCACTTAAAATCCTAGTAAATTCACAAAGATATGAGGAAATGTTCGATTATATATTGGCAACAGAACCTTATGTTGAAGAGTATGCCGCAAAAAACGAACAACTCTCCTTCCGACTGATCAAAGCTATCTTCCAGGACATTATGGGCATCCAGTCGCCGATTGCAGAGCTGAAAGAGTTATTGGAAGAAGCGATTGAAATTAACGACATTCGTCATATTTTCAGAGCGGCCAATAACCTCCTGCATTCATACAACGAAGAGAAAAAAATTGGAGAAGGATATGCGCTAATCGAACGAATTACACCATACCTTGAGCAGGTGGAAGAAAATGACCCCCTTGCTCCCATGATGTTCTATATCAATTCCTTCGATATCTACTATGCACGGAAGGACTTTGACAATATCGAAAAAAACTTGCTGAAGCTCGAGAAAGATAGCATGTATAAGACGATTCCTTCGCTTGAATTCCCTTATTGGAGCATAAAAGGGCTTTATATTCTCCATCTAGGAAAAATTGAGCAAGCTAAATATTATTTTGAAAAAGCCTATAGCATGATCAAGGACAAGTTCTACTTTGTCAATGATATCGAGCGCTGGGTACATGCAATGAAAGACCATGGAGAAATCGAACAGGCCTTTGCTTACCAGGTTCTATTAGTCGAAGCATTGCAGGAGCACATTGCGATGGAGAAAAAGATAAGGCGCTCTGAAATCATCTCGAAATTTTCCACTAATGGCGTTGTAGAGCGCCTGCATCATGACCGCCTGTCTGGGGCAAAAAGCCGGGCCTATTTTGAAGAGCAGCTAGAGAAGAACCGGGAGATTATTCACTATTCAGTAGCGGTGTTCGATGTGGATAAATTTAAGGCAGTGAATGATACGTATGGGCATCTAGTTGGCGACCAGGCAATCAAATTTATCTCATCTATAGCAATGAAATGGATGCCTAAAAATGATATGAAACTGATCCGCTACGGCGGAGATGAATTTATCATCTTTATGCCGTATCCGAAAGAAGAAATAGAAGAAGAAGTCAGCCGTCTCCGTCGCTTGATTGCTGAAAGCGATTTTATTGTCCGTGGTACGGGAGATGTCATCAATTTTGAAGTGAGTATAGGGGTAGGCTATACAGACGAGACACCTGCAACCTTAATCCAGTTATTTGAAACTGCCGATCATGCACTTTATTATGCAAAACAAAATGGACGGAATCAGGTTCGGTTCCACGAAGCGATACACTGAACTCGAAAGTAATTTGATTACTTTCGCTTTTTTATTCGCTCTTTAGCCAGGGCTTCAATGCTAAGCGACATGGGGACTTTAAAAGCATCTAATTCTAGCCTGCCAGCAGTGGATTTCTTATTGTATAAACTGCAGTTTTCATAAATAGACGTATAGTAAAACAATTTAAACGGTTCAGGAGGTTATCCTTGAGCCGTTTTTATACTATTACGGGGCAGTATAGCCTTCATTGATGACAAGCTCAGTACCCGCAATGTAAGATGCTTCGTCTCTTTTTCTGGCACTTTGGGGAGAAGTAAAGAATAAATTTACCTGCCTATAAAATGTATGGAGTGGTTATTTTATAGTATATTTACATATTACTTTTGAATAGGAGAGGAGGTTATGATCAATATAATTAAGAAAAAAGTGAAGGAAGTTTTGTCATCTCATCACTCATCAAATATATACAAGTGAAACAGGTCACTCCATCGTAAATAAAGTTTGTTGATTTCATTTTGAGGGAAATAGTTTCTTACAAAAATAAGCTGATATAGGTGATAAAAGATGGCTATTAAACCCCGGATTGATGATGAGGCAATAAAAAACATCAAGTATTTAATCAAAATGGAGCGCTATAAGGAAGCAAAGGAGCTAGGGGAATACTTGTTAGAAGGTAATCCTTACATGGATGACTTAGGTGTTGCCCTGTGTATCCAGCTTTTAGAAATATATATCGTTTTACATGACGGAGAAAGTTTCCAGCACTTATTCAACCTTCATGAGAAAAGCCTGAAGAATCATCAAGATCCTCTCGTTCAAACAAAAATAAACCTTCTGCTGGGTCACTATTACTTGCATATTGGTCATGATTATGAGGAATGCATTCAGCATTATCAGCAAAGCATAAGCTTAGCTTTCCAGCATCATTTTCGTTTACATATGGTGGTGGCCATCAACAATCTGACAGCTGCTTTAGAAAAGCAGCATGTTCCGATTCAGACAATCTACCAATTTTTGAAGTTTAACATAATTGTTGCTGAAAAAATGGGTGATCAAAATAGCGGCGGCTATGTGGAAGGTCATTTAATGTATTTCCGCATTATGACGATTCTTCGTAAGTTCGAGAGTGTAAAAAGAAAAATTGCCCTGTTTTTAGAAAAGGATTTGAATAATAAGACAAGAGTGCGCGTGTTATATGCTCTTCAATATTGCCAATATACAGCGGGCGAATTTATAAAATCGCTGGAAACAAGTAAAAGAGCGCTTGCTATTCTAGAGCAGGATGCATCGATGAAGGAATATGTAGATGGTTATGAAAATATTTATAAGACCATGATGCTCGCAGCCAAAGCGATGAGTCTCCCGGTTTATAAGGCGTATGAGCAGCAATACGAGCATTATAGACGGCTAGGGGAGATACAAAAACAATTGAATAAAAATGTTTCTTCGGTAAGCTATGCAAATGAACCGAGTTATCAAAAAGGGAAGGATTTCTTCCGTACCATCGAATCGACTGAGGGTACATTTATCCTTATCCAGCATATAGATTTTCCGGCTATTCTACCTATCCTGACAAGGCATTATGCATCAATATGGACGTGCTTGACGAATAGCATAGGTATCTTTATTCCGAAGCTGCTTTCCGAACAACAGGTAGATGCTCTTCTGCTGCCTCTAGCTGAAACGAAACACTATACCTTTTGCTATACCAATGAAGCAGGCTTGGTTGGTAAGGATTACTATCACCTCTTGCAGGCACAGCTTTATTATAAAGAACGGTTCTAGGAAACAAGCCAGTAAAAATTCATCACATAGTAAAGGACTCTTCCACGATCAGTGGGAGAGTCTTTTTTTGAAAGCAAGATACATGGCGTTTTCGGGGATAAAGGCTTTTATTCGGACCAATATTTTTCCATTAACTTAGTAGACCATTCAGGTTGCTTCACCTTTCCTCTTGGCAGAAATTCTGCCATTACTGGCTTTATATCAATGACGGGAGTGCCATCGATGGCGTCTAAGCCCTTGACCACTAAAATTCTCTCGCGTACCTCTACTAGTTCGACTGTTGTCAGACCAAGCTTGTTTGGCCTATTTTTCCCTCGCTGTGCAAAAACGCCGACTTTAGGATAATCCGTATTATTTCGAGGATGTCTGGCCCCATATTGAATTTTTTCATCTGATACTTGGTCAAAGTAAAAAATGATATCTAAGTGAGAGAATTTACTAATTCCTGCTAGTGCTTCTTGTTGTAGATTCTCTGCTAGTTCAATTGTAGATATGACCGTTCCCCAGTGGTCATCCTCTACAGCCTTCCGTATATTGCGGACAAATGCCACGGGCTTAATTGAATAAGTCATACTTATTAACTCCTTTCACTTATGGTTGAAGAAAATTGTGCTGGATTTATCGTGTATATATTTTATCATCAGTAATTTTACTTTATATCACGCATCTTGCAGCTCTCTAAATAATAACCTAGCATTTGATAAAATGGAATATATAGTGAGATTGATTTTTGAAAGGGAATAGACGGTATCCCCGAGGCACTCAAAAGATGAAGATAAATTAACATGAGAATATTTTATCTTTCAAACGATGTATTACGTATAGAGGCCTTTAAATCCAAAATAGGAGTATATTGTATGAAAATTACAAGTGACAACTTTATAAAGTATTTTAAAAAGGGTAAGGAATCAGCGCTTGAATATGTAATAGAGGAATATGCAGGGATTGTAAAAGCGATTGTCTACAATGCACTGAAATCATATAAAGATCCATATATGGTAGAAGAATGTATGAGTGACGTTTTCATTGGTGCTTATGAAAATGCAAAGCAATTTGAAGGGGACACGGAGGATTTCCGGAAATGGCTCTGTACAATTGCTAAATTTAAGGCGGTGGATAAGCAGCGAAAGCTTGCAAGAAGTCCAGTAGTTACAGATGTAGATGAAATCAGCTCTACTGTCCATTCAGCAGAAGAGGAGTTTCTATTAAAGAGTGATACTCAGGATTTAATGAAAATGATGAAGAGCCTGGACAAGACCGACTGCGAAATATTTGTGATGAAATACTTTTTAAATATGAAAAATGAAGAGATCGGCAAGGCGGTCGGGATGACAAAAGCAGCCGTTGATAACCGGCTGTACCGGGGAAAGAAGAGTTTGAAGCAAATGTATGTAGGAGGAGTATTCAATGAAGAAGGTGTATAAGCAATTCAACTTACTAAACATAGATACGGAGCTCGAGCCTATGAAAGTAAATAAACTGGAGATGGCCAGAATCAAGCAGCGCGTACTAAAAAGGAGGAAAAGAAAGCAAATTCCTAAAATAGCGGGGGCAGCCGCCGCTATCCTTCTTATGGTAAATATTACAGCTGGTATAGCTTTTCCGGCCTATGCGGAGAAGATTCCTTTTCTTGCTAGCGTCTTCGATTACTTTAATGATGAAAATAAAGTTGTCTTTGAAGGCTATGAAGAATTTGCAACAGATATTGGTGTGACAAAGGAAAGCAATGGAATCAGCATTACCGTGACAGATGCTGTGTATGACGGCGAGAACGTTACAATCGCTTATACGATGAAGGGTGGAAAAGAATTAGGGACGAGGCCAGGATTAGAAGGCTCATTCATTATTGAAGAGCTGGAGAAAAGATATCAATACGGTGGCTACTCCACACGCTATCTTGCAGAAAAGGTGGGTGAGCATGAATATGCGGGACTGTTCGTTTATCAGCTGGTGAAAGGAAGTAAGCCTGAGGAAGTGCATATTAATTGGGATGGGCATACCGTAATGGATTTCAATAATGTCTCTACGGCTCATAAAGGAGATTGGGACTTCCAGTTCCACCTGAAAAAGCTGGAGAGCAAAACGACAAAACTGGCGGATGCTGGCGTGCTGCTGCAGGAAAATGGAATAGAAATAAATATGAGTAAGATGGTAACAACACCTGTGTCAACAACGCTGTATATGACAGAAAGAGTATTACATGATCAATTCCAACCGCCAATCGATGACTGGCATGGTATAGATGTGGAGTATAAAGTTGTCGACAATCTAGGCAATGAGTACAAGACAATTAACGCTTACGACATTGGTGTTCATAGGGAGCTAAATAACCTGGGTCAAACCCGTCTGATGATGAACGTTATTCATGAGGATGCGAAGTCGCTCACGGTCACACCGTATGTGTCTATTTTGAAATTAGGCATTCCCCTTGCAGTTGAAAATGGCAGTCTTAATTCTATTGAAGTAGTAGGAGAGCCATATATGATCGGACCGATAGAGGTTCCATTGTCTGAATAAGGGCAGCAGCCAAAAGGCTGCTGCTCAGCCTGTTGACAAACGCTTTCATTCATCGTTGCTTGCCTCGCTCGTCCGCTCATGAACTTAGGTTCTATTCGCGTCTTCGCTCGTCGGCGCGCCTTGTCTGGCAAGCGTTTTCAAGACAGGCTGGATAAACCTTCATTAAAAAATCTATCTAAAAAAACGTAAAGACAAAGTCGAAAAACGACTTTGTCTTCACTCTGGGCAGCAGCCAAAAGGCTGCTGCTTTTTTTATGAACAGCTTCAAAAAATGTTTTTCAAAGCAGGTCAAAAGCATATTTACAAACTGCTGACTGAGGAGTAGAATACATTCATTCATTCATTCATTCATTCATTCATTCAAAATTTATATGGCTCAATCTCATGTAATGAGAACGGAGGAACCAATCTTTTGGGGTTAATTCTGCATAGCAGAAGGGATGATAGACTCTTTCGCCATCCTACCCGTCAGCTAACTTCGTCGGCTAAAGCGAAGGAGGTCCTGTTATATAAGACCGCCTTAACTAAGGGTTTTTTTGTTATGCAAAAAACTTGTTAGTTGAAGTCGGTCTTTTTTGAACTTATTTAGATTTTGCAAAAAAGAGATTGATAGTTGATTGATTCTATTTAAAACAGGGGAGATCACATTGGGATTTTTACTAAATCGCCTCAATCCTTCAGCCATCTTAGTGCTGGGCTTTGCGGTCATTATATTGATCGGTACTGGAGTATTGTCATTGCCGATTGCAACGGAGGATGGAAAAGGGCTGCCTTTTTTAGATGCCCTTTTTACTGCTACATCGGCAACTTGTGTAACAGGACTTGTTGTGGTAGATACAGCTGATACGTTTACGATGTTTGGCGAACTCAGTATTCTAGCGATGATCCAAATCGGCGGGCTTGGTTTCATGACGTTTACGACCTTTTTATTTATCATGCTGCGGAAAAAGATTTCGCTAAAAGAGCGTTTATTACTGAAAGAAGCGTTTAATGCAAGCTCGACATCAGGAATGGTGAAAATCGCAAAGCGCATCTTCATTTTTACATTTGTGATGGAATTCCTTGGAGGAGTGGTACTTGCGGCTAGATTTGCTTATGATATGCCTATTGCAAAAGCGGTTTATTATGGTTTTTTTCATGCGATTTCAAACTTCAATAATGCGGGGTTTGACCTGATGGGCGGCTTTCGCAGCCTGACAGAATATGTAGGAGATCCGGTAGTAGTTGTAGTTGTCTGTACAATGATTGTGACAGGAGGTTTAGGTTTTATCGTCATCAATGAACTATATGAATATTACCAAACGAGAAAGTTCTCTCTCCATGCAAAGGTAGTACTAAGTACATCAGCTATTCTACTTGTCGGTGGAGCGATTCTTATCTTTTTGTTTGAATATTCTAATGTAAAGACGATGGGGACGCTAACATTGCAGGAAAAGATCCTTGGCGCTATTTTTCATAGTGTAACCCCGCGGACAGCAGGGGCAAATACACTGCCAATGGCGGATTTGACGCATGCAACCTTGTTTTTAACTATTTTTCTCATGTTTATCGGCGGTGGATCCGGTTCGACAGCAGGAGGGATTAAAGTATCGACATTTACTGTTCTCGCAGCAGCTATGCTTAAACAATTACAAGGAAAGGAAGAGGTCGTTTTGTTTAAGCGGCGAATCGTAACCGAAACAATCCTTAAAGCCATGACTGTATCAATGAGCGGCGGCTTAATAGTTGTAGCCGTCACATTTCTATTAAGTCTTACAGAGAAAAAGTATGATTTTATTGTTTATTTGTTCGAAGCCACTTCTGCCTTTGGAACAGTTGGTTTGTCGATGGGGCTGACACCTGAACTATCGGAAATTGGCAAGGGGGTGATCATTATTACAATGTTTGCTGGCCGTGTAGGTGTTGTCACAATTGCTTTTGCCATTGCAAAGAGAACAGGCCGAGAGCGCTATCAATATGCAAAAGGTAATGTGATGATTGGATAAGAGAAAATGGGGGAAAAGATAGACGGCTGCAACTAGCCGTCTATTTATTGCTAAGGCAAAAGAGCATCAGTACGTATTTGTTATGACTTTGTCACAAATCTAACTTGTACATGAGCGAAAGCTGGACAACGTATTGAAAAGTTGATAATAATGGAAATGAATATGCCTGCAAGCATTGATAGACAGCAAGAATAACAGGCTGTTTGAAAGGAGTACCTATGATTTTTGTATTTGATTTAGATGGGACAATTTGTTTTAAAGGAAAGCCGTTAACACCGGATATTTGTGCGGCACTGGATGAATGTGTGGAAGCGGGGCACGAAGTTGTTTTCGCATCAGCAAGACCTATTCGTGACTTGCTGCCCATTTTGCCTGATCGATATCATAATTACCGTATGGTAGGCGGGAACGGGGCTTTTACCCGTCATGGTGAAAAATCATCTTGTACCACTTTTGATCCCGAGACTGTGGAACGTTTAAAAGAATTAACACTGCAGCATGAAGTAAAATATTTATTCGACAGTGACTGGGAGTATAGCTATACAGGCGGCGAAGAACAGCCGATTTATGAGGGGCTTGATCCGCTCAAGCTGGCCAAGAATAAACCGCTTCACGAGCTGGAAAAAATATCGAAGGCCGTGCTGTTTACGGATGATGAATTTATTCGTAAGGCGGTATCTGCACTGCCTGTAACCATTTTCCATCATCATGCAGAGCGCCTGATTGATATTAGTCCGGCGGCGATTAATAAGGCGGCAGGACTCGAACGTCTTGGTATCAAGGAATATATAGCCTTTGGAAATGATCAAAATGACCGTGAATTATTTACATATGCAAGCTATAGTGTGTGTGTCGGGGAACATCCAGTTTCGCAGTTTGCGGATGAAGTGACAACGCAAGAGAAAGTCGGAAGTACAATCAAAAAATTGGCGTTACGTTTTCAGGAAAAGGTTGTTATGTAGTGGCGTAATAAATGGCAGCAAAAAAGAAAAGAGAGGTCTTCGTTCGTCGAGGCCTCTCTTTTTTGGTTTAGAAAGGAAGTGAAGAGACTCTATTTTAATACGGGCAGCCGCTTGAAATTCGCTGAAAACTAGGTTTCTATTTTTCTTATCTTCCAAGAGATTCATTCTTTATGAGTTGGGTTGTGGGATCTTATTATACTTTTTGCCGCCTATTATTTTCATGTGCATCTTGGAGAATCGTAGTTGCCTAAAATGTTCGGATAGAGAGAGGCAAAAGAAGGGTTTCTCCAAAAGAGGCACGGGAGTGATACATAGCCTGTTTGGTATTGGACAATTTTTATATGGCTTAAAGTATTTTTATTGTCGACCTTGGAAAAATAAGTGATGAAACAAGTATTAACATCATTTGTTTTACAGTAAGAAGGAATGAAGGAGTTACTAAAATTCAATAAATGGTCCAATTTACTTTCTGCTAATTTGCCAACTACATCGGACATTAATGTAGAAAGTCAGCCAATTGATAAAGTATGCAATTGTACGTATCTGAAGTTGACATTTCTCGCTTGGTACAAGCTGGGAGGTAAGCAATTCTGCCAAGCTAGAAGGGAGGTCATGAAGACTGCCCAAATGTCATCAGAAATGCCGCGTCTGCCGTATCAAAAAGAATTAATCGGATAATCGGCCACTATAAGAATCGGGATGCATCGGAGGGTCATTCGTTTCCAATGGCTTCCTTATTACCGATGTCTAAAGAATGGGATTTTTGCTTTGATTTGAATAGTAGCTGCTCCAGTTTCTATCAAGTCCTGAAGCGAGCACTTTCTAGTAGAGGTTAAATTATTATTTCTTTTCTCATTCAAACTCCCCTTGTAAACTAGAAAGAGTAGTATGCTCTTTCTAGTATTTATTATATGAAGATAAACAAAGAGTAACGGGGCGGATGAATTAAAAATCTAAAATTCTTTTACTCTTTTAAGCTTTTTCGCTGAAAATCAAGGATATCGGTGAGAGATTGCTGCAGCGTAACGGCACGTGACCAGCCTAATTCTTTTAGGGCATCCGGCAGTATAGGCGAAAGAATCTCCTTTTCCTCTATTTCGCTTATCACGTCAAAGTCAACGGTAGAAAGCTGATGGAGAATGGCTGTCACTTCTTTTAGCATAACCGGGCTGCCGGATGTAACATTATATTCCTGTTGTGTTTGGCCTTTTTTAAAGAGTGTATCATAGGCCGTAACAGCATCTCGAACATCGAGAAAATCTCGTTTGGCAAGCAGGTTATAAACAGATAGCTTTGGCTCCTCTAACCCAACCTCCATCTGGGCGATTCTTTTTGCCAAAATCGTACAGACCCCGGCAGAATGTCCTGGGCCAATGAGATTTGATGGATTCGCGATGACAACATCGAGTGTGAAGAAGGAAGCATAAACTTGTGCAAATAATGTTTGCATGGTTTTGCTCAAGCCGTAAGGATGGACGAACGAGTTTATATTTGCAGGGTCTGATTTCAAGATGGAACCTACAACCAGTACTTTGCTATGGCTAGATTCTGTCCGTAACGCATCCAGTAAATAAGCAGTACCTAAAAGATTCGCTTCCAATGTTTCTATTGGCTTTGTCCATGAAGTATTAACAGCATTTTGACCGGCGAGGTGGAGAACAAAATCGGGCTGTGCTGCTGCGCATACTTTTTGCAAAGCTTCCCGGTCGGTCAGATCTCCCCGCACAAGCTGGATGTTTGGATGAGACAGAGAGCTGTCCCCTCTGACAAGCGCATATACTTTGTATCCAGTTTCCGCGAAGTAGGTACATGCATGCTGTCCAGTAAATCCATTTGCCCCAGTAATGAGAATTTTCGGCGTGTTATTTACTAAATCGGTATGCATGTTCCAAACCCTCCACTAATGGAACAACGGGCTGCCAGCCTAAGAGGTTGTTTGCTAGCTTATTTGATAAACAGCTGTGTTTAATGTCTCCAGGCCGTGGATCCGTAAGTTGCGTTTCAACTGGTGCTCCATGTATTTTTGTTAGCGTATCGAGTAGTGAATTGATTGAGATGCTTATCCCTGTGCTGACATGCATCGCCGTGTTTGTTGCGTATTCTGCCGCTGCAAGGTTTGCTGCTACTACATCCTCTACATAAATAAAATCGCGTGTTTGTTCACCGTCTCCTTGGATAAGGATAGCTTCTCCTGAATTTAAACGTTCCAAAAAAACAGCGACGACGCCGCCATCACCTTTTGGTAATTGACGGGGGCCATAGACATTTGCATAGCGCAAAATGGTATAAGGTAAACCAAATAGCTTATGAAATAGCTTAATATAGCATTCTGCTGCAAGTTTAGAAAAACCATAAAAGCTGGAGGGGGATGTTAGCTCATCTTCAGTAATTATTTCACGTTCAACATTTCCGTACACAGCAGAAGTAGAGGAGAATATAAAATTTTTGACCGATTCTTCCACGCAAGCTTCCAGTAGGTGAATGGTACCATCAATATTGACGCGTGCATCTTCAGCGGGATTTCTGACAGAGCGTCCCACATCTGCCTGAGCTGCCAAGTGAAAGAGAACATCAGGCTTTATTTCCTTAATAAGTTGTTTTACTTGAGAATCGCAAATGTCTAATTGGTACAAGGCAGCAGCAGTGTTAAGGTTTGATGAATGACCTGAGCTGAAGTTGTCAATAACAAAAACTTCAGCTCCATTCAGTATGAGGGCATCCACCAGGTGAGAGCCGATAAAGCCGGCCCCTCCTGTTACGAGTGCTTTCATTAAAATAGCTCCTTTTTACAAGTTGTCAAACACGCTAGTATTTTCGTTTATAGAGCATCATGGAGGTAGGAGCAGGAATGGAATAGCCCTGGGGAAGCCGCTCCTTCAGAACATCCCATATCTCTTCATTTACAACGGTAGATGGTATAGAAGTTTCGGTTTCGACTGTAGAAAATAAGTCATCATATTTACCGTCATATAATGGGATAATTGGTTCAGGCGGAAGAGACATATTAGCCACCTCACTTTCAAAGGAAGAGGCATTATTTTCACCGGCTGTATTAAATGTTGGCGATACCGCTACTCCTCTATTTATAGATGTAGATACAGCGCCGTGCTGCCCGATATTAAGTGATGTAGCAGGCGGAGGAGGTACACTGATCATCCCTCCGTTTGGTGGAGGAGGTACACTGATCATCCCTCCGTTTGGCGGAGGAGGTACACTGATCATCCCTCCGTTTGGTGGAGGAGGTACACTGACCATCCCTCCGTTTGGCGGAGGAGTGACGCTTAGCGTATTTTCTTCCAGCGGAGAAGCTATGCTAGGCATTTCTTCAGCTAACGGAGGATCTGCTAAGATAGTATCAGGTAGCTGCTGTTCATTTTCTCGTAGATAATCCTCTATACTTTGCAATTCACGATACTCGTTTTCTATTTCATTAAAGTACTCCTCTTTTGTTGAATCTAACTTGACCGCATCAGAGGGTGTGGATATATTTTTATCTGGTGTTTTACTAAATAATGATAACCACCAATTTTTCAAATTCGTTAGCTGAAGGATGATCCACGCTTTAATAGCAAGATAAATTTTATTCAACATGTTCATCACCTGTCTTCCTCATAGAAATAACCTCATCGTAAATTTTCAGTAACTTTCTGACTCCATTTTCATATGACCAATGAGTCATTCCAAACTTTTTTGCATTCCTCCCTAAAATCTCTGAAACGATAGGATTCGATAATAGAAGGTTTAAGTTTTCAGCGAGGCCATTAACATCTCTCGGTTCAGTAAGTAGACCTGTCACATTATGCTTCACCATTTCAGACAATCCTCCGACATTTGAAACAATACAAGGCTTTCCGGCTAGCTGAGCCTCAATCAATGAGAGCGGCTGGTTATCAATTAAGGAAGGTAAAACAAAGATATGGGATTTTGCGAGAAGCGAAGGGATTCCTTCTTGGCGACCCAAGAAGAAGACATCATCTTCAAGCTTAAGCGATCTACTCAATAGTTGAAGCTCTGTCTTCATATCACCTTCCCCGACAATCCAGCACACCCAATCTTGCCTTACTGCTTTCAGTTTGGCTAGGGCTTGAAGGAGATATTGAACTCCCTTCAATTCAACAAGACGCCCTGTATAAATAATCACCTTTTTGTTAGCAGGTCGTTCAATCATTACATTTTCAAACTTTTGCTTGACGAACCCCTCAGTATCAAAGCCATAATGAAGGACCCGCAAATGGCTCTCAGGTATACCGAATTCCTCTATTAGAATATCTTTTAGCCATTGGTTAGCAACAATACTAAGATCTGAAGAAATCGCACCGAGTTTTTCCATCTCATCGTAATATTCCTTAACAACATACGAGTTTGAGTCTTTATGAATATTTCCGAGTTGTTGACTGATTTCCCGAGCTACTGAACCATGAATGGTAGCAACCATCGGAACATTCGTAGTGTTGACACGTCGTATGCCAGCAGTAGAAATGACATCCTGTGTATGGATAAGATCATACTGGTCCAGCCCTATATAAGCGGCAGCCAGCTCAAAGAAATAGCGCTGAAACTCTGTGTATTCCAAGAGCTTATTTGAATAAAGGTCGGGATAAAGCGAAGGCGGCATTTTTGCCTGCAGGAAAGGAAGGATATTGTGTTTCTCTACCTTTTTATCTGACCCTACAATATGAACAATATTATTCTCTTCGCCATTGCCCATCAAATCTACTTCATGACCATACTCCTCTAAGCCCTTTTTCAACTGTTGCATGTATGCCCAAACACCACCGATATGGGGGATTGTCCAATAGGTACAAAGTAAAATTTTCATATCAATTCTCCCTTTTTAGATTCGCATATAACAAGCATATGCAGAATGGTTATATTCCTTTGGACGTATGACTAGATAAATAGAGTGATAATTGGAAGGGTTTATAAATCAACTTCTTCCTTTATATTGAAGGGCTCTTCGAGAAAGGTTGTACAGAGTTTACTCGGAAGACAATGGTGCGCAGCAGGAAGAAGGAGACTTAAAATATGAAAGACACAAAGATGGCAGGTAGCGCTGGAGGGGGAAAAGGTTCATCACAACTTCTTATTTTATAGCATCCAGCAGCACTACCAGAAAGGCGGTTAATTGAGATCTTTGCCAGAGATTGATGGATTCAAAGTATTAGATCGTAATCATTTGGAGGATGATCGGTGATCCCTGCAAAGGGGCATCTAATGTATTTAAAATAATTTTTCCTTCTTCTATTCTGTAATTTACTTTTGGCTGGAGCACACCATTGATAAAAAGATTCATGAAGGAAACGTCTGATGTGCTCTGAATGATACGATCTCCGGTATGCTCTAGGCAGTCATCAATCGTATACACTTTTTTTCTTCCATCCGAGACAGTGTAGAACTCTAAAATGGAAACCTTTTTAGGCCCCTTTATATAAAGGGGCTCGGAGGGAAGCTTAGGAAACGGTAGCAGCAGGGGGCGGGCCAATTCACCATTTGATTCAGGCCTGAATGACATAGGACTCCTCCTTAATTTACAAATAAAAGCTTCTTCCTATTAATATGTGAAAATTCATCAGAGAGTGTAGGTATAAAGTACTGTTCTTTCTTTCGTTTTTCAAATGTCACGGTTCTCCCTATTACAAGGACATATCATGTTAAAGATAAAATTTAGGAGGGATATTTTTGCCGTTAAAAATTATTACAATTGCGCCTAATAATAATCAGGCCATTGCTGTATCACCGTTAGTTACGAGGTTATTTCATGAAGTCGGGGAAACGTTAAGTGGCATTTCAACCTATAAAATTAATGTAAACGAATTTTTAAACGATTCGGGGGAGGTTGTAGAAGACTTACCGGAACTAAATATGAATAACAATTATTTCCATGTGTATGTAAATGGTGTCTTGCAAATGGACGATAACTTTGCTTATACAGCAGGAGAGCAGGGCATTGGATCTCTATTAATGTCCATCCCAGAAGAGACAGAAATTCCTGCGGGAACACCGATTATTATGGAGATTGTTAATTTCTATCCACAAATATAAGTATATATAATGGCCCCTAATTAGGTACATCCAACAATGCCTCAGGGGCATTTTTTTGTTGGGAAAACGGAAAATACAGCTATGTGTCTAAGTAGGACAAACAGTTTGGAAAGCAATCTTCCTAGTGTGACAAGAGACTAATAAATTTTACAGATGAAAAAAATTGTATAACTGCCCCATATCTCTATGTAAAAACAGCATTAAATGAGAGTAGCAGCGATGTTTATTTCTTGGGCTGATAGACATCGCTTCTTAAAGAGGGGGGGTGAAGGGATGAGAAGAGAGGAATTAATGGGAAGCTATGATGCGATATTTAGCCTTGGTGATCTATGCTTAACATCAATCCAATTGAAAAAACACGGCCTTAGACCGTATTCAGGTGTATTTGATTGGGCTGCTACTCCGTCATTGCCGAAGGTAAATATGATGTTGAAAAATAGATTTGCCCAATTTATGCAAGTGGAACATTTAAGAGCAATTGGACCGGCAAGTGATACAATGCTTTGCGTGGCGGACGATTATTATGATTTTGTTTCAAACCATGATTTTGAATTATCTAAGAACACCATGACATATTTGGGTTCTTATTACGAGGTAATGGATAAATATAATCGGCGAATTAATCGCTTCCTTCATGCGATGAATACAGCGAAGCGTATCTTATTCGTTAGAACTGAAGGTGATTTTGGCGATGTAATGGAATTGCAGTCAACTTTACGTAGCATGGTCAGAAATGATTTCAATATTTTGGTCATTAATCATGAACCTGTCTATGGCATTGTAGAGAAGAATTGGCCGCTTCCAAACGTCTATGCAGTTGCTTTCCCTAATAGCGTCGATAAATGGGAAGGAAACAATGCACTTTGGTCTGAGATATTACAAGGGATTAGTTTAGGATATTAAAAAGTATAACTGCAGCAAATAATAGGAGGAAAAGGAATGTACAAGGATTCATCAATTTTAGTGACAGGGGGGACCGGTTCCTGGGGGATTGAGTTAATTCGTCAACTCCTTTCATTAGACCCCAAAGAAATTATCATTTATTCAAGAAATGAAAACAGCCAGGTAGAACTGAGAAGAAAAATGGATGATTCCCGTCTTCAATATTTTATTGGAGATATTCGGGATAAGGAAGCAATGAATACTGCCTCGGCTGGTGTTGATTATATCTTTCATCTAGCTGCATTGAAGCATGTTCCAGTCTGTGAAGAAAATCCAGTAGAATCTATTAAAACAAACATTATTGGCACACAAAATGTAATCGATGCCGCAATTGAAAACGGCGTAAAAAAAGTTATTTATGTCTCCACAGATAAGGCAGCAGATCCTGCTAACACATATGGCATGACAAAGGCATTAGGCGAGAAATTAATCATTCACGCAAACCGAAAAAAATCGGGTACTCAATTTACTTGTGTGCGGGGAGGAAACGTACTAGGCAGCAGCGGCAGTGTATTGCCTTTATTTAAAAAGCAGATCAAGGAGCTGGGCGAGGTTCATATTACTGATAAGCGCATGGTCCGTTATTTTATTTCGCCTGAGGAGGCGATTGTCCAACTACTAAAAGTAGGGGAAGTATCGCAGGGCGGTGAAATATTTATAATGAATATGGATGCTTTCCGTATCATCGATCTAGCAGAAGTATTGATTAAACATTCAAAACGAAATGATATCAAAATTATCGAGATAGGTGCAAGGCCGGGTGAGAAACTGGAGGAAGTTTTAGTAGCTGAAAGCGAAAGAGCTTCGACATTTATCTTTGATGAAGACCTCTTAATTCATTTCCCGCATGGGGAAGTTACTTCGTCCTACCCTCTCCTTTTTGAAAGCGAAATGCCGCTCCTCACGAAAGATGAAATAGAACAAATGCTAAAAGAAGGAAAATTCATTTAAGGGAGGACCTGCTTTCCCTTTTAAGATGCTTATTATCTTGATGAAAGCGAGAATTAGAATGAAGCCCATCAATCGGCTCTTATGCTGCTGATGGGCTATTCTGCTGTTTATTGGAGAGCATTTTAAAAACAGCAGGGATTATGGAAAAATTTGTAGAAGTTAGTGTGAAAGAGTAGCAGTTGGCATCTTAGAAGGGGAGGTATGAAAGACATGGATACGAATGTTAGAAATTTTACGATTTGGAAATTTGTCTTGTTTTTTATTGGAATGACAATTATAAGTGTGGTTGTTTCGATTGTGTTTCTGCAAGAAACAGACAATATGCAGGCACAGCGGATTATAGAGCTGCTTTTAAATAGCTCGCTTGCGTTATACATATATGTAAGCATTCGAAAAGGGAAAATTGCTTTCAATGACCAGCCCATGCAGCAGGCGATGACTAGGGGCAGGTGGGCTAAATATATCGGAGCTACGCTATTTCTAAAGGCTGTCGGAGTGATTGCGATTACCATCTTTGGGCTGCTGTTGTTACTGGCGTTTCCGTCTATTATCCATTTAGTAGAAGCTATTCTTACAGAAGAAGCAACGCAAATTAGCACACCGACAGCTTTTCAGTTTCCCTTAATGGTAATCAGCCTTTGTATTCTTACACCGATCTGGGAGGAATTCTTTTTCCGGGGCATATTATTCCGCCGCTTTGCTCTTCGCACAAAAACAACGAGAGCAGCAATATATTCTTCCTTGATTTTCGGTATTTTGCATATCGGCGGCAACAGCATAGTCCATGCTTTTCTTGTCGGTATATTGTTCTGTTATATTTATGCCAGCACACAAAATATCTGGATTCCAGTCATCCTGCATGGTCTAGGCAATTTCCTATCCGTACTGCCGAATCTTTTTCCGGCAGTGCCGTATGAAATGACTTATTTACCTTCACAAGATCAACTGAAGGGAGAGCTTAAAACAATGAGCTTCCCGCTTTTACTATGCCTGGTTATCGGAGCAATTTTACTAAAGAAATACTGGCCGCGGCTGCAAAAGATGACCATCGTTAAGGAACAGGAAATGCAAGTGGAAGGTATGGGAATAAAAAACGCACCTGAAGAAATCGATACAGGGAAAATAGAGTAAAAACTTCCTCAGGCAACTATAATAATGCCCTTATTCACGTTTTGGTGAATAGGGGCTTTTTTGCATTGGTGCTCACAAGTCTTGAGCGCCGAAAAACGTCTGGTAGGGGTGGCAATTCATATCGCTACGGAACTGTCTCTGCGTAGACGGATGAATGCAAAAAAATATTGTTCTTCCGAGATGAAATGATTTCCTTTTTATCCCTGTTAAATTTATAATGTGAGAAAGGGGTGACAAATGATATGTGAATGCGAACTCCTTTGGATATAGTTAAAAAGATTATGTTTGATTCTTTAGTAATAAGAAATTTTAAACATATAAGCAAATCGTATTTTAATTTGTATAAATATAGTATGATAATAGAAGGTATTATGAAGGGAAGGATGTGAGGAAAGTGGAAGTAAAAACATTGACAAACTCTCAATTGATTGACTGTTTACAGTATATTATGGGGCAATCGCGTTATGTGGAGGCACGTGATTTATGCGAGTATATTTTACAGAGACTCGAGCAAAACGATGAATCCTATTACACAGCTTGTCTCATGATGCTGGAAATCTATCTGAATTTACACGATCAGGAGAGTTTTATTGAAGCTTATACCCTTTACAAGGAAGAAATTAAGAGTAATGGAAGGCCGGAAGACTGTGTGAAATTGGCTCTTTTCACGGGTCAATATCATACTTATATGACGAAGAACCTAGATCATGCTCTCTTGTATTATCGTAAAACAGCTACTCTAGCATTTCAGCATCGTTTTCCACGTATGTTGAGTATGGCAATTACTGGAATAGCACTTACTATGCATGAGCAAAAAGCACCGTATTCACAAATACTTAAGCTTTTAGAATATAATCTGGCCAACATCCAAGAAATGCGTGACGATGATCCGTTAGCCTATATCGATGCTCATTTAATCTATTGTCGTACGCTTATGTGCCTAAAGCAATATAATGAAGCAAAAGCAAAAGTAAGGGAATTACTAACATTGAATGTACCGCCCTTTATCCGCTTAAAGCTGCAATTACAGCTTGCTTCAGCAGAGTATGAAGAAGGCGAATATGAAAAGGCAATATCTACATGTGAGAAGATTCTAACAATATTAGGAGAAAATCCAAAGCTTGGAGAAATGCTATATATTTATCATGAAATTTATGAACTTATGATGCAAGCAGCCGAAGCATTGAATAGTCCAGCTTATGAAATGTATAAGCAATCCTATCAGGAAATTCGAGAGAGGCAGGAGGTGAGCATACAGCTAAAAATGGCTAGTATGCCGAATTTCCATGCATCCTTGCCGAACTATGAGCCGAATGAAAGTTTTTTCCGCAAAATTAACAGAACATGCGGGACATTTTTTGTGTTAAAAACTTCGGATCTCCAGTCTGTTCTTTCAACCATAGGAAAGCATCACCATTTTATATGGACGACTTTTATCAACACATTTGGATTCTATTTGTATGCGGAGTTGACAGAGGCGGAGCTGGCGGGGATATTGACACCGTTTGTCGAGCAGAAATATTATGCATGCTGCCGCTACCAGCCTGATACAATTACACCAAAAGAATGCTCTCACCAAATGCAGGCGCTGTTATACCACCAGGAAATGACGGGTTCAGAAACGTTTTATATGTAAGTAAACAACCCCGGAGCATCCCTGCTCTGGGGTTTGTGTTCTTAAGTTCATTATAGACTGGCGGTATCACTAAAAGTTACTATTCGATATAGCAACGTCTAAAAACAAAATGTACCTATAATTGTCTTTCATCTGCCTGGCAGCCTATTTCTAAACTGAAGCAACATAAACCCAACAAGTAAATGACAAAGCAACCATAGGAATATAAAAAACTCTTATCTCCTATTAAGGAGCTGGTGACTGTTACGGTACACTGGGTTTTACTTCAGGGTACCGAAGTTGTCAAACGGCCAGAAGACTAATTCAGCCTTGCCTAGTATTACATCTTTTGGGATGAATCCTACTGCTGGATAACGGCTGTCATTGCTTACACGACGGTTGTCGCCTAGTACAAAATAGGAATCTTCCGGTACGGTCGTCTCACCTAAATACTCCTCCATACGGAAATCCTCTGTCAGTGTACCAGAATCGATTAGGGCAGCTTTATAATCATCTAAATAAGGCTCTTCAAATTTTTCACCGTTAATGAAAAGCTCATCTTCAATATACTCGATGCGATCTCCCGGTACGCCAATGACACGCTTTACATAGTTGGGGCCATCCGGCGATTTAAAAACAATAATATCAAAGCGGTCATAGTCAGAAAGCTTTGGCCCGATTTTATTAATGATCAGCTTATCCCCATCCTCTAATGTAGGCATCATGGAAGCACCATTTACAACAATAGGAGTCATAAGGAAGAAACGTATTCCAACAGCGATTAAAACAGCTAAAGTAAGTACTTTTATCCATTCAAAAAATTCGTTCTTTTTTTTCATAACAATCTCCTTTCCTAATTATAAAACGATGGTATACATTTACAGGTTTCTTATGTACCATTATACAGGTTAAAAGGCATAGGAAACATTACATTCAGACAAATTTTACATAAAAGTTTGGCGGGAGACTGGGTAAGTTAAAAAGTCTGTTAACTATTCGTAAGAGAGGCGGGCAGCATATTCTTAGCGTTTTCTGCAAAGAATAAAGTTATACGGGAAATCCGTTGAATCGTTTTAGACATATAGAATCATTTTTCTTGTATAATAGGATAATTTTGATTATATTATTGAGGGGTCAAATATTGAACCCTTACGGATAGAGAAATAATTAAATGGTGAACAAAGCAGCAATTTTATTTGTATCCATTGACGAATAAACGAAGGGAGGTTCACAAATGGACGTTTCGATAACAGAGCAGGAGCAAATATTATTAATGTTCAAATCGTTAGGCAATCAGCTTGGACCAAAGTTTGAGAAAGCAGCACATATGAGCCTCTCCAGATTTGAAGTTTTATACCAGCTCGTACAGACCGAGGAAATTAACCAGTCTACTTTGCAGAAATCGGTGAATATTGACAATGCAGCGATCACTCGTCATCTGAAGCAGCTTGAAGCAGAAGGAATGGTGACGAGACGGAAAAATCCTTGCGACAATCGAGAGACATTTGTCCGCCTTACACAGGAAGGGCGTCAACGGATCGGCAGCTGCCAATCAGACAAAGCGAGTTTTATTCATCAGATGTTTCGTAATTTTGATGAAAAGGAGCTTCAGCAGCTGGCAAAGCTGCTGGAACGTATCCAGCAAAATATTGACGAGCCATACTGATCTTGCATAAATACTTTACAACAAGAAGGAGACAAAACGAATGAGTGATTATTTAGTTAGAGCAATTGGCTTTGGTGGCCAAGTTCGTGCATTTGCAGCACGTACAACAGAGACAGTAGGAGAGGCGCAGCGCCGCCATAACACATGGCCGGTCGTATCAGCGGCAATTGGCCGTTCTATGACGGCTGGTGTGATGATGGGGGCAATGCTAAAAGGCGACGATAAATTAACGATTAAAATCGAGGGGAACGGTCCAATCGGTCCTATGGTTATTGACGCAAATGCAAACGGAGAAGTGCGTGGCTATGTGCAAAACGGACAAGTCCACTTTGACTTAAATGAACAAGGAAAATTGGATGTTCGTGCTGGTGTCGGCGATGAAGGTTTTATGACAATTGTAAAAGATCTTGGACTTCGTGACATGTTCTCCAGTCAGACGCCAATCGTATCGGGGGAAATTGCTGAAGACTTTACGTATTATTTCGCGACAAGTGAACAGGTACCTTCATCAGTAGGACTTGGAGTACTTGTTAATCCGGATAACACGATCTTAGCTGCTGGCGGATTCATCCTGCAAATTATGCCGGGCTGTGAAGAGGGAACAATTCAGGCACTTGAAAAGCATTTGGCATCCATTGAGCCTGTATCAAAAATGATTGAAAAAGGCATGACGCCGGAAGAGATTTTAGAAGCGGTTATTGGAGAACAAGGAAACGTGCAAATTTTAAGCACAATGCCTGTAACATTCCAATGCCAATGCTCAAAAGAACGCTACAGTGCAGCCATCTTAGGTCTTGGTGAACAGGAAATTCAGGAAATGATCGATGAAATGGGTCAAATTGAAACACAATGTCATTTCTGCCTGGAAACTTATGATTTCTCGAAAGAAGAGCTGCAAGGCCTGATCAATGAACTTCATGAGCAACGCCAAGGACGCTTGGATAACTAATCGATATACAAATAGAAAAAGCGAAGGCCCGCCGTTTAGAGACGCTAACACGTCTGAACGGGGGCTTTTTTATATGTTTTATTGTCGGACAGAGGCTATTTGCCAACTATTTTTTAGGTAGGCTAGTTTTAGCCCGCAGCGTAGCCGCAGATTTATCCCAGCTTCCTTTTACTACGTTATAAGAAGGACCTGGAATGTGCTGAGTGGAGAAAGCATGTAAATTGGAAAACGTCGCAATTTCAACGTCCATTTTGTTTTGTCCGATTGTTTGAATTCCGTGTAATCGGGATGCATACATTTTCATTTCTGCTTTGGCAAGACGATTTAGTAACGTGGAAGTTATCAGAATCTTCATCCTTCTGCTTTCATAAATGGGTATTGATTGCTTTTTCGAGCACTTGATAAAATGGCTTATGGAGCCAAATCAGCTATTATGACCGTACTGTTCAAGCTTTGAACTGGTGTTGGAGAGGAGCGCAGTAAATCATAATAAGTATGAATAAGCGATTGGATTCTGGGCGGAGCAGTTGAAAAATCTTGTTCTACAGAGAATGCGCTATCGACTTCCCAGCCTCCATCCTGTAAATAAGCAGCATTGATTATGCTGCTCTTCGTTAGTGCCCAGCCAGATGCTTCCATCATATGAATGAGCTGCTCCTTGCTAAAAACGTGTTGAATATTTCCCTCATTTTCAATGAATTGGCTATAAAGCGCTAAAATGGAGATTGCATGAAAATGGGCGAGCTGGGTGTGCTCCGTAAAATGAATATCCCACTCTGCAATACAAATGCGCTTTGCGATCTTTGCACAATAAGAAAAATAGCGTTTAAGCTGTTCGGGGTCCCGGAAATACCAGGAAGAGTGAGATAATACGGCCAAATCAAAAGGCTCTTCTACAAGTAAATCAAGTAAATCCGTTTCAAAAGAAAAGGTTATCCGTTCACCCAGCGGAGAAGCTTTGATTGTAGCAGCAGCTTCTCCTAAAGTGATGGGGGCGCCGTAGTCAGTACCCGCAATATCAATTGCCATCACATATCCAGAGGCTCCTACTTGATCAGCCAGGGCAACGGTTGTATCTCCCTGGCCGCAGCCAATTTCAAGAACCTTCATACCTTCCTTCACTTCAAATGCTTTCACCAACTCTAGGCGGTGCCGCAGCTGTCTGCGTTGAATCGTGTCATCGCCGATTATTTTCATACATCGTAGTAGATGGTCCATAATTTTCCCGCTTTCTTTTCTCAATTATTTTGAATGAAGTCAGCAAAAACAGCAGGTTCGCCAGCTCCCCATTCGATAGGGCAGAGGTACCATCCATAGGATGTATTCGTTTATTACGGATTACAATTATGAATGGGTACCTCTTTTACACTTCATAAAAACTACCATCAATTCATCGACTCCTTACAAATAATTACTTTTATTTAACCACAGAAGAAAAAGAGAGGCAATCAAGGCTTTGAAAAGGCGATTATTAAAAGGAATCTAAAAAGACAAGCCCTTATCGGACTTGTCTCAGAGTGAAGACAAAGTCACTTTTTGACTTTGTCTTTACGTTTTTTCAAGTAGTTTTATAAAGGTATGTTTTACTCAGCCTGTCTTGAAAACGCTTGCCAGACGAGGCGCTCCGACGAGTGAAGACACGAATAGAACCTAAGTTCATGAGTGGACGAGCGAGGCAAGCAACGATGTATGAAAGCGTTTGTCAACAGTCTGAGACAAGCCCTTATCGGACTTGTCTTCATGCTGCCTCATTAATGGTGATGTTCTTCATGCTTCATTTGACATAGAAGATCGTGGCTGTCACACGCAATTTCCGTCTCTATTTGAATCGTCACATGGTGAATACCCTGATGAAGCAGTCGGTGCTTAATTTTTTCCAGTAATGCCGAACTTTCGGCAACGGTCATGGAATCTGCTACAACGACATGTGCATTCATGGCTACATAATCGCTTGTAATAGACCAGACATGAATTTCATGTAGATTGATGACTTCGGGCAGGTTTTCAATCTCTGTTCGAATTGCCTGAAGTTCAACGGAAGCAGGCGCTCCCTCCATCAATACATGAACAGCTGAGCGAGTGATACCAATTCCGCTGCGAAGCACGAGCAGCGCAACAATGACACTTGCCAGAGGGTCTGCCCACTGCCAGCCGAAAAAGATGATTAAGAGTGCTGCGATGATTGCGCCAATTGAGCCAAGCATGTCACTAATAACGTGGGAAAAGGCACCCCGCATATTTAGGTTTTCTTCTGTATCACCGCTTTTAAACATGTACACAGCAACGATGATATTTACTAAAAGCCCAATGAAACTGATTATTAGCATTCCCATTGATGCAACTTCCGGCGGGCTCTGGAAGCGGTAGATCGCCTCATAAAAAATATAGAGAGCGATTAGAATGAGTGTTGCCCCGTTGAATAGGGCAGCTAGAATTTCAAATCGTTTATAGCCGAATGTTTTTGCCTGTGAAGTTGCCTTTTCAGCTAGCTTGAAGGCGACAAGAGCAATAGCAAGCGACAGTGCATCACTGAGCATATGACCTGCATCGGAAAGAAGCGCGAGACTGTTTGTCAGCAAGCCTCCGATTACTTCAACAATCATAAAGGAAGCAATGATTAAAAAAGAAACAAATAACACTTTTTTATTAGATGTATGAACATGAGAGTGATCATGCCCATGATGATGGTGACTCATTTATTCCCACTCCTTACGTATGTTTAGCGTGCTCGATTGCCTGTTTAAGCAGGCCCATAACATGCGCGTCATCAGACGTATAATAAAGGGTTGTTCCCTCACGGCGAAACTTGACGAGACGCAAATTTTTTAGAAAACGGAGCTGATGGGACACGGCTGACTGTGTCAAATCGAGCGCTTCTGCAATATCATTGACTGAATGTTCATGCTCGCAGAGAAAATGAAGTATGCGAATGCGCGTCGGATCGCTTAGCGCTTTAAATGTTTGTGCAGTAATGAATAAAGTTTCCTCATCCAGCCCATGTATTTGGCAGTTGCATGGTTGTTCGTTCATAAAACCCCTCCGTTACATCATATGAATATATGAGTATATGTTCATATATAGTGTATGCTGTTTGGGAAGATTTTGCAACTGCAAGGTGAAAGAAAATCCAGATAGGGGTTTTTAAAAAGAAAATAGCATCTCCCCAGGTCCCCTTATATATGGTATACCCGAGATAATGAAGATGCTCACTTAGTTTATTAATGAAGGTGGAACGGAAGAAGGTCAAGCACCTGGTGAAGTCCGATGTAAAGTAAAATACCATAGAAGAAATAAATCGATATACTTCTATCTTTAATGGCAGTGACAGTAGGCAACAAATCGATCGTTACAATATAGAGGAACATGCCAGCCGTAAGTGATAGGGCAATAGGCAGAATAATCGGATCTGTTGCGAAAAACCTTGAAGCAGAGATCGTAGCAACTGCTCCGGCAATTGTGGATAAACCCAGCAAATAAGAGGCGTATACTGCTTTTCGTCTGTTCCGGGACTTTGTATAAATAATAGAAGATAGCGTCAGCCCGTCCGGAATTTTATGAAGAAGAACGGCAAACAATATAACAAGCCCGACAGACTTGTCCATATGAAACCCCATGACAATCGATACTCCGTCCAAAAAGGTGTGAAGCAGCATACCAGCCAATATGACCCTTGTCCGCTGCCCCTTAACGCCATGATTATGGGAAGAAAATAACTGCTGAATAAGAAAAAACAATCCAAAGCCCAAAATGATAAAGATCGGACTGCTTTCATGCAGCTCAATCGCTTCCGGCATAATCGCCATTAAGGCAATCGCAAAGAGAAGACCAGCACTCAAAGCCATGAGTGCATACGAATCATGCTCCGACCATGAACGCTTTATCAAAATGAGCAGCCCGCCAGCTACATTCGCGGCCGCTGCAAGCAATACATAAAAAAGAATATCCATAAATAACTCCTAAACTTATTTAATAGTAGACTGCTTGCAATTAAGATATGCCTCGGGAAGGGAGAGCATGATTAATGCGTGATTCGCCGGTAAACTAAGGTTTTTCGCCGGTAAATCTGTCAAAGTCGCCGGTATTTACATAAAAATCGCTGGTAAGAGGACCAATTTCTCCTCGCTCTATAAAATGATCTAAAAGGGCGCTCATTGTACATAAAAGGATGTCTATAATAAAATAAAGTTATATGTTGTTAAAGAAAAGTGAGTGTTTAATATGGAAGCAAAAAAAGTAGAGGTGCCGTGCAGTACATGTGGAGAACCGGTGAAAATTGATTTCAATGAAGCGGAATTTTCCTCCCAGCTGACAATATTGAACGGAAAAAAGAAAGAAAGCCGCACGTTCATAAAAAAATGTCCAAACTGCGGACAAATCAATACTGTGACGAGTGATGATAAAAAAGAATGGGGAAAACGAAAAGGGCCAAACGTGAAGACGGTCATGTTTTCTGGCTTTTTCTCCTGTCTGGTAATGATTATACTATTCGCCCTGTTTGTTTATTTTGCGTTCAAAGGACTGGGCATTGTGGTTGATTGGTTGTTTTAACAGGGAAAGGCGTGAGGACATATGACGTGTCCTCACTTTTGCTTTTTAAAACAGTCCGCATGATCCTAATATGTCTGAGCTCTCCATTAAACTTGCCTCCGCAATCCCGATTCCTTCCCGCTTCATAAAGGCTTGGACAGCTTGATAGCCGACCGCATAGCCGGCAAACGGTGATAGGCCAACCGGTGCGTAGCCTTGAGCCTTTGCGATGATATCGCCAAACATATAGCTGCTCACCTCTGCAAATCCCTTCACCTGGATCGCCTCCTTCATCACTTCGATTGAGTAAGCAAGGTCCTCTTCATCAAAGGAAGTGACCCAGGGGCCTAAGAGCTGTTCACCGAAGAGTGCCTGTGCAAAGGATTCAGCCAGCCCCTCGATTACCAAATAGTCGCCGACGGTCACATTTCCATGGTCCCAATTAAAATAGGAAAAACGAATATTATGATGAAATTCATGCGCAATAACCGCTGGGAGTCTCGGAATATTGTAGCTATTCGGACTTATGGCTACCTGGATAAAACCCGGAATACCACCAAACCCACAGTACCCTTTTTGCAAAGATAACTTATCTGAATCCGCAATATAAAGTCCGAATTTTAGATTATCAGCAGCAATCATCAAGGAATGTTTCGCTATAAAATCTAGACAATGATCAAGTGTGCTTTGGGCTGTTTGCATGGCATGGAATTCTTTTAAATTCTCTAACACCTGCAAGCCGGTCACCGTTTCTTGCACACCTAAATAACCAAGCATATTTGTTGCCATTAATACGTCATATCCATTAGGCTCACTTGCTTTTAGTGGTACATTGATCAACCGCCACATTGCTTCAAAAGGCTTCATCATTTCATATCGAAAATAATCCTCCCTTCCTTTTTCCAAAGAGAACAGTATTTCATATTGCTCTATTGTGTTTTCCAGACTGTACTTCATTAAATCAACCCTCTTTCTATATTATTACTGTAAGTGTTGACGTAACGAGAAGGTCAAGAAGTTTAGAAAGCTATGATATGGGCGGTTCATCCGCTGTCACAATAAAAATTTCACAAAAAAACCTTTCGGCGATTTAGCCGAAAGGGGGAATTTACATATCCTTCTCCAAAATCTTTTTATGTGGAATACTGAAATCAAGATATTTAAACGTTCCGTTCTGGAGTTCCTTATATATTTTATTAAATTCCGTAAATCCGAAGTCGTACATTTCCTTGGTGATTTCACCTGCCTGGAGTGCGTTTTCAATATCATCGAGGTCTTTTTTGATGATTTCGCCGGAAGGAAGCTTAATAAGGTCCAGGTAGAGATCCTCCATATAAGGAACACCGTCTTCTATTCCGTTATGAGTAGTAATGTCGATATACCACTGAACAATATTTCCTTTCTCATCAAATATCGTCGTGATACCGAAGTGCTCGTCATCCGGCAAGTGCTGCAGCCAGGAATAGCCTTCGTGAGCGATACAAAACGTCTTACCCGCATGTGTCGTCCATAAAGGTTCTTTTATTTTTTTTATTTTTAATAGTGCAACATGACCGGCATAATTTCCGTCATTTATATAGACCATATTAAAATCACGCTCCAGCACCCTTGACCAATCTTCTCTTGTGATAAAACGTTTATTCACCATAACGATAAGCTCCTTTCTTTGAATAATTGTATTATAAAATAGGACATACATAATTTGTAAAAGTATGCAGACTGCTATCAGCCTGCTGTCGTTAAATTCTTTTACCCAAGTGCTGTAGCGTTCAAGCGGGAAATTGGGAAGGAAGGAAAATTTCCTTTACTGGAATTTAGCAATATACCCTGTTACAATCATTATTTTAAAAGAAAAAAATGAAACATTTTCCTAATTCACCCGTACAAACTACTAAAGAGAAATTTAGTTGGCACCCGGGAACGGGTTATAATGGAAATTATTTTTAGAAAATTCCTTTAATATGAGAAGATGTACATAAAGGGGGAAAAGGAATGATAGGTATCCTCGGCAGCATTATCTTAATTGTGCTGTTATTTGATGGACATACTCTGCGAAAGCAGAATACTGAACTGCTTGAGCAGAATAAAGAGATCCTGGAGAGGCTGAAATTTCTCCAAACTGAGCTGGAGATGAAAAGGGAATAAGAAATGTTGGCAATTCGGTAAGGTAAATTATAGTGGATATTTTGTAAGGCAGCGAGGTGACAGGCAAGTGAACATCTATTTGTATACGATTCCCGAACAAGAGACACAGCATACGAGCATACCAGTGTATGATGAAGATAGGCAGACGGCTTTTGTACTTAGGAAAAGTCCGCATCGTCTATTAAACAGTGTGTTACACCATATGTCCAAGGTAGGAATGCCATACTGCTATATGGCGATTTCTCCAGATGACCGGCCGATTTTTAAGGTTGATTGCCCGTTTTCGGGAGTGGGCTATACCATTCAATCGATGAATTCCCAGAAAAAGAACAAGATCGAGCAATACCACGTGCAGCTTGTCGAAAAGGTTCAGACATTCCGCCTGCAGGGTGACGATTTCCAATTTGAAAAGGATTACACAGGTGCTGGGGTGCTGACGCGAAATGACGAAAAAATTGCTAAAATTGAAAGTGTAGACAGCATTCAGGTAAACACGGCGAAACGCATTCGTATCGAAGCGAGAGATGATATCTCGGCCTCCTTGATCGCCGTTCTGTATCAAACATTTATAGAGGAGCAGGATTGAATTGAATAATGAAAAGCCGCGCTTACATGGGGAATGAAAAAATTTCTCATGTTTTTTTATTTTGCTGTCCCTAATTGTCCTATTATTTTCGATAGTAATTTCTAGAGAACAATGAAAAGGGGAATGGACATGGTGTTTGATTACTTGAAGGAATTCGTTATATTCAGGTCAGTTGAAGAAATGGATGAACATATGGGAAGTCATTTGCTGCGTTACAAGGAGCTGCTCACAGAGAGTGAAGTTGCAATTGTAAAAAAAATTGCCTCGCATGCACTTGCCTATCCAGGAGTGTCCCATCTGAAGGCGGTAACGATTGCGGATAGCTTGCAGATCAGTACCAAAACAGTATACAGGGCAGCGGCAAAGCTAGAGGAGCTGGGAGTAGTAGGCAGAGTCCCAACGAAAAAACTGAACGGTATCAAAGGAGCGAATATTTATCGTATTCTTCCTTTTGTCCCATCGGACGTGTCCGAACGGGAAAATGCCAGAGAAACGGACAGTGGCAAAGCTTCCAAGCCGCTGCCAAGAAATCAATCATTTGTTTCTTTAAATCTTTCTCAAACAAGCACTTTACATAATATATATAATAGATTGCAAAATGAAAGAGAGAGAAAGATGTCCTGCATGAATGAATATCAACGGACATTATACGAGCTTCTAATGGAGACGCCTATTAAGGACGAGCTGAAGGACGGATTATATCAGGCAATTGTGGCAAGCTCCATGCCTGATTTCCGTACCTTTGTACAGACGCGTGATGCATTGATCGGTATTATTCAGGATATTCATGCAGGCAGGCTGACGATTAACACAACACTCCGAGCTGTATTAAAGGGTGCCTTGCAAAAAACTCTGCCTATGGAAGTCTCAATGGAAACAGTGCCTGAGCAGCCGCGGCGAAAGGTGGAGTTCTATGACTGGCTGACAGAACGGGAGTAAAAGCCATTTCCTTTTTGCAGGTAAATGGCTAAAAATACGATTGTCCTCTAAGCATTTTTTTCAGCTAAACATGAATTTTCAGACGCTCCCTTTTTATTCATTCTAATCGAGCAGCCCTGAATCCTTTGCTTTGTTCACCGCCTCAGTGCGGGATTCGACCTGTAAATACGTAAATATCTTTGTCAGGTAGTTTTCTACTGTACGCTGTGATACACCAAGTTCCGATGCGATGGCCTTGTTTGTGAAGCCCTGAGCGACAAGCTGGAGGATTCTCCGTTCTTTTTCAGGTAATGTATAACCGTCATCAGTTTTTGTATTTGCTATTTTTCTAGAAATGAAGTTAAGGAATTGCGCAGGTACAAGGATATCTCCGCGTAGTACGGCGCTAATGGAATGAATAATTTGTTCTTTTGTAGCAGTTTTCGATAGCAAGCCATCCACTTTGCTTGTAATGAGCAGATCATAATAGTCTTCAAGTTCATAGCCTGTATAGAGAATCAGACGGGTGTCAGGGGAGAACTCTCGAACTTCTGCTGCGAGCTGAATGCCGTTAATCGGCTGCATATTTACATCAAGCAAGCAGCAGTCATATGTTTCACGCCGCAGCCGATCTATAGCAAAAAGGGGATTTGTTTCTGCTTCAATCGTCCAGTGCTCATGATGATCCAGCAGCGCTTTTGTTCCGTTTAATACAACGGGATGGTCGTCTACAATTAAAAGTTTCATTTACTCATTTCCTTCCTCTATATGAATGGTGATTCCCAGACCATTTTTTTGCCCTTCATCAATTTGCATCGTTCCGTTAAATGCACGGACTCTTTCATGCATTCCTTTCATTCCCATCTTATCGGAGGCGGTGAAATCACTCTCATTTAGTCCAACTCCATCATCCTCATAGAGAATCTCAATATGACGAGACTGGACAGTGACAGTGAGGAATACATGCGAGGCATGGGCATGCTTCATCGCATTATTTAGCAGTTCCTGTACAATACGATAAATCATGAGGGCATAGGCAGGGTTCTGCACTTTCTCAATATGAAACTGCTCCTTCAGGATAAAATCAGCTCTTAGCTTTACCTTCCCGCAAAACTTTGTTAGAGCGGATTGTAGTCCAAGAGTGTCGAGCAGCGGTGGATTAAGCATTTCACAATATTCGCGGAGCTCGTAAGAAATATCGAGCAGCTGTTCGCGAATATGCGATACTTTAGTTGCGTCAATTAATGCAGCAGGTATGTCCAGCTCCCTTGCCAGATAAAGCTGCTCCTGGAGGACTGTATCGTGCAATTCTTGGGCAAGGACTGCCTTCTCTTGTTCGACAAACTGCCAAACAAGACGGTTAACCCAAGGAATGTCACCGATTTCTCTAGAGGTCTCCTCCATCAGTTCTTCCATTCGCTTCAAGCTACTGAAGAAAGCATCGCTATACATTGTCATCAGTTCCAGCCAAATCATCTCCTCGTTGCGGAGCTGGATGCTTTCCTTTTCCGCACCTATGACAAGAAGCAGCTGCTTCGTTGTATACCGGTGCAAGAGAAGTTCATAGCACCCGCCACGTTTTGTCACCTCAAAGGGACGTAGTGTAATCTGGTCGTGGGGGACTGTCCGCACTGTGACTACGTGGAAATCCAGTTTCCGCTTGATCTCCTCAACAATAATGCGCACTAATTCCTCTTCACTGCGGGCAAAGCCCATTTTTTTTAATACTTCATATAAATGCTGTCCAGTTTCGCTATCAGTCATTGGCAAGAGCTTGCGTTGCCTAAAGTCCAGCTTTTCTTTTATAACAAGCAGGATGTAGATACAGATTACTGCTGCTGAGAATAGCAGCAAGAACTGGCGAGTGGTTAAGACATCATATAAAAAGAAAGCTAGCCCTCCACAAAACACCAACGCAGAAACAGTAGAGATGCTTCCATAATAGCGCAGACGCGACAGATGATACTGCAGGCCAAACAAACGCTCTGTGAGCTGTGTAAAAATAAAGCTAAAAGGCAGAAGTGAAAAAAAGATGGCTGCAATTTCTGGTGCTACAAAGGGCCTCTCTATAATCAGCTCGGGCAGGACATATAAAAATACATATGGTAAAAACGGCACAATGCAGCTAAAGATCAGAATCCGGATCTGCACTTTTTTTGACTGGGTATAACCGTAAAGCAAAATCCGGAAAATTGTAAGAACCCCAATCGAGAAGAGTAGTAACGTCATCCAATCTACCAGTGCCTCAAATCTTGGCCAGAATATTGTCATGAAGCTTGCTGAAAAGATGATGATTGGGAAGCTGTACATAAACAAAAGACTGGATGTATACGGCCATTTCACTGCAATCCGATCAAAGTAGTTCCGCAAGAAATGTACTAAAATGCTGATACATAGCATCATCGCTGTACTGAAGAGAAGATAGCTGAACGAATCACCACTCGAAGCACCCGCAGAGCTGATATAGGCAAGACTGACAGTCAGCAAAAATAGTATAAGCATCGGCAGGAGCTGATTTCCCTTAAAACGTAAGAGATAGAAGGCCGAACAGAGCGTCAGCAGGAAATAAACGCTCGGCAGTACGAAATGCAAGTAGAAGAAATAGGAGGACTGGCCGGTTGCCCCTTGTCCTTGTATAAAAGTGTAAGCCGCCGATAGTATGTAGAGTCCGAATACTAAATAGGTGAAAAGAGACAGGCTGAACCAATATTTTTTTAATAGTTCAAGAGTGCTCATATCTATTGCTCCCTTCACATTGTTTTCTTTCTATTATGAAGAAATCTTTCTGATAGGGAAAGAGAGCAGCTGGCATTTTCGGTTATACACAATCCATTTCTTCGTACCGCAAGAGGGCCGGTGGAAAGGCGTAATCGTGTTTGCGGGATAATCCATGTTAAGGTGTTGCTAACAATAAGAGGAGAGAAAAAGATGAAGCATCCTTTAACAGTATTTGGACTAGTATGTATCGTTATTTCGTTTGTTCCGCTATTTCTGATGGCTAGAGAAACGTATATAAACAATTCAATAAATAAGCGCTACGATATTTCCCATACATATATGGAACATGGTTTTCCATCGTCGATTGACACTCAAAAAATCGAAGTGAACGATTTTACTATAGAAATTAAGGAGGAACCAACAGGCAAAAAGGCACCAAAAACATGGTGGGATACAGAAGAAGATGGCGGTGACATCGTCAAACTTCAGCTCCTTGTAAACGACAAGGAAGTGTCAGCTGCTGATGATATAACGCTTTCCAGCAGCAATAGAAGCAGCCGTTACTGGTCCTGGCTCGATGTGCTGCTTGTGGAGAATAAAAAGAACGGCCAGGAACAGATCGCTATTGTCCAAAGACTGTCCGAAGATAACGCCATACAGGAAGATTACCGCTGGAAGATTATTTTTATTGCCGAAGACGGCAAACTCTCAGAGGAAGAAATTCAGTATCGTACCCGCTCAGAAAATCTACTTGCTGTTAGATTAATTAGTTTCTCCGGTACATCATTGATCAGTATGGGATATTATTCCGATTTGTTACATTATTATCCGACGCTGTTTTATCCACTTCTTTATCCATTTGGCACAATGGCAGCGGGCATTATTCTCTTATTACTTGGACTGTTTCTGCAACGGCAAAGAGGAAGGCACACTAGGGTCAATCTGAAGTAGAAAAGGAGAGGTAAAGATGATAAAGTACACGGTTATCGGAGGTTTTTTTGGCTTACTGCTGTCCTTTATTCTGCCTTTTGTATTTGCTATATTTGCCTCCGCCCTAGCAGGAAGTCTTGCTTTTTCGCTGAGCGGGACGTGGCTCTATTACGCCGCAGCTATCCCATTTGTTCTGACATTTTCGATACTAGGGAGCTTCTTTTGGAAGAAGGGGCGGCTGGAGAATAAAAATATGTGGCTGCTGAGCGCTGTTGTTGGACTTTTTATCCCGCTCTACTGTGGAACAATTGGCGCGTTGTACGGAGAATATATTGTTCGCCAATCATTTCGATTCTACACGGCAAACGGCTATTTAGGTACAAATGTTAAAGAGATATTCATTAGAGGGACTATGTATGCCTTTATTTTGCTGCCAGTGACAGTACCATTGGCAAGATTGTTAGTAGAATTGTTCTGGGACATATTACAAAGAGTACCAGGCTGCTATAAAACGGGCTTGGAGGATAAGGGAGTGGAAGACGAGTGGAGAAGGTGACCGCCAAAATGGCCGGGGCAGGAACAGGCATGACGGTGCTGGTTATATGGACATTGGTTGTTTCAGGTATTGATTGGTATGAAGTCAGCGAGACATTGTCGAATCGTTATTTATGGCTGTTGTTTTTCGGTTATGGGCTGCTTGTGGCACTACTGGTAGAAGGAGTTGTCTGGAAATTCCGTATAAAAAGGCATAGTGTTCGGCCAATCGTCTACATGGCTGCAGGTTTTCTATTATTCTATGTTTTTGGAATAAATGTGTTTGCTGTCATTGCGGGCATCATTTCAGCAGTTTTTGCGTTCCTCTTTTATATTGGTGAAATGGCTGCACGTCATTCGCGGTCTTATCGTATCGTATTTGCCTTTGTGCTGCCTGCTTTATTCCTGGTTATCGCCTGGATAGATTTTTCAGTGAAACAGAGGTGGGAGGAAAACAGAACGGAAGAAGGATATGAGGCAAAGTTCGGATATTTTCATGGGGAGCACCGCATCCCGGTAGAATTGAAAAAAGGGGAGTCTGTATACTTTACAATTCACTTCGAACCTGCCAATGACGGGGGCTACGGCTATTCATTTGAAGATGCTAACGGACAGCCTACCGGTATGGAGGAGCTGGGCAGGGACAGTTTTGGATATAGGGCCGAGCAGAATGGTGTATACTACATTGTTCTTTGGGGAGACCGTTTTAATGGCAGTATAGCTATCGATTGGGAATTTAAAAAGAGCTAGAAGGAAGCTTTTAGTTGGCTTACCGTAAAAGGATTGACATTTATGAAAAAACTATCCATCTTGTTTTTTATATGCTTCTTGAGCGCCTCCTTTAACAATTCAAGACCATGTAGTTGATTACCGTTTTGGCAAACAAAATATCTTCCCGACAAGTTCACCAAGTGATTTTGGATGGGCATCCGAAGAATTCTCAGGGGCTCGCCATGTCAATTTTTACAATAGTGAAGGTGTTCAAATAACAAATGAAAAGGAAAGGCCTTTGCTGTTTAATGGCAGTATTGCTGTTAACGATATAGAGCGAGATTATGATGTATTGCATTTTTATGATAGAGAAAAATGCTTCACAAACGATTCTTTTAAGGATTTTAGTATATTGTCCGAGCTGGTAAGGAAATATATAAGAAAAACAAAAGGGAATAATGATGCCATTCTGGTTTAAACAATGCAAATAAGGTGGAGAAAACTTAAAATGATGACAGGCAGGCCATATCCAAAAATCATTGTACAATCGGCACCGTATTCTATGAGTTGTAGGGTTAATTCTAGACATAAAAAAGGGAAACGCTGGAAGAGGGCGTTTCCCTTTATACCTTTTCATTAAATACCCGATCAATAGTCGGCCTGTCATAATCCAAAATCCAATGATCATATTTTTGATAAATAAATTTAATTGCATCGGGGGAAGTTGCCAATAAATCGCATCCCCTGTCATCATAAACGTGAAAGATCGTTTTTTTAGTGATATTAACGAAGTAAACTCTATGGAAAATCCTCGGTCTCCGCCCTAGCTCCTTGTTGCAAATTGCTTTTAATAAGGGAACATATTTAACATCCGAGGTTTTGCATTGTAAAGTAAATCTGTGCGTTTTACATACACCCTCTTCGTCATCTTCGGGGAAAATATAAGGCAGGTCTTGATATTCCAATTTAAACAATAATGATTTTTTCACATAGGGTGGGAAATTCTTTAACTGCTGTTTAAGGTTTTTCCCTTTCCTGAAATCATTGACATCTATCACGACAAAAATTTCATCTGTTGGGGAGTGTAAGGCTTCAAATAAAGTAATCGCCCTTTTATACCACCCTTGTGCATATAGGTTGTCTGGATAGTTTCCCTCAGCCCCAAGCTTAAAACGTATGCCAGTAGGCCAACTATAAAACAATGGTGGTTTAAGTTCTAAACTGCGGAAGTTTTTGTGCATAAATTCATTTAATTGCATGTCGTCACCTCATAGCTATAATTTGTCAGTTAAAATGATCCGGTATTCGAGCGTACATCAATTAGCATAAGATTTTTGCTGATGAATAAATACCCTGCATTTCTTTATTGCCTTTTTCATCATACGGCCAATCAATAGTTGCTTCTGCCAATACTTCCTATTTTGCCATATCATCAGGATTGACGATTGAAATAGCAGGCGGGGAAAAATCATATTCCTCACCTAGACATCCCGTTAATGCCGGGATAAGTAATAAGCCCATCATTCATTTGATGAATCGGTTTATCTCACACCACTCTTTTTCCTAAATACAATTTTTAACACTCTATTAGTGTAGTGTAACATAAACGCAGGCTTTCCCTAATATTGAGTAAATGGCCAGATACAATCATATTTTAGAAAAAACCTTTTTACTGAAACGAAAAAGGGAATAGTATAGAGAAGTGACAGGTTTGGCAGCGGAAGCTGTAAAACTGCTGGTCAAACGATCATTAAGTGAAAAGGAGGAACAGATGATGGCGATTGTAGATGCGACAGATCAAACATTTGAACAGGAAATAATGGAAGGTACGGTGCTTGTTGATTTTTGGGCAACATGGTGCGGTCCATGCAAAATGCTCGCTCCTGTGCTGGAAGAGCTTGATGCGGAAATCGGGGACGATGTGAAGATTGTCAAAATAGAGGCTGAAGAAAATCCGGTGACTGCTCAGGAATACGGTGTTATGTCGGTACCAACCTTATTATTATTTGTTAATGGAGAAATGAAGGCGAGGTCGGGCGGCTACCAGCCAAAGGAACTGCTGCTGGAGTTTATTGAGAATAATAGGGAATAAAGACCGTCCCTGAGACGAGGCCGTTATATCGCCTGTTTCAGGGACGTTTTGATATACAAATATCTTTCTCGAAAAAAAGTTTTTAATGGGCCTTTTCTAAGATGGCCTTTAGTTGGACTGCTTCAGAAATTGTATAGATCGTTTGTGTATCATCGGCGTGCATGAGCGAAGCTGAATCATTTCCATTCCACCATAAAAAGTATCGCTTTCCCTCTAGTTCGAAACGTATGTCAGGATTAGTCATATTAACAATACCAGGCATCTGGCGTGCTGTTTCGATCAGCTTATTCGCTGCTTCTACATCTTCAGAGATGGTAATTGTTTGGAAAGCACTATCTTCTCCTGTATCAGCCTCCAGGTAGTCTGTTAACAGCTTCACCCCATGCTCTCCGGTAAGTTCGCCATAGCCGTCTTCACCGCTAAGCATAATCTTCCCATTTCCGATCCAGATATTGTACTCTAACAGCCGCTCCGGTTCATTCGCATCGTAGCGGATGAACAGTGTCAGCTTTGCATCGGAATCATGTACCATTTCCTTTTCGACTCCTTCATGCCATTCAATCTGTCCGAATATTTGCTGCAACGTTAAAATATCATCAGGCGCAAAAATAGGTTCATGTTCGTTCACCGTGAAAAACTCCAAATAACGCAGGTCTTTCTTTTCATTATGCTTGCCAAAAACGCGGGCGATTTGCTTCTTTACTAGCTCTTCGGCATTCTTTACCAACTTGCCGGCTAGTTCTTCTTCTATAACGACTGTTGACGGCTCATTTATAATAATAATTTTTTGCACATTATCGATGATTTCTTCACCTGAGAGCTCCTTATAAGCAGTCGTCAGCTTTGATTCCTTATAGGTACCGTCCTTTGAGTAATGGTCTTCAATCATTTGTAGTTCGGTAATCGTTCGATTCCCGTTCCTCGTTACTTTTGTTACTGCATTCAAATATACCTGACCCTCATCACTTGGAATCATTGCCGCCTCGACATGAATATCTGCTTTCTTTTCGTCACTTGTCAACATAGGTTTTTCCTTTAAAAATAATGCCCCAGCACATAAAAGCAAGACAATAAACCCTGCCAGGATGATCTGGTATTTCCAAGTATATTGTTTTTTCGTTTTCTGTATAATTCGCTGTTCTAGCCCTTGAGGGTAAGGAGCCTGCTGTTCAATTTCTTCTTCCAGTTGCTTCTTCATCAATTGTCACCTCCCATTCACTTAAACCCTTGCTTAATAAATCCTTCGCCCGCTTCAGGCGGGTATGAACCGTGTTTTCCGAGCACTGCAAAACTTCTGCAATTTCCCGTCCCTTTAGCTCATTAAAATAATATAGAATGATGACCTCTCTATAAATGATGGGCAAGGCGATTACAGCATTCAGAATATCCTGTTTTCTTGCCTTATCGGTAACCTGCTTTTCTACCGACTGTTTGCTTCGAAACGTAAATTTCTCCAGCCATTCATGGGTCCTATTTTGTAGGCTCCGCTTATAATCATGGCACCGGTTATAGGTCAGTTTCGTGAGGTATGTTTTTAGAGAAGCTTCCCGACGAAACTGGTCCTGCTTTTTATAAAACGACAGCAGTACATCTTGTGTAATATCTTCAGCAGCTTGCCGGTTCTTCGTATAGAGATAAGCCGTTTGATAAATATGCTTACTGTATATATGTACAATTTCTTCAAAATCCACATTCACCGCCTCCTCTCATTAACAATAGACGTAGCAGATAGGGAATTTCTTTCATAAAAATTAATATTATAGGACAATTTCTTTTTTAGTAGTGAAAGGAAAGTTGGAACAAGTAAATTAGAAAAATCGGAGTACGGGAAAGCTTTCGGGAGGAGAATAGTAAAATTATAATAAAAGGAAAATTATTGAAACCCCTTTATCTGCTAGAACGTATACGAGGTATTACATTTAGTTGGAGGTATATATGAGTAATCCTCAAAAGGTGGCCATTATTGGAGGGACAGGGAAAGTCGGGCGTCGTATAGCAGCTCAGGCTTTACAAAAAGGATATCAAGTACGAATGCTGGTAAGAGATCCGGGAAAATTGCGGCAGCTGGATAAAAGGATTGAAGTCGTTGAGGGGAATATACAGGATCTAGAGGCTATCCGTATCTTACTTGCGGACTGCGGGACTGTAATTAACACTTTTGGTCAGCCCTACAAAGACAAGCCAATATATAGTGAGTCGACGAACAATATACTGGACATCATGAAGGAATTTAAAATCAGCCGCTATATTGGAGTTACGGGCGGTTCGCTAACAATTGAAGGCGATAAAAAGAGTGTTTGGAATCGAATTGGAGCAAAACTGTTTGAGATTTTCCTCTCAAGCATGATGGAAGATAAAAAACGAGAATGGGAGATTTTAAACGATACTACACATATTGACTGGACTCTCATCAGACTCCCTTTCATCGTCGATGGGACAAAAATGGCTCATATAAAGGAAAATCTCGTAGATATGCCTGGCACGAAGATTACGAACCAAGATATAGCAGCTTTTATCATTAGCCAGATCAATAATCTTCAGTACGTAAGGAAAGCGCCGTTCATTTCCCATTGATGCTGGAAGGTTGCGCGTAAAAGTGTACATGAAATAGAATATCGAGCGCAACGAGATGAATGTATGCCAGTCGTTATGTGTATCTGATGGATCAGAATGGTCCAGTCGATTCAGAAAATCATATTTTTCTGTCCAGACAGTACGATATTCGTCGAGGGGGTCCCGTATGGCATGGCCTGGTCAATGAATTGCTCGAGTGTTTCGACGGATTGCGTGGCGATTTTGACAATATAGCTGATTTCCCCTGCTACCCGGTAGCACTCCAATACGTCCGGATGGCTATAGCAGAACGCCGAGAGCTTTTTGCAGTCGCTGGATTTAAACAGAACGAGGGCAATGATTGAGCGGTCGAGCTTTTTAAAATCAATCGACGCGTAATAGCCGGTGATGATTTCCTGTTCTTCGAGCTTCTTGATTCGTTCCGCCACAGCAGGAGGGGAGAGGTGGACATGTGACGCGATTTCTTTTGTTGTACATTTTGCATTGCGCTCGAGCTGCTTCAAAATTTCATAATCAATTGTATCCATAGTGTCTCCTTTATTAAATTAAGTCTTTCTATGAATTATCCATAAAAATAAAAGTAAATTCAATAAAATCCGATTTTTAACTTATTCAAGAATGCAAGAAAAATCCTTACACTAGTGAAAAGTAAGGAGGAGATTATATGAAAAAAGTTTTATTATTACTGGCAAATGGATTTGAAGCATATGAGGCGAGCGTATTTACAGACGTGCTCGGCTGGAATCAGCTGGAGGGGGACGGTACGACGGAGGTCGTCACTGCCGGAATCCGCCCACAGCTGCAGGCAACATGGAATTTCAATGTAACACCTGAGAAACTTGTACAGGATATCAATTTGGAAGAATTCGATGCCCTGGCGGTACCCGGTGGATTTGAGGAAGCAGGATTTTATGAAGAAGCATTTAGCGAGACATTTTCGGAGATTATCCGACACTTTGATCAGCATAAAAAACCGATCGCTTCGATTTGCGTCGCTTCGTTAGCCCTGGCACATAGCGGAGTTTTGTACGGACGGAAAGCAACGACCTATAGTCATCCGACAAGCATCCGCATGACACAGCTTGCAGAATATGGGGTGCGCGCAGCGACTGAGAGGATCGTAGTGGACGAACATATTATCACATCTTCGAATCCTGGTACGGCAATGGACGTGGCGTTTTTGCTGCTGGAGATGCTGACATCAAAAGACAACACCGAAAAGGTGCGGGATTTAATGGGGGTTAATATGTACCAGCAGAATCCTGGAAAATAGGGGGAAAGTGATGGAAACGATTGAACAGCTAAAGCAGGCAATCAACAAACTGGAGGAACGAGAAGCAAAAAGTCTGCTGTTTCTATTATTGCTGCAGAACGAGCAAGGAAATATAGGGCAAATTTCGAAAATGTTGAACGATACAAAAACATTTTTGCTCAAGGAGAACCATACTGAGCAAGTCAGCAATTCGCAGACGGTACATATTGTTTTTGGTGAGTCGGCGGGAGGTAGTTTAAAGCAGGCATTTCGCGAAACTCCATATGAAAAAACAGAGTCCGTCATTGTGCTGCCAGGCTGCTTATCAGTTGGCCCAGTCAAGGCATTGCATACAAAAGAAGGGCTGGACAATCGTTTCAAGTGGCTGAAACATCATTTCCGTGATGAATTTGATGATTTAGGTATTTATAAGCGAAATATGGAAAAAGCACTGCAGCAACTTGAGGATATCCAGCCATATCAGCGGATCGTCATCTGGACATGTGAAAATGCTGCCGAGCAGACGGGGCTGCGTTTTGTACTTTATTTATTGAAGGAAAAAGCGAATGAGATAAAAGAATTCAATACTTTTAAAGCTTATCATGAATTATTTGACGATCCAGCTCAGGAAGAAGATTTTTATCCGAGATCTTCTGGTGAACTGAACGCAGAACAGCTTCTTTTATTCTATAAACAATTGTCAATCAACCTGATGGAACTAAAACTGCGGGAATCTCTTTGTACGGAAGGGGAAACTCTACTGCAATCAAACGGGCTTCTTCGCGTATGGAAAGATAAACAGGTCCATACCGTTAGTGAAGACAATGAAGATACATTCATCATTCACTGTGCGAGAAGGCTGCATAAAAAACAGAAAACGCATGAATTTATGAAAGCGCCGCGGCTTATCGGTGAAATGATTGGGCATATGGAGCAATATACGGGAGACGAATGGATCGAATACCGGCTCCGCCATTTAATCGAGCAGGGAATCTTTGAATACCGCGGGGAGCTGCACGCCATGAGGTATTACGAGGTGAAGCTGAAAGAATCATGGCGTTAGACAGATCTGAATAAGGATATAAGAGTAAAAAAACAATTAATCATAAATACCCTGAAAAGGAACTTTTTGCCATTTAAACCATCAGATTTTGTAAGTGAAAAGATAGTGCAGAATGCAAATGAAATGGCAGGTGAAAAGATGGCTAAAAAGCTGATATTTCCGGTATTTTATATAGCCGAGTGGGTTTTTTTCTTGTATGTTCTTCTCTTTATCCTGATTTTTAACTTGTTCAATTATGTTAACTTTCTTCTGGTAGATATGCCGTGGGAGGAAAGAGTCCCTCTTACTTCATCTACTACTAAGTCCTTACTTATAATACTGGTAATAGGGTTGATCTGCTTCATCTATATAAGGTATCTGGCAGGCCATCGGGTGTATCGGAAAGTTAAGGCCGCCATTTGGGGTGTTGTATTTAGCATAAACTCCTTAAGCTGTATTTTTCTATTTATTATTAGTATGAATTTTGAGTTTGATCTGTATAAAGGGGAACAAATTATATTGCTGGTTGCTGCTTGCATCAGTATTGTTCTTACCATACAAGTTATCATGAAATATGAAAGCGAAAGAAAAGTTGTTAGCTAACATCGGCAATACAAAAAAAGATTTCTTTAATGGGAATCAAGGGGGATAAAAAATGAAGCAAGCGCTGCTGATTATTGATGCACAACAAGAATTAATAGATGGTAACGACGAGCAAAAGCCTGTCTATGAAAAAAAGAAGCTGATCCAAACGATTAACAACGTAGTAGAGGAGGCTGTGAAGCGGGACATACCGATCCTTTTCGTACGGGACGAGGACGTTGCAGGCGGTGAAGGAGAAGGATTCCAGGTTCACCGGGAAATAACTATTCCTCCCAATACTCCCATGTTTAACAAGCAGGCAACCAATGCCTTTTACGAGACAGATTTGCTTCATTATTTGCAGGGTATTGAAGTGAGCCATCTTGTCATCATGGGCTGCCAGACAGAGTATTGTATTGATACGGCTGTCAGAACGGCAACAGTTAATGGGTTTGATGTGACCCTCGTGGAGGATGGACATTCAACGACTGACTCTGCGGAATTATCCGCTGCGCAGATCATTGCGCATCATAATAGAATCCTGCATGGTCATTACAACGTGGACAACTTTTCTGTCGTAAGGGATTCTGAAGAACCATTATTTGAGCCTATTCACGATGATTACCGGTAGTTTTTCAATCTTAGCAAAAGGCAGCGCCCTATTAAAGGGGTGCCGCTTTTTTTATTTGCCATTAAGATTCGAAGGAAACGGCTTTGTAATTGCTCAGCCTAATAAAGTATAACTAGGGAGGCAGAGGTAAATTCAAAAATTAATCCATCATATTAATGAAAGATAGAGCAATTCTTTTTGAAATACAGCATGTCTATGGAATAATGGAACGAAATGCAGGGAAAGGGGTTATACCATTGAAAGTATTAGTAGTCGGAGCTAATGGACAGATTGGCAAGCACCTGGTGAAACTGTTAAAGGAAAGTGATGAATACAGTGTGACAGCATTCGTTCGAACAGAACAGCAGGCAAGGGAGTTTGAAGACTTTGGTGTGGAAGCAGTCATGGGGAATCTTGAAGGAACAGTTGGAGAGCTTGAGGAAGCGCTAAAGAGCAGTGATGCAGTTGTCTTTACAGCAGGTTCAGGCGGGAAAACAGGATATGATAAAACATTGCTCATTGATCTTGATGGGGCTGTGAAGGTAATGGAAGCAGCTGAAAATGCAGGAATACAACGATTCATCATGGTCAGTGCGTTACAGGCACATAACCGTCAAAACTGGAATGAACAAATTAAGCCTTACTATGTTGCTAAACATTATGCTGACCGAGTCCTAGTTCAAAGTAAATTAACCTACACAATCATCCGCCCTGGAGGACTTCTAAATGAGCCCGGTACTGGCAGAGTCACGATAGCGGAAAACCTTGAAAGAGGCATTATTCCAAGAGAAGATGTGGCAAAAACAATTCTCGCGGCTATAAATGAAGAAAGCACCTTTAATAAATCATTTGATCTCGTGTCAGGTGAGACATCAATTAGAGAAGCAGTAAAAAATATATAATTGTTTTTTTTTACAGCCCTTTCGCATTTTGAAAGGGTTGTATGTGATGTAAAGGAGTTTTGGACTAACATGAGATGTGGAGCAAAATGCTTTTTTGTTGAATTCGAAATAGATGGTGAAATTCAATCGCAGTCAATTACAGCAAGAACACCGGTAGAAGCGAGAAAAACGATCCGCCTCACATATGGACAGGGACCTCGAATTTTAACGGTTAAAGAAGAGAAGAAAAGAAACTTAGGGACGTAAAGGTACTGCCTCTTTGTAACTCTTTATTTCTTAAATGTATGAAGGTATAAGAACGGGAAAGTCTATACTTTAAGAAATAAAGAACGGAGGAAGTTAAAATGCAGTACACAAAAGCATTTTTCGTTAAGCTTGTTCTGACAATCGTTATGTTATGGATTGTATTAGGGTTATTCTTTGACGTTTCATTTGGAAATATACTGCTTATAGGAACGATCCTTACGATTGTTGCCTTTGTTGGAGATGTATTCATTCTGCCTAGGGTTGGGAACCTAATGGCGGCAGCAGGTGACTTGCTTCTTGCCTTTTTTGTTGTCTGGGCATTAGGGGCCATACTATTTGACCAAAACACAGCGGTATTTTCCGCCGCCTTTTTATCAGCTCTTTTTATTGGGGTAGGGGAAATGTTTTATCATCGATACTTTAGAAATCATGTGATGAAAACAGTCCAGGAGCCAGGGAAGAATAGGGGTTATAATTATAAGCCAAGAGTTGCACAAACTGAGTTTTCACAGGACTTTGATGAAGGCCAGGAAAAGAACGAGAACAACGATACTACCAATAATGAAACAGAAGGTCCTACGAAATAAAAAAGGGACTGCCTAATTTTCTCTTTATTAAAAACAGTCAAGGTGTAAGCCGGAACTAATGAAATAGTGAATTCTAATGCTACACAGTATATGCAGAGAAATTAAGAGGATAGGAGAGCTCAAAAAACAGGCTCTATCTATCCTCTTTTTGCAATTTTAATGTAATTATTTAAATTGTTGATTTTAATAATGAATGATCGTTGCAATTCAAACGCTGTTGCTTTTTTGTATATGTCATTTATCGGACAGTCAATAAAAATTCCTTCAAATTAGCTAAATTCTCATCAAAAAACGCCTGATGTTTATCAAGCCCGCGCCTTTTGCACCAGCCTAATGAAGTAAAGGCATCAGTAAAACGGTAAAAGGGCAGGATCATATCCAAATCGATGAGCGGACGGATCGAGCGGTAGCCTTCCTGGTAGGCTTCTAGAGTACCGGGATTATGCAGAAAGATATCCCGGTTAATTTTCGTAAAATCAATTTCCGTCGAGCCGAACCGGGAACTTTCAAAATCGATAATGCCGGACACCTGATTATTATCGGCCATTATATTGGCCGGCCGAAAGTCCATATGGATAAAGCTTGGGCCATCTGGCTGCGGCAGCAGTTTTTACCAAGCTTCATACAGCTCAAGTGTTTGATCATATAATTTAGCTGGAATGGCTCCCTCTACATCCTTTGCAAAATTATAGAACTGTGTATGTAGAAAGGCTCCCCATTCCTCGTAGACATTGGAAAGCTCCAGGTAATTTTTTTTGTCGTCTGGTTGAATGGTATGCAGTTTTGCGTGGTTTACCCCGATATCATAGGCTAATTGTTTATCCACCTTTTTAGAGACGGGCTGTCCTTGTATGCAAGACAGCAGCAGGGCGCCTGTGATTTCCTCATCTCTCCCCAGCAGTCGAGCACATTCGGCACGGGAACGGTCCCTTTTAATGCTTCTAGTGCTTCTGCTTCACGGATCAGCTTTTCCTTCGAGTAAGGGATTTTAAGAAAAACGGTCTCCTGATTTGAAAGCTCTAAACGGTACACAGCGGAGCTGAAAGATTCAGGAACGTCGTCAATCGATAAAACATGCAGATTCATTTTCTTTATTACGTATGCTACTTGTTCCATTTCGCTCTCCTGTTCTAATCCAGATTTTTCAGTGCAGGGGTCAAAAAAACGGTAGAATCTTACAGGATTCCCCATAAAAAGAGTTTCTATATCCATTTCAAATATCCTGCCATCAAAGATAGAAGTAAAAAGAACATTTCCGTTATATCATCCGTTTTATGTTACATAAAGGGTGATAACGCCTTTATTTTTCAATCTAGCTAACTCGTCTTTAGGTAAAGCAGCTATTCTAGAAAACAAAGAAGATTTCAAAAAATATACAAAAACAGCTTGCAAATAGTAATAATAACTGTTTATAATAACAAGGTATTTAACTGAAAATAGTAATCATTACGTTTATTTGGGTTAAGGAGGGATAAATAGAGGAAAGAAAATACGCTAATTTCGCAACAAATAAAAAGGATAAAATGAAAATAAGTGAAACAATTCAAAATGGATTACGGTGAGTTTTCCACTATGATCGGGCAGTTACACAATCTTCTGCGAAAATCAGAAGTCTATAAACAATCAATTTGTTTGCGCACGATCCATAAAGCCTAACAGTCAGCAAGGGATGTGCCCGGAGTAAAACGTCATATCCATGGAGCAAAATTTGTATGTCACAAACGCCCGTTCATCGAAGGGGCAAGTATTGAAAATTTTAAATCGTAATCATTTCGTTTTAAAAAAGAACATAAAATAAAGCAGACGTAAAAGGGTTTATATTTATTGAAGCTGTAAGCAGTCATAAACGACATATTTTTTAACAGCTGTGAAAGGAAAGCGTTTAGAATCTTAAAGCTTTCAAGATATTCACCCTCAACATTACTAATTAAAGGAGATTTTTTATGCTGAAAAAGGAGTATTTATTTTTGGTAATAATGTGCGTTTCACTTTTGTTGGGGGCGTGCAGCGATGTAACGTCATCAAAGAGTAAAGAAGGCAATGGTACAGATAAAAATACATTAACGATGTCTTGGCCGCTAGACATTGGGGAGGCAAATCCGCATTTATATTCACCGAATGAAATGTTTGCGCAGGCAATGCTGTATGACCCATTAGTTGTTTACGGGACTGATGGAACAATTTCTTCAGGGTTAGCTGAGAAGTGGGACGTTACTGAAGATGGAAAGGAATATACGTTTTATTTACGGGAAGGTGTTTTATATTCTGATGGTTCGAAGTTAACAGCAGAAAATGTAAAGCGCAACTTTGAAACAGTTATCGGCAATAGTTTAGCCCATAGCTGGTTAGAAGTGGTAACAATTATTGATAAAGTAGAAGCACTGGATGAGTTAACAGTGAAAGTTTCATTAAAGGAACCATACTATCCATTTCTGCAGGAGCTGGCATTGATTCGACCGCTCCGTATGTTAGGCGATGCGGGTTTTCCGGATAGCGGTAATACAGTTGATGGTATTAAGGAGCCTATTGGTACAGGCCCCTGGATATTAAAAGAAGCAGATGAAAATCATGCAGTCTTCATACGAAATGAAAATTATTGGGGCGAAAAACCTCCGATTGAAAAGGTAGAAGTAAAATATATTGCTGATTCACAGATGCGCATGATGGCTTTAGAAAAGGGAGAGATCGACTTAATTTTCGGAAGCGCACAGCTTATGCCAAGTGAATTTACTACATTGCAGCAAAACGATAAGTATGTGACGAAAATTTCAGATCCATTATCAACGCGTATTTTATCCCTTAATACCACATATGGGGTGACTAAGCATAAAGAGGTTCGGCTAGCGCTTCAGCATGCACTTGACCGTCAAACAATTATTGAACATGTTTTGAGCGGATTGGAGCAGGAGGCACACTCTTTATTTGCACCGGGCTTCCCCTACAGTGATATTGAAATTGAAAAATACAATTATGACTTAAAAAAAGCACAGCAAATTTTAGATGAAGCCGGCTGGGCTATGGATGAGAAAACAGGTATTCGCTCTAAGGATGGCGAAAAACTGGAACTGCTTATCGCCTACAATTCAAGTGACCAAGTGCATAAGGCAATCTACGAATATTTACAGGGCGCCTGGAAAGAAATTGGCGTTGAAGTGGAGCTAGTAGCAGAAGAGAACCAGGTATATTATGCCCGGACAAAATCAGGTGAATATAACATTGTGATGAACGATACGTGGGGAGCGCCGTATGATCCTCATATGTATTTACGGACAATGTTAGGAGAGCAGCAAATCGGTAACTATTCATTATCGGGAACAGATGCAAGTGGAAAGCTTACAGAAGAAATTACACGTGTTATTCGATCTACAAATGAAGCTGAACGCAGCAGCTTATATGAGAGCATTATTCAAACGATCCAGCAAGAGGCAATCTTTATGCCGATTTCGTATCGTCAAAATTACCTTGTAGCGAATGATGTGTTTAAAACGATGACATTCTCGCCGCAGCAATTTGAAGTACCAACTAATTTATATGAGATGAAGTGAACGGAATGGCAAACTATTTAATGAAACGCTTTTTGAGTATGGCACTGGCGATGATTGGTTTAACGTTAATTGCATTTTTTCTCATGCGCATCATGCCCGGTGATCCGATAGAGGCCTATTATCAGGCAAATCATATTCCGGTAACAGAAGAAATGCTAGAGCAGGCAAGACAGGAGCAAGGGCTGGACAAGCCCTTGTTTACACAATATATCACATGGCTTGGCGGAGTAATGACATTTGATTTTGGCACGTCCTTTATGAACGGAAAATCAGTAAGTGAGGAATTATTGGCTTATTTTACCGTTACGATTCAATTGGCGCTCGTTGCTTTTTTGTTCATGTTAATTATTTGTATTCCAATTGGCATCTTAAGTGCAATAAAACAAAATTCTGTTTTTGATCATGCAACGAGGCTGACTATTTTTTCTGTTGCCTCGATGCCAAGCTTTTGGCTGGGGTTTGTGCTTATTTATGTTATCGCATTCAAGCTTGACCTATTACCGCTGATGGGGTGGGGAACGCCACAAACAATTATTTTACCGGCATTAACGCTAGCTTTAGGAAATATACCATTTTACATTCGTATGATCCGTACAAGTATGATTGAGCAAATGAAACAGCCTTTTGTAACATTTGCCCGGGCAAGGGGGATAAGCGAGTCGGTTATTATCCGTAAACATATTTTTAAAGCCACATTAACACCGTTTGTTACGTCTCTTGCGATGACATTCGGCATATTAATAGGCGGCGCTGCTATTGTAGAAATGATATTTTCCATTCCCGGTATGGGGCGCTATATTGTGGGAGCGATAACAGCACGTGATTATTACGTGATGCAAGGCTTTATTATGATGATTGGATTTTTCTTTATAATTGTAAACTTTTTAGCGGATTTATTATGCGCATTAATCGATCCGAGAATTCGATTGAAGGAGAATTTGTCGTGAGAAAAAAATGGGCATTTTATTGTAGTACCTTTCTTGTTTGTCTCTTGTTTTTTATGGCGGTGTTCGGTCCTTGGCTCATGCCGAATGATCCGCATGTACCGAATATGGCGGCGAAACTGCAAGGATTTTCAGCACAGTATCCTCTTGGTACAGATCATTTAGGGCGCTGTGTGTTATCGAGATTGATCGAGGGGGCAAGGGTGTCTTTATTCGTTGCGTTTATCGTGCTGGCAGCGACACTTTCTATCAGTATGATAGTGGGACTAACAGCAGGCTATGCCGGCGGTTGGATCGACCTTGTGTTGATGCGTATTTGCGATATATTGCTTGCGATTCCGAATTTTATTTTTGCACTAGTTATTGTTGGTGCACTTGGCGCAGGCATGAAAAATTTAGTCATTGCCATCGTCGTGGTCGTCTGGGTTGGTTTTGCCCGCGTTATACGGAATATGGTTATAAGTTTAAAAGAAACGAATTATGTAGTGTATGCGAAAATATGCGGTGTTCCGACTTGGAAAATCATTCTACGTCATATTGTGCCGTTTGTATTTCCGCAAATGCTTCTTTTAAAGCTAATTGGCTTAGGTTCTACGATACTAATGATTTCCGAGCTGTCTTTTTTAGGGCTGGGGATAACACCGCCGACAGCTGAGTGGGGCATGATGATAAGTGAAAGTAAAACGTACTTAATGACAAAACCGGAGCTGATGATTATTCCAGGTGTCATGATTTCATTAACAGTATTGATTTTTAATGCCTTCGGTGACTCGCTGCGGGACGTACTGGACCCAAAATCAACATGAATAGAGGTGAAGAGCTATGTTAGAGGTTCAAAATCTGTCAGTGCATATTCAGGGTAAACAAGTGCTTCGTCAAGTGAGTCTGACTGTTCCAAAGGGCAAGGTTGTTGGCATTATTGGGGAAAGCGGCAGTGGAAAATCCGTATTATGCTCAACCATTCTCCAGCTTTTTCGTAAAGATCGAAAGGCAGCAGGCACTATTAAGTTTAATGGGGATTGCTTGCTTTCACTCGAAGAGAAAAAAATGCGTTCCCTTCGCGGGAAAGAAATTGCACTCATTATGCAAAATCCAATGTCGATGTTTAACCCGCTTGTAACGATAGGCGGGCATTTCATCGAAACGCTTCAGGCACATACAAGCATGACAAAAAAGCAGGCCATAAAAATAGCGAAGGAACAGCTGGCACTATTCCAGCTTAACGATGTGGATGTATTAAAGAAATATCCCCATGAATTAAGCGGGGGGATGCTTCAGCGTATTATGATTGCCATTTCAGCAAGCCTTGAGCCAAAGCTATTACTAGCTGATGAACCAACAACAGCGCTTGATACGATGACACAGCTTGAGATCGTAAAGGAATTAAAAAAGCTGCAGGCAAAAACGAAAATGTCGATATTGATTGTCTCACATGATTTAGGTGTTATTGCAAACTTAGCCGAGGAAATCATTGTAATGAGAAGAGGTGTGGTAGTAGAGTACGGACCGGCCTCGCACATATTATTACACCCCATTCATCCATATACTAAAACTCTCGTAGCAGCACGCGATGAACATAGTACGCTGGATGAGCTGAACGATAAGTATGAAGATACCGTGTCGGGCGAATTGGTTTTATATGATGAGAACCACTGGGTGAGAATGGAGGATTCAAGCAGATGATAATCGTTCAGCAGGTGTCGAAAAGCTATCGCCAATCACGGTTTTTCAAGAAGCGTCAATCGGTTGTAAAGGCTGTAGATAATGTGTCGCTTAAAATAAAAGAAGGAAGTACGTTTACATTGCTGGGTCAAAGCGGATCCGGAAAAAGTACACTTGGCAAAATTCTTCTTGGGATTGAAAAGCCTGATAATGGTGAAGTTTTATTTGATGGAATGAATGTGCATAACGCAACCGGGAAGAAACGAAAAAAGCTCCAGCAATCGATGCAGGTAGTATTTCAGGATTGCCACAGTGCGGTGAATCCAAAGATGAAAATCAAGGATATTATCGCGGAGCCTATGCTAGTTAACGAAAAGCTGGTTCCTATGCAAATCGAAGAAAGAGTCGGTGAACTATTGGAAATGGTAGGGTTATCCAGGGACGATATGGTGAAATATCCGCATCAATTCAGTGGGGGGCAATTACAGCGTATTACGATTGCGCGTGCCATTTCAACAAGACCTCGATTGATTATTTTGGATGAATCTGTAAATAGTCTTGATGTGTTAGTACAAATAAGTATTCTAAAGCTGCTTAAGCGATTACAGCAAGAGCTGAAGCTTACATACTTTTTCATCACCCATGACCTTCATGCAGCACGTCTCTTTTCGAATGAAATTGCCATTATGCAAAAAGGAAGAATTGTAGAGCATCTGCTTGTCGGCGAATTGGAGCAGGCAAAGCATGAGGCAACGAAAGCATTATTAAATTCACGACTTACAATTGATTGTATCCATAACTATTTAGAGCATAACGAGGAGCAGGTAGTATGAAGAAAAGGCCGTTATCTTTTAGTATGCTGCAAATCTATGGCTTGGCGATTTTCTATTTCACCGCTAATTCTGTTTTAACCGTTATCTTTCCACTGCAGGCAGCCGACCACGGGATGCCGGAAGCAGAAATCGGCCTGATGATGGGGATGTATATGTTTGTTTGTATGGTGCTGCGTCCGTGGGCTGGCCAACTGGTAGCCAAATATAGTGCGCTTACCATTATGAAATATTTATTGCTGGGACACGCAGCGGCACTCCTTTTATATGTATGGCTAGGGGTGGACAGCCTTTATGCTGTACGTATTTTGCAAGGGATCGTGACGGCGTTTTTTTCCATGGCCATGCAGATTGGCATTACGGAAACTTTGCGTGACGAAGACCGGGGTCAAGGCATGGCAATGTATTCATTATCAACTGTCATGCCGGGATTGTATGGTCCTGCATTAGGTATGCTTTTATGGGTTCAAGAGGATAAATTGTGGCTGCTTGTTTTTATTACAATCTTGGCATTTGCACCATTTTTATTTTTCGTCAAATCATCCTTGCCGAAAACAAAAATAGAGAATGCATCATTCACACTGAAGGATATGGCGGAAGGGTTGAAAATAGCACGCGGGCATAAAGAGTTAATCGTTGCTGCCGGTGTGATGCTCATTGGTGCGAGCATATTTGGAGCCATCTCTACATTTTTACCGCTCTATTTTGTTACGACAAATACAGGGAGTGTAGGGTTTTATTTATTTTTGCAGGCTTTCGTCGTTGTAGGGAGCCGATTTATTTTCAGAAAATATATTCCCTCTGACGGGAAGTGGCATCCAGGCTTTATTTCCCTCGTATTAAGTAGTTCAATTATCGGCACAACCATGCTGGCACTGCTCCCGTTTATCGGACCATTTGTTTATATTAGTGCCATATTTAACGGTATTGCCACAGCGATGCTGTATCCTACTTTAACAACCTATATCTCATTTGCGATTCCTGAATCGCATAAACATGTATTGCTGGGGTTATTCCTAGCATCTTATGATTTAGGTTTTTCTTTAGGCGGCATGCTGATGGGGTTTGTTGTACAGTTCGGTTCGTATCCAATTATGTTTGCGGTATGCTCTGCCCTCGGTTTAATAGCGGTTGCCTATAATTACACTGCTCGCTCAGTAAAACAGCAGATGATGATGAATGAAAAATAAAAGGAAAGCAGTCGTTTTGACGCAAAGAATATGCTGCTGTTTTCGAAGGGATAGTTTAGTGGATTGCCATCTTATTCATACAAAATGAATCTAGTATAATACTGGGTTACAGGATAGTCCCCGATGGGATAAATGCAAGAGAAAATAAAAGAAAATCTGTCTTCGGTTGTTGACCTGGACAGATTTTTTCTATTTCTCACTAAAGGAAGAAAGCTAGTCTTCGTGTTCAGTGAAATAGGAAACAGAAAACATTTGCAAATCTTTATCATGAGAAAGCTTTTTGAGGCATATTTTAAATCGTAATCGCTCTTATTTATAAAATGGCAGAGAGGCAGCGGCCATTCATAAACTAAAATTGCTGAAGGACGCCTTTTGTAAAGCAAAGAGTGATAGATGCTGTAGTCTTCTTCGTGGACAAGCATCGTTAAAATTTAGGAAAGTGAGGATTTCCCATGCAGTATACACATATGGCAGCCCCTAAAAAAACGTTCATGCTTCTTCTCTTTATTATCTGCTGTATATTTCTAGGCCCTCTTTTCATGTCGGATCAATTTAGCATGGAAGCTTTTCAACAGCTGAATACCATCTTCCTTAGCATCATCATTGAAGCGATTCCGTTTGTATTAATTGGCGTTCTGATCGCTGGTTTTATTCAGATCTTTGTAACGGAAGAGCATATCCGTAAATGGATACCAAAAAGTAAAATGAAAGCTGTATGGGTGAGCTGTATAGCCGGTTCTTTATTTCCAGCCTGTGAATGTGGTATTGTACCGATTGTTCGGAGATTGGTAGGGAAGGGCGTCCCGTTATATGCAGGGGTTGGCTTCTTATTAACTGGCCCGCTGATTAACCCAATCGTTATTCTCTCTACTTATATGGCATTCGGAAATGATATGAAAATGGCGCTGCTGCGAATGGGTGTTGGCTTTTTAGCAGCCCTGACGATCGCTTTACTCGTTAGCTGGCTGTTTCAAACAAATCAGTTAAAGCACAAAGAGCATTTTCATACTCATGATACGGCAGCCAAGCAACCATTCTTTCAACGGTTGAAAAACATGCTTCATCATTCCATCGACGAATTTTTTGATATGAGTAAGTATTTGATTCTTGGGGCCTTTGTCGCGGCTGCTCTACAAACATTCGTTTCTGCACAATCTCTTTTATTATTTGGGGACAGTATCTTTCATTCAACGATCATCATGATGGCACTCGCCTACTTCTTATCCTTATGCTCTGAGGCGGATGCATTCATCGGCGCGTCATTTAGAAACTTATTCCCTTCGACATCGATCTTGGCATTTTTAATTTATGGTCCAATGATTGATTTAAAAAACACGATTATGTTATTAAACGTGTTCAAGGCAAAATTTGTTTTCCTCTTATTATTTTTAATCACCGTTATCGTTTTTATCTTTGTACATCTAACAACCTTTATATAGGGAGGACATATTATGTATGTTGATTTTCAACATATTATCAAGACCATTATTTTAGGTATATTTGCCTCGTTTTTTATTATGCTTCATAGCAGCGGGGACATTTTGAAATATGTTAACCCAAAATATGAATACATCAGTAAAATCGCTATGGTTATTTTTATCTGTCTTTTTCTGATTCAAATCTTTCGGATTCTGCAAAAGAAAAAGCGGGCCGGACATGTTTGCACGTCAGGGTGTGATCATGACCATCACGGCAATGGGGTGTTAAGCTTACGAAAAGTTTTCGGCTATAGTATTATTGCATTTCCAATGGTTACAGGGTTCACCTTTGAACCTGCTACACTGAACGCAAAGATTGCCGGAAATAAAGGGTTGTTTGCGCAAATAAGCAAAGGAAATGAGGATCCAAGCGAGAAGCCATCTTTAACGGAGAATGCTGAATCACTTACTGAAAAAGAGAATATAGATATTTACTCGGAAGAATATAATCCTATACCAAACAACAATTATATGTCGGAAGAAGAATTGGATGACAAAAAGAAGTTGCTTCAAGCATCAGAAACCATTGAAATGAGAGAAGATATTTTCGGTTCTTATTACGGATCCATTAATAAAGCGCCTCAAGACTATATTGGCAGGAAAATTAAAATGAGCGGTTTTGTCTTTAAGGAGGAAGGCTTTACGAGTGACCAGCTTGTATTATCTCGCTTTATGATTACACACTGTCTGGCAGATGCAAGTGTCCTTGGATTTCTAACGCAGTTTGAGGAAGCAAGTATCTTTGAAGAAGATACATGGCTGGAAATGGAGGGCGTTCTGGATGTTACGACCTATGATGGGTATGAGATGCCGATTATCAAAGCGACCAGCTGGAAAGTAATAGATGAACCAGCTGAGCCTTACGTATTCCCTGTCATAACGTTGCTGCAATAGTGGTGGAAGATGAGAAGTAAAATCACGCTATTCAGTATCAAAAAAGTAAAGCCCATTTATCCCTTTAGCATGTGGGGACAGGACAATTACTATTTTTTACTGCCTCCCTGAAAGGGGGCAGTTTATTTTGTTTTATATCCAAATGTTCCGCCTTTTTGAAGATCTATATGATGCCCATTAATTACAATGGTACCGTTATTCTCCCATTGGACATTTACTTCGGTAACGCGCTGTTCATAATAGACATGCTTTCTAAACCAGAGCGGACCATCCAGCTCCCCGCGAACTCCAAATGTACCCGTTGCCCCAGCGTCAAAGTACATAAAATCTACTGTGTAGCGTCCATCCGGTGATTCACTCGCTGAAATATGCTCAGCGCCGCCAAGTGTCAGGACGACAAGCTTCAGAAATATAAGAAGCAATAAAAAACCTGCTAGCAAAAATGAGCAGATCCCAAGCAGCCAGCCGCCTGTTTTCCGAAGCCAGCCATGAAGATGACGATAACCTTTTATCGTTAAACAAAAGGCTGCTGCCGAGGTAATAAATAGCAAGAGTATCGATGAGATATCCCATAACGTCGTGATGACAAGCCAGCAGCTGAATACCGCGTAAACTATACTTCCAGCAAATAAGCTTATTGCCCACCAAATCGACCTCAAGTCAGGCCCCCCTTTTCCTCAAACCGTTTATGTATTGTTAACAAGAGACGCATCTCTTTTTAGGTAGGCTCCATTTTTTAGGTGAATATATAACAAGTTAAGCTTGATCATGTCCGATTTAAAAAAGATGAGATTTCCGCCTGAACCTTATAATGAACATTTCAAATGAATTAGACAAAATCAATGACCTCTTTAAACCGTTAAATAATTTTTCAAAAATATTTAATACTGATTTATTGAACGTAGTGAACAGCTGCAGCCTATGAAAAAAGAAGGGTAACAAGAATGGTTCATATAATGAATCAAGCTGAAAAACACCAATGGTTTTTAGAATTTGATTCGATAGAAGAAATTTTTGAAGAAGGGCAAAAAGATAAATTATATTTCTTTGATGAAGCATTTGTGATTGACTATATTGAAAGCAATTTTGACCATTATACAGCTGAAATTAATGAAAGTGGATTATTTGGATGTCAAGGCGTATAGAAGCTACTTTAATACAATCCTTAAATCGAAATGCAATTCTGCAGGGCAGTTATAACTATGACTTGATAAATAAAATAAGTTATCTAAAACTCATTGTTATTTTAAAAGAGCTTACATACTTAGAGGCTGTTTCATATAAAAAGATTGCTGAGTATGAATCAATGTACTACAAAGAGTTTTCGGTTCTGGCTATATTTTATACATTTGTTCTCTTACAATCAGAATAGTTGAACGAATATTTTTACTGTTTTTAATAGAACTTTAATACATACATTCTATTTGCTGTATTTGCAAAAAAATAGAAGAAGTGAAGTTATATGAGTTGGAAATTAAAAAATTTAAAGAAGTATTAAATATGGGGCTATACAATATTTAAAAAGAAAGAATTTTAGTTTTGTGTTAGAACGAAATTGTCCTTATCAAGAAGTAAACTGCACCCCGAATAGTTCTACTTTTTTAAGTGTCCACTATTCGGGGTGCAATGCATATGCAGGTTTTTTATTTCGTAATCTTTCTTATTCCACATTTGGGCTATATTGTGGAGTAATTCTCTCCGATACAAATTTTATTAGATAGAGGATTAGGAAGAGTTGTACTTACAGTAACAGGAGCAGTTCGAATGGGTAGTCGCTCTTTTTTATTATTAAAATCGAACCGCAGTTTCAATGGGTTAAAGAGCAGCCGAAATCTTGTTCAGTTGCTCAATTATTTATATATATGATGAAGTTTTTAGATTTCTTTCAATTCATGTATATATAAGGTAATACAATTTCTGCCCTGAAACCTTTTTCAATATCGCTCGATAGAAGCAAGACCCCTTGATGCGCCTTTGCGATTCTATCAACCATTGGTAAACCTAAACCGTGTCCATTCTGACTTGGATGCTTTCTTTTAGTAGAATAGGGTAACTCCAAAAGATTCGGAAGTTCATTTTGCGAAATTCCCTTCCCATTATCGACTAAGATGAAACTACACGAGTTATTTTTTGCATTAGTAGTTGTTTGCAGCTTTATCAAACAACCATCAGGGTTATGATTGATGCTGTTTTGTATGAGGTTTGTAATTGCACGTGACAGCAGCCTTTCATCTCCATTTACTTGAACCCTTTCGTCTGAGATATCAATTTCAATTATGAAACGATCATCCAGACCATTATTTAGAAACTCGGTTGCGATTTGTCTTACTAAAACTGAAAGGCGCATTGGCTTTTTGTTCAGCGGTTGCATCTCATATTCCAGCATTGAAACGAGGTTTAAATCATTCACTAAAGATCTCAATTTCTCACCTTGCTGCCGAATAATACCTGCCTGTCGCCTCTGTTCCTCTGAGATGTAAAAACTTTCCTCTAAATCACTCGCATAGCCAAGTACCATTGAAAGAGGGGTACGTATATCGTGTGAAATACCCGCAATCCAGTTTGAACGTGCTTCATCTCGGCTTTTCAAACTTTTATTTTTCTTCTGTAATAAAGTAGAAGCACGGTTCACGCTTTGTGCAAGATCTGCTAATATTCCTTTTGGTTGTATAAATGTTTCTTTATCTTCAGAGAGGAATTGTATTCCTTGGGTTAGTGGCCGGATAGAATGGACTAGCTTATAGCCAATAACCAATGACAAAAATAATGCCAACCCAATATTTATTAGAATCAAAGCGACTATACTTGATGGCAATAAAGAGACCCAGTTTACAGAAAGGGTATACTCATATTTAGCTATACTTTCTCTTGGATATCCGACAACCAAAAGCCCCTGATCATGTTCCCATACAAAAACGGGATAATCCATTAAATAGTTTTTTGTGAATTTAGCAATATCAGTTAACGTGTAATTTTTAGGAAGTTCATTTGGCAGCATGTAATCCCATTTTACCTGACCTGCATCATCAATCAGCATTGCCCATGCACGCTGCTGCTTTAATAGAGTTGCAGCAGAGGAATCTAATGAATATCTATTAGATGAGAATTGTAAATTTTCTGCTACGTTTTCCACAACGGCAGAAGGGGATTGTCCCTCATTCATTCCTTTAAATACCATTAAACCTAATAGTAGAAAGTTGAAAAAGACAAGAAAAGCAGAAATGAACATCGTAGCGCCAATAAAATGCTTTAATATTCTAACTGTACTTTTCATCTAAATTCTTCCTCTACTAATAATTTGTATCCGAGCCCACGAATCGTCTGTAAATATTGTGGACTTGAGGGAATCACTTCAATTTTTTCTCGGATGCGACGAACATGTACCATTAGCGTATTTTCAAAACCATAATAATCATCCCCCCAAGCAGCCTGACAAAGTGCATCACTAGTTACAATCCGGTTCCGATTTACATAAAGTTTAAAAAGTAATTTGAGTTCTTTTGCTGTCAAAGGAAGTAGCTTATCATCACTTTGAACAGTCCCACTCCCTAAATCAATTATTCGGGTCCCCAAATGAAAGACAGGAGGTTGTTCCTGCTGGGGAGGTGAATAAACTCTTCGTAATATTGCTGTTAACCGAAGCAATAGTTCTCGTGGTAAAAACGGTTTTACGATGTAATCATCTGCACCAAGTCCCAGCCCCAATAAGCGATCTTCATCCTCACCTCTTGCTGATAAATAAAGGGCAGGCAGATTTGAAATTTGCCGTAAAGAAGAAAGAAGTGAAAACCCATCCCCATCAGGAAGCATAACATCTAAAATAGCGATATCTGGCTTTACCAAATGACACATTTTGATTGCTTCTGCACAATTATCAGCATGGTAAATGCGATTAAATCCTTCCTTTCGCAAAAATCCATCTAACATATTCCTAATGTCCTCTTCATCGTCCACAATAAGCAGTTTCTTGTTTTTTATATTATCCATCTAACATCACCTACCTCGATTATACAGTTTATTTGCTCATTTCAACTTACTAAATCTGATTTTTAAATCATTTAAGGTTGACGTAAGGTTCACGTCAGCTTAACGAAAAGTAGTGTTGTTATCCTTTGACTATAAACAGTGTTAAACAAATTGGAGGAAGCGAAATGAATCAAGTTGTTTCAACCCATAACCTTTCGAAACAATACAATGGTAAATATTGTGTGAGAGATTTGAATTTATCGGTGGCAAAAGGTGAGATTTTTGGATTTCTTGGTCCGAACGGAGCAGGGAAGTCCACTACGTTAAAAATGATTTTAGGTTTAACTCGACCTACAAAGGGTTTCGTAACAGTTTTTGAAAAGGGATTTGAGGAAAATAGAGGTTTTATTCTAAGTCAAACAGGTTCTCTTATCGAGTCACCATCCTATTATGGTCATCTTACAGGCCTTGAAAATATGCGGGTTGTGCAAAAACTTCGAGAAGTTCCGGATAAGAATGTAATGCAAGCTTTGAGAATTGTTCGATTAGAAAAACAAAAAGATAAAAAGGTGAGTCAGTATTCTTTAGGGATGAAACAACGATTGGGAATTGCCATGGCATTAATGTCATTCCCTAAAGTTTTGATTCTAGACGAGCCAACCAATGGTCTCGATCCGGCAGGTATTGGTGAAATTCGTGAGCTAATTAAATCTTTACCTCAGCTTCATGGAATGACCGTACTACTTTCTAGTCATTTACTGTCGGAAATTGAACAAATTGCAACATCAGTTGGTATCATTAATGAGGGAGAGATGCTGTTTCAAGGAAGTATGTCAGAATTGAAAAGTAAAAGTCAACCGACGATCAAAATCAAAACCCGAAATAATAAGTTAGCACAAGAATTACTTAGGATAAATGGTTTTTCTTCAATACAAAGTGGAGAATCGTTAGTGTTTGAAGACCTCTTGGATGATGAAGTGATAAAAGTGAATCAAAGTCTAGTTACCTCAAATATTGATGTCCTGCGTATTGAGGAACATAAGAAAAGCTTAGAAAATATTTTCCTCGATTTAACAGGTAAGGAGCAGAGCCTATGATGAGAGCCATAAGCATTGAGTTCTTTAAATTTCGTCATAGACACATCTATTTAATGGCTACATTATTTTTACTCATTGAAGTTATTTTTTTATTTATGGGTATGAGCAGGTCGATTTCAATGAAACCTGAGAATGCAAATTGGGAGGCACTCATTGTTATGTTTGCCTCAATGAATGGACTATTATTTCCAATTCTTATAGCAGTAAGTGTTTCACGAATTTGTGATATGGAACATAAAGGGAATACGTGGAAATTGTTGCTGACCCTTTCCATAAAACCCGGCCAAGTCTATGCAGCTAAGTATATCTATGCATGTATTTTGATCTTATGGGTTTGTATCGTACAAGTACTTTCTATAGCCGCATTTGGTATTGTAAAGGACTTTGAAGATCCACTACCAACTTTTTTACTCATTCGCTATTTTTTTGGAATTGTTTTCACTAGTTTGGCTATTGTAGCCCTGCAGCAATGGGTATCCTTAATGAAGAAAAATCAGGTTATTGCTTTAACGCTTGGTATGATTGGTGGCTTTATCGGCATGACGGCTGATTTAATGCCTTCGGGAGTAAGTAGAATTTTTATTTGGTCCTATTATTCGGGACTTAGCCCTGTTTCATTAAGCTATGAAAGCGAAGAACTTGATTTTATAGTTCGGAATTTAAACGCATTGCTTCCTTTGATGCTGATAGTGATTATAGCTGCAATTAGTATCTATTTAGCAGGAAGTATGCATTTATCGAGAAAAGAAGTATAGGAGGGAAACAATGCTAATTCGTTGTGTTCAAGCTGAATTTATTAAACTTCGACATACCCGTATTTGGCTGCTATTATTCATTTTGCCATTAGTAAGTGTAATAATCGGGTGTTTTAACTTTTATATGAATCAAGGTGTTTTGAAAAAAGAATGGTATAGCTTATGGTCACAAGTCTCTTTATTTTACGGAGAATTTTTCTTTCCAATCTTCATTGCTATTCTCTGTGCATTTTTGTGGAGACTAGAACATTTCAATAAGAATTGGAATATGATCATGACTGCTCCTATTTCAGCAAACAGTATATTTTTCTCTAAATTGATAGTAGTCGGTTCGATGCTGACATTTTCCCAAGGATTTTTTGGTCTATTATATTTCTTTGGTGGGAAACTATTGGGGTTAACATCCGCACTACCTGTCGAACTATTTGGGTGGTTACTTCGAGGTTGGATAGCAGCCTTGACAATTAGTACCCTACAATTAGCTCTGTCTATGCGTATCAAAAGCTTTGCTGTTCCTATTGGCATCGGCTTTTGTGCAGCGATTCTCGGCTTAGGTATGTACGTCATTAATTTGGGTCTGCTTTTTCCTCATTCGCTTTTGACTATTGGAATGGGGATACTAAACCAATCTAGCATTTCATCCCTATGGAATAATTTACTGTATTACATAATGAATGGGGTCTACATATTTGTATTCAGTCTAGTCGCCATATATAGGATGAAAAAATCCGATGTGGTGGCTTAATGTAGACAAAAGGTAAATTTTAATTAATAAATCTTTTAAAAAAATGAGGACCTATTTTGCAGCATTCGTATTTTTCAATATTCAACAATCGGGCGCTATTGTGGAGTAACAGAGGAAGAAAATGAACAAATTTTTTTATAAAAATAAACTTAAAACTGCTGAAGAAGAATCCATTTTGATCAATTT
>JAPSKP010000150.1 GCA_031181585.1 Lysinibacillus sp.
CAATTCTAATTGCCTCTTCCAAGCTTGTCACCGTTTCAATATCATTCGCTCTGTATCCTGGATTACGTGTAACGACAATATTTCGGCGTCCTGGTAACGGACGGCCAATCGATTCGAACGTTTTTCGTCCCATAATCATCGGCTTATGCATCGTTACTTCCTTAAAGTACTGCAGATCCCCAGGTAAGTGCCACGGCAGCTTGTTATTCAACCCGATTACACGATTTTTATCATGTGCTACAATTAATGAAATCATCAGCAAACCTCCTTAATACCGTACTGTCGGCATGTCTTTATTCATTGCTTCAGTACTTAGTTTGTTATAGCCTTGCAGTTATCTACAACCTGGAAATAGCTTTAAACCAAAGAGCATCATTCCTTCTACTGTATAGACAACTTCCTGTTTACTTAAACCTTTCCCGTTAGCAATCCTATCCAATCTTTTTTGTTTGGTACTGTTTTATTGTGTTACATTTACTGATATTCTTGCATTAACATGCACTTAAAGCAACTTAAAAAAGATTGATGAATGCTATTAGTTTATCACGATTGGCTAACTACAGCTGGAAAAGCGACAAGAATCATCAATAAATGTACGTATTTAACTGTCAGTGAACAAAAATTTTAGCTATTGAATTTTTCGGATAGAAACCCCGAGATATTATTGCTTTATAAAGCGAAGCAATCCATGAATTATCTATCACTATATCTCCTGAGTGCTTCACTTATTTCCTCAAAGTGCCGATGATCATGGTCCAGCAACCCTTTAAAATAATCAGTAAGTGTCATTCTATTTTTCATTTGAGGAAGCTCCTGCTGCCAATGTTCTTTAGGAACCTTCTTAATCGCTGCTATCAATTTTGTACGGGCAGCTATAAATAAATCAATTAACCCTTCTTTTGTTTTTACTCTGCTTTTTTCATTTGCCAATTTATTTACCTCTTCGACAGTCGGACTTACAGGAAAAGCCACTTCTGCAAAGAAATAAGGCAGGCGCTGCTCCATTATGAATATATCCCATGGAATCAAATGTCCAATCACCTCCGCTATAGTCCATTTACCTGGTGCAAGCGGCATTCTCCATTGTTTTTCGGATAGCTCTTCCAATTCCTTTACCCAGTAAAGTGTTTGTTCGTATGCTTCTACAGTGTGTTGTTTTTGTTCCATCTATTCACCCCTTCTTCTATAAAAATCGTTATCATGTTTATATGGACTATTATAATTGGTACAGAAAAAATATATTTCAAAGACTTGTTGATTCTACTAGGAATTTCCGCCCTTTTTATCGAGTGTATGAGAGTAAACAGGTTTATCTTCTTGTTAATCGGCAATTGTGAGAGTAAGAAACAGACAAAGGAGGATTCAATTATGCAGCATGTAAAGGCTTTAGCAATCAAATTTGTCATGATTTTGGCTGTACTGACGTTTATCCACACAGTCATTTTTGGAGGTTCGTTTACTAATACGCTCATCATTAGTGTGGTATTAACATTAGCAGCCTATCTATTAGGAGATTTAGTTATTTTCCGAAAAGCTGGCGATGATACGAACCGGAACAACGATCACTACAAGCGAAATATTATCGGTACTGGAAGTGACCTAGTCGTAGCATTTCTCATTATCTGGTTATTAGGAGAACTGCTATTTACAGATGACATGAATATTGTCGGTGCTGCAGTCATCTCTACGCTAGTAATCGGTTTCGGTGAATGGGTTTTCCACATTTATTTAGACAAAAATGTATTCCCGGAAAAAACAGAACATTATTAATCACTATTTCTCTCTTAAAAAGACTTTCCACCCAGGACTTCATATCTTGGGTGGGATTCTCTTCATTAAATAAAAAAAGAGGTGTACACCATGGAGCAGAGAACAACACCACATAATGACCATAAAGAAAACAGCTGGCTAATGACCCAAGATTGGGAAAATGTATTATTTCTGCATTGGCCTGTTTCAAAGGAAGAACTGAGAAAGCATGTACCTGACGAACTTGAGTTAGATTTATATGATGATAGTGCCTGGATCAGCCTTGTGCTGTTTACGGTCGGAGAGTCTAGACCCCGTCTGATGCCTCCCATTTCCCCAGCAGGCAATTTTCCTGAAATAAATGTCCGGACCTATGTAAAGCATGGCAAGAAGCCCGGTATTTATTTTTTTACACTTGACGCAAACAGTGACTTTGTCGTTTCCATTACAACTCTCGGTGATTTCCTTCCTTATAAAAAAGCTGAAATAGATTATATTGAGGAAAACGGAAGGTTTGCCTTTTCCAGCCGGCGGACTGAAGAGAACGAAGCACCTGACTCATTCACTATCGGTTTTAAGCCGCTTCTCGACAAAATGAAAGAAAAACAAGATCTTGATAGGTTCCTTACCGATCGATTTACGTTTTGGCGCAAACCAAAAAACACCTTGTATCGTATGGATATAACACATCCTGAGTGGGATTTGTATCCCGTTGAATTTCAAATTCAACATAATACAATGGCTTCCTTTATCGATTTTCCACAAGATGAAAAGTATCCGCTTGTTCATTACTCACCTTTTATGAAAACAAAATATTTCCCTCCAATCCCTGTAGAACTTGGCGGGGAAAAACTAAAAGATTAGACTTACAAAGGGAAAACGCATTTTGATAAACCGTTTTCCCCTCTTTTCTTCTATTCATTTCTTCTAACTCTATGGTTTAAAACCCGTTTTTTCCTTTTTATAACCCAAACTATCCATAATAGCAGCACATTATATAGCGTGAATCCGATGACAGAAAGTACTGCCTCCTCTGTTAAACTAATCGGTGGGTTGCCGCTGTGCATATTACTATGCCATTCTTCTTCCTTATAGCTCGCCCAAATGACAATGATTGAAAATAAATACAATGCAAATGCCAAAAAATTTCCGATTATGCATACATACGTTTTTTTCGTGCTTATTGTAATTAAGAACAGGAATAAGCCGCTATAAATAATGATTGGAACCCCAATTGCCGAAATGATGACCATCTCACCTTTCTAATGAGCGTTATTTGTTTTCATGAAAGATGGAGTAATCAATATGAAGAAACGGCAGGCCAAATATCGTCATATCATGTGTTGCCTTCAATTCCCCACTCTTTTTTTGAATAATGAAATACTCTTGAAGCGGGAGTTTCATCATATAGCGACCGACTGCTAGATAAATTCCCTCATCTTGATGCCCGCTGCTTGTCAAATGCAGCTGCCCGTTCCTTTCTTCAAGAGACAAGATACCTACCATAGTAGAAAACGGAAGCGGCAGCGCAATATTCATATAAGTCCTACCTTGTGCGATGTGCTTAGAATAAACAGCTACAAAGACCGTTTCACCTACGATTTTCCTCCTCCAAACTCGAGGGTTTATTCGTCCGTCCAAAACGTGATCTACTTTCCTGATAGTTCCTGTTATTTCATTGACGTTTGACGAGAAAGGCAAGTTTAATTGACCAACCTGCCGGCTCACAAATTGGTAGATAAAGGCGAAGGGCTTAAACCATCCCCGCCATCTAACAGAAGCAAACAAGCGGTATTCCTCTGTATGTTCATAAAAATGCTGAATGCTTACCGGCAGATTCTCTATATTTGTATACTCCGCTAAATTATCAACTAGTCCCGGATGTGGTTCTCCCTCTTCCTTTAGCGAACCACGGATTTGGCTGACCGGAAAATTATAATCAGCATGCCGACTTTCCGGCACTCGAACGGCCCATCCTATCATTGTAAACGTACCAAAGAAAATACAGTTGAACATTCCATGAAACGTAAGCATATCAGGAATACCGACGAGGATATTGCCGGTGAAGTTTCCAAAAGCGTACAGTAACGACCATAAAATAGTGAAACATACCGTCCCTATTGATAGACGAATAAGGATGCCTTGCAACATGGGGAGTGAAGTCCGGCACGCCATTAGAAATAATCCATAAATCACAATGACATACAACACGACGGAAATCAGTTCGATAGTAGTTGAGAAGGTGATGCCAAGTGCTACCAAGATAGGTCCTGAAGCAATGATCCATGCGACAGGGGTATATCCCTTTCCTTTATACAGGCGACCAAAAAGACCTAACGATATGCAAAGCATAAAAGCTGAATAATGGAAATGAATCGCCGTCAGCCACGTAATGATTGGCGAAAAACCAGTATTAATACCTGCAATATAAGCAAAGTACCAGATGCCGCCTACTGCCAGATAAACGAGGCCTATATCGATGATTATTTCTGCTGTATTTGTAAAACCCCGGCGTATAAAACGGCCAATCCCTTTTTTCGCTATGATAATAGTAGATAGTAAATAGATGGCTGTACTAAACACGGCAACTTCCTTTTGGATATCGAAGGTTAAAAGCGCTGCTGCTGCCATCCCAAGGCTGATGAGAATTTGTTCCCAACGTTTCAGCTTTACAACCATTTGTACCATGACCGGGATAAATATTAACTGGGCAACCGTTAAATAATACAAATAGCTTTTCTGCTCGACTAAAATCAATGCGCCACTGAAAAGAAAGAGGCCTAGAAGAGTTAATGGATTAACAATCAACTTCTTTAAACTCGCCTGCATACATCATAACCCTCCCAAAAACGCCATGATAAATTGAGACGTGAATGGTGAATACTCCCTTCACATCATCATACCCCTCCTCCACGACAACACGTCCTTCCATAAAAGAAGGCATTGGAATTTCCAGTAACCCAAGCACTACTTTTTGTGGTCCTGAACGTATAAGAAGTTGGCCCGATGCTGTGACATCAAAAAGGAGGTCCGAATAAAAAAATGAAGGATCTCCAAGATAATCCCTTACAACATTTCCATCCTGATCGACCGTCATTTTGGCATTAAAATAACGGGTTGCCTCTTGAAA
>JAPSKP010000052.1:0-10764 GCA_031181585.1 Lysinibacillus sp.
AATACTTGGTGCTGGTCCAGTTGGTTTAGCAGCAGCAGCACACTTAGCAGTAGCTGGAGAATCATTTATTGTATTTGAAAAAGGTGCTGACGTTGCTGAAAATATAAAATCTTGGCAACACGTTCGTCTATTCTCTCCTTGGCAGTACAATATTGATAAAGCTGCCAAAGAGCTATTACAAAAGCATGGATGGGAGATGCCACCGGAGGATCAGCTTCCAACAGGTCAAGAAATTCGTGAACACTATTTACAGCCACTAGCCAATATACCTGAAATTAAACCATTCATTTCGTTTAATACAACTGTGGTTTGTACTAGTAAAAAGAATCACGATAAAATGAAGACTGCTGATCGCGATCAAGCCCCATTTGTTTTATATATTGAACAAGATGGTGAAACCAAGCGAATCTTAGCAAGTGCAGTCATTGATGCTACAGGTACTTGGACACAGCCAAGCCCGATTCTTTCTGATAGTGTATGGACATTAGCAGAAAAGCAACTAGCTAATGCAATTTTCTATGGAATTCCTAACGTGGATGAATTGAAAGATCGCTATTCGGGAAAACGTGTCGCTGTTGTAGGTGGCGGCCACTCTGCGATTAATACAATTTTAGAATTAGAACAACTTGATAATGTGGAAATCACATGGGTTTTACGTAAAAAACGTGTGGAAGATGCTTACGGCGGTGAAGAAAAAGACGCCCTTGCTGCACGAGGTGAATTAGGCAGCAGAATCCATAAGCTAGTAGACGAAGGGGAAATAACTGTTTATACACCCTTCTACATTCAAGAACTTGAACAAACAGCATCAGGTATTGTCATTAAAGGAGAAGGTAAAAATGGTGAACAACAACTTCCTGCAGTTGATGAAATCATTGCCAATACAGGTAGTCGACCAGATTTCACCTTCTTAAAAGAAATTCGTTTATCGATTGACAGTGCTGTTGAAAGCGTAGAGGCACTTGCACCACTTATTGATCCAAATGAGCATAGTTGTGGTACCGTACGTCCACATGGCGAGCTTGAGCTACGTCAACCAGAAGCTGGCTTCTATATTGTAGGTATGAAGAGTTACGGGCGTGCGCCTACATTTTTAATGGCAACAGGCTATGAACAGGTTCGTTCCATTGTCGCTTACTTAACAGGTAATTTAGAAGCTGCTCGTAAAGTCGAGTTAGATTTGCCTGAAACAGGTGTATGTAGCTTAAATTTAAGTAGTAATAACGAAACAAATTGCTGTTAAAAAATATCCCCTTGAAAGTCATTTTCAAGGGGATTTATTAATTCATCGCTTAACGCAACTAAAAAACAGAGAACTGTTAATATAATGGAGTGCTGTACATGCACACTAGCAGCTTGATTGCTCGTAACCAAGTAGTACTAAACCGAGCTGACCATTCTCTTCTTCTGCATGAATTGTTACATCTGTTAATTGCTCAACAATTTGTGGATCAACGGCTATGTTGATTCCTTCAACTGTTTGCACTGTATCTTCCTCTTGAGCTTGTGCAATTTCTGCACCTAAATTCATACCACAGCATCCTGCTACGCCGTAAAAACGTAATGTAGCACCTTCAGCTTGTGCCAATACTTGCTCAACAAATTGTTTACCTTCTGCACTCATCTTCATTGAATCGTCTCTCCTTTTAATGCATGTAATCCCTCTTTGCCTATTGGTGCTTCCTTTATCCAAGGAATTGTAACAAAACGGTTTTTACTACTATTTTTTATGTTCTCTAACCACTTACCTTCAGCTTCTTGCTTTTGAATTAGTGTAGGGCTTGTTAGTTTCAGATTGGCAAATGATTGATTCACAACCCACCAATCCACTTGTAGTCCAGCACGTGCTAAATCTGCTTTTAGTCGTGTGGCTTCGTATACGGGTGTTGCTTCTGGTAATGTCACAATCGCCACACTTGTATAAGCCTTGTCACGTAAACGTGGTAATAAATTTGAAACAGCTACTGGCACTTCCCCTTCGGAACGGGAAATTTCCTTATGGTAACTCTCTGTTGCATCAAGTAAAAGTAACGTATGACCTGTTGGTGCCGTATCAATAATAATCACTTCGTCTTGATGGGTTTCAATTAAGTTGGCAAACGCTCGAAAGACTGCAATTTCTTCTGTACAAGGAGAAGCTAGATTTTCTTTTACGAAAGCTAACCCCTCTTCATTCATCGTCTCACTTGCCTTTGAAAGCACCTCTGCTTCATAGTTCGCAATTTCATTTTTTGGATCAATACGACTAACCGTTACACCTTCTACTATATCCTGACCAAATGTCCAGTTTAGATGTGCCGCAGGGTCTGTTGTTGTTAAATGTACGCGCATTCCCTCTTCTGCTAATCGAAGGGCAATATACGATGCAACAGTTGTCTTCCCTACACCACCTTTGCCCATTGTGAAGATAATTTTGGGCTTATGATTCATATATTCTGAAATCATTTCTTCTAGTTCAGGTGTACTCAACATATTAGTGCTTAATGAATTTGATTTAATCTCTTTGTCTGTCATCCATGCTTCCATTCTCTCAATACTTGATAAAGAGTATGGAAGAAATGGTAAATAATAATAATCAAATGCCTTTAAATTTTCAGGTATCATCTCTAAAGCTTGGTTTTGTCGTTCATGAAATGCCTGTTCTACTGGATCATCACTAGTCGATTGCAAATAACCATTGATGATTAATTGTTGATTTTTGATACCTATTTCAAACAATTCCTCAGATGCACGAGCTGCTTCCTTTAATGGATTGGCTTCGGGACGTGTTACAAGCATCAACGTTGTTTGAGCAGGATCCGTTAATTGAGCAACTGCTTCTTTATACATTTCACGCTGTGATTCAAGCCCTTTTAATGGACCTAAACAAGATGTCCCTGTTGTATTTTCATCTAAAAACGTTGACCAAGCTGATGGTAACTGAAGTAAACGTAGTGTATGCCCTGTTGGTGCTGTATCAAAAACAATCGTTTCGAACTGCTTCGTATACGCTTCATTCGTTAACAGCGTCGCAAATTCATTGAATGCGGCAATTTCAACCGTACATGCACCCGATAATTGTTCCTCCATGTTTTGAATCACGACTTTCGGTAGTTTGCCACGATAAGGGCCAACCATTTGCTCTTTATAGGTAGCAGCTGCTTGTTCAGGATCTAAATTTAAGGCATATAGATTATCTGTTCCCTCAATTATCGTCGGAGTATTACCTAATGTTTGACCAAATATATCTTGTAAATTGGAAGCAGGGTCTGTGCTGATTAACAAAACTTTTTTTCCCTCAGCTGCTAAAGCAATCGAGAGACTACTTGCTACCGATGTTTTACCTACACCACCCTTTCCTGTAAAGAATAGAAAGGTAGTCGTTGGAAAATGGTCCCGTGTAAAACGTTTCATTATTTCGTTACTCCGATAGATAGACGTACTTTCGGCTTTTTTACAAGTGCTTCTTCCGTTAGGTCAGACCATGTTGCAAACTGAGCTGTCGTTGGGTAGCTACCTTTTAATATTAATTCACCATCGACAAATGTTGCAGGCAGACAGTCCATGCCATCTGTCATTAGAAATGATTAATCGCTTGATTTTCTACAAATGCTTCTGGGTTATTTGTTAAATTAAAACGCTCTGCTTCAACTTGCGAACTTTTCAAGTTATTCAATACAAATGACATTCGAAGTAACTCTGGATCAATTGCTGGACCACATACGCCTGTCGGGCAACACATTGCTTGTTCAAAAATCTCGATTTTTTTCATGTTGGTCCCTCCAAACACTATTTTTTTAATTCTTCGTTTACGAATTGCTCAATGCGCGCACCAATTGCATCACGTACTTGTTGGAATACAGCCCACTTCTCTTCCTCTGTTCCTGTTGCTTTTGCTGGATCTTCAAAGCCCCAATGCTCACGACGTACTCCTGGTGGTGTCATTGGACATTTATCCGCAGCATCTCCACACAGCGTTACAACCAATGTTGCATTGTTTAAAATATCTTGATCAATTAAATCTGAAGTGTGGTGAGAAATATCAATCCCTACCTCATTCATTGCTTTAATGGCATTAGGATTGACACCATGTGTTTCAATACCAGCTGAGTATACTTCCCAATCTTCCGGTAATAATTTTTGCGCCCATCCATCTGCCATTTGTGAACGGCATGAATTCCCTGTACATAAAAAATAAAGTGTGTTTTTTGTCATAGTGTGACCTCTCCTTAGAAAATAAGTAGTGTAATAAATAAGCCTAATAACGTGATAAATAGAATAGGTATCGTTAAGACAATACCTGTTTTAAAATAAGTCCCCCATGAGATTTTGATCCCTTTTTGGGAAAGAACGTGAAGCCAAACTAATGTAGCCAGTGAACCAATTGGTGTAATTTTCGGTCCTAAGTCTGAACCAATGACGTTAGCATAAATCAGTGCCTCATGCAGTGTGCTATTAGTAGATGTTTCGGCAATTGCTAATGCATTAACCATTACGGTTGGCATGTTGTTCATTACAGAGGATAAGAACGCAGCAATAAAACCCATACCGATTGTGCCAACAAATAACCCTTGTTCTGCTGTCCATTCAATAACGCGAGCTAATGCAGGTGTCAGTCCTGCATTTCCTAGGCCATAAACCACAACATACATACCGATTGAGAAGAAGACAATATTCCAAGGAGCCCCTTTTACCACAGCCCTTGTGTCGACAACTGCACTAGTTTGTGCCATCAATAAGAAGAAAATTGCCACAAGCCCGGCAACAAGTGATACCGGTATACCGATAAATTCACTGGAAAAGTAACCAACTACTAAAATCGCGAGTATAACCCACGACAACTTAAACATTTTCATGTCCTTAATAGCTTGCTTTGGTTCTTTTAACATTGATGTGTTATATTGGCGCGGAATCGACTTATTAAAGTAGATCAGTAGGACAACAATCGTCGCTGCTAACGAGAAGAAATTCGGAATTACCATACGTGAAGCATATTCTACAAACCCAATATTAAAGAAATCTGCTGATACGATATTCACTAAGTTACTTATAACAAACGGTAAACTTGTTGTATCCGCAATAAACCCACTTGCCATAATAAACGGGAAAATCATTTTCTCGCTAAACTTCAGATTCCGAACCATTGCAAGTACAATAGGTGTTAGAATTAATGCTGCACCATCATTCGCGAATAATGCTGCAACGACAGCACCGAGTAAACTTACATACACAAACATTTTAATACCGTTGCCTTTAGCAGCTCTTGCCATATGTAGTGCTGCCCATTCGAATAAACCAATCTCATCTAAAACAAGTGATATTAAAATAATCGCAATAAAGGACAATGTGGCATTCCACGTAATATCAATTACTGTTCCGACATCCCCAAAATCAACCACACCTATTAATAGTGCTAGCACAGCACCTGCCATTGCAGACCAACCGATATTTAATCCCTTTGGTTGCCAAATGACAAAGATAAGTGTCACTATGAAAATGAGCGCGGCAATGACAAACATATTCAATTTTTATTCCTCCACACAGTCACAGTTAATTTTACAGCCACACGTCCATTCCTCATCAATTGAGGAAAGGATGCGTTGCATTAGCATAGTTTGATTTTCATGGATACGATAATGCTTCCACGTCCCTACTTTACGCTCCGTTATTATGCCTGCTTCTTTTAGTTTTCGTAAATGCTGACTTACTGCGGGCTGAGAAATATTTAATACATCTATAAAGTCACAAACGCAGACTTCTCCCTTCTTCAAACAAGCTAAAATACGTAAGCGATTCGCATCTGCTACAGCTTTTAACTGTTTTTCCATTAATTCAATTTCCATAATTCCACCTCATAACTATATAATAATATTCTTATATTATGGATTAATAATTACTTTTGCAACAATAAAATCTGTAAACTTAATAAAATTCGCGTTTAAATTATTGCGATGTATACGGGCTTATGAAAAAGGAGATTATTTTTTCACATAAAATACTAAACACTTATCCATTCGTTAATCTGAACCACGTGTTTAGTATTTCAATTTATATATTATCAGTTCCTGTTCACTTAACTTTTCACCTTGTCTCATCTTAGTGTTGACATTCCAAAGGTTCTCTTCTACTTATTGTGACAAGTTCAATTAATAATTTGTCTAGAACCGTTTATCAATCTTTTAAACGATAATTATCTTAGTTTATCGGAGGTTTTATCGAGGTCAATCAATGCTGCGATCGATGAGTTCCTTATTTATTTAGATGTTGAAAAAATTGTTCTGATGTTACCTTTCTGAATATCATAACCGATCATTAGAATCAAATGATATTACTAAGGCACTTATTCGTCGGTATACAACAAGAATATCCCGCATATCGAATCGTTTATCTATGAATACGGCTGCCAGGCTGTTGTCAGTTGATTGCTCCCTGGGTCTGCTATTATTATCTTATAAAGCCTTATTTGACATGCAAAAGCAAAACACCATTTTGTATTTTTTTGAAATGGTGTTTTGCGTTAATAGTAGTTTAATCTGTTATAAGACTTTTCATGTGCAAAAGCATATCAACATGAGGAATATTATCTTCTAAATATGTTTCGGATACAGCTTCAAAACCAAAGGAGCCATAGAATTTTCTTAAATACTCTTGTGCTTGAATTTTAACAGTTGTTTCATGTAATTCATTTTGAATAAAATCAAGCCCCTTTTTTAAAAGTTCTTGTGCAATCCCTTGTCCCCTGTATTCTTTTTTTACAATGACTCTTCCAATAGATACTTCTTGATAAGCAACACCTGCAGGTAGAATTCTTAAATAGGCAATGATTTCCCCATTATCTTCTTTAAAAAGATGATAAGAAAAAGGATCTTTACCATCCACTTCTTGATAAGGACAATTTTGTTCCAACACAAAAATCAAGGTTCTTTCTTTTAAAATATTGTATAGTTCCACATTTGATAACTCGTCAAACTCTTTTAATTTCCAATCCACCTAACTTCACCTCTTATATTTTTTCAAATACAATAAATAGAATGTATCCACTTTTCTACGAATTATTCTTTCTTTAAAAGATGATTCACATCATTGATTTGGTTATACTTTGGGATATACATACTCATTCGCCTTTCGAAAGTTATCGAATGGTTTTCGTCATAATCAAATCAATTTGTTCTTCCTCACCCATAAAAAATGAATGCGATCCTGTCTCAACGAATCCGGCTTTTTTATAAAAAGCAATCGCGTTTTCATTTTTCTCCCATACACCAAGCCAGATCTTCTTTTTATTGCTTACCTGTGCAATTTCTAATGCTTTTTTGAATAAATGCTTACCGAGCCCCTGCTTTTGAAATTCACTTTTTATATAAATTCTCTCAACTTCGAGGAAATCCTCTCCCATAGCTTCTGATTGCGCACCATCGGTATTGATTTTTAAGTATCCAGCGAGATCATTATCCACACTAATGAAAAAGAATTGAGAAGAACTATTAACTAATTCCTTTTCTAACTGTGTTCGGTTAAATGCCCGGTTCAAATAGGCTGCCATGTTTTCAGGAGAATTTTGGTGCTGAAATGTCTCTTGAAAAGTTTTGACGCTGATTTCTTGTAGGGTAGGTAGATCTTCTAACGTACACTTTTTTATATGAATAGACATGTAGTCCGCTCCTATCTTATCAATATTGTCGTTTATTGCCCTTTTTTACATACTCCCAGTCTTTTTCCACGTTTGATCTTACACGCTGCAGCAAGTTGAAAAGGACTTTCGCTTCTTTTTCGGAAAAGCTTTCTAATGCCATTCGGTCAGAATAATCATGTTCTCGTTTAATAAATGGATAGACTTTTTTTGCCTTTTCGGTTGGAAATAGTTTTTTGATTTTTTTATTTTGTTTATCATCTTTCTTTTCAATGAAACCATTCAATTCGAGCTTCTTTATAGCCCGGGCTGCAGTAGTCCGGTCGACTTTTAGCATTTCTGCTACTTTCTCTTGAATGATACCAGGATTTTCAAAAATACGGACAAGATACAGGTACTGCCCTTTTGTCAGATCGTATTCTTTAAATTCGATATTACTGATAGAATCTAATGCCCTGGAAATCATTCCGATTTCTCGAAGAATTTCTTTCATAACTATCTCCTTTCCTTTTTTATTGTAAATACAACAAAAACTTATATTGAATTTAACATTAATTTATTGCATTTGCAACAAAAAAACGACCGTATTTGGCCGTTAATTTGGAAGGATTATTTAACGCATTCTCAGTAAGGTTATCGTATGCCCTTCAATCCTTCTTTCTTTGAAAAGCATACGAAGGTCTTAGAAAGTTCTTAATGAACATTCGTTTAAAAATGCTTGTTTTTGTTTTCTAGAAAGGAATTGTGTCATTTCGATCTCTTGATATCTAAATAATATACGGGTTTCATCCATCATTATCGGCTCTGTCAGCAATTTTGGATTCTTTTTAATGCGATGATACAATTCATCGATAGTAAGCTTATCTACTTCCTGCTGAAGGGCCATACCATCCTTTGACCGTGTCGATAGAAATTCTAGTTCTCCAGGCTCGCAATAATAAAGAAATTGCAAATAATCTTCATACTGAAACGGTCTTTTGGTTAAATCATACACCTCATACTGTATCCCATGTGCTTCAAACCATTTCATCGCTCTTTTTGTATTCGCTTTTAATGAATGCGAGAAAATCTGTACTGTCAACTTGTCCACCTGCTTTTAAAAAGTGAAAGGAGCAGACGATTTGTCTGCCCCTAACCTTTAGTTTTTGGATACGATTTGCTCTGTTACACTCTCATCCGCTAAAGGTTTGTCCGATTTTTTTACCTCGATATACTGAATGTGATGGCCCTCTTTCTGGGAAATAGAGAACGTATAGCCTTGATAATAGATTTCCTTGTTCATATCTAGCTCGATATCCATCGTAAAATACCAGCCGCCCAATGTATCGATTCCATCTGCATTAAACTCAACAAATAGCAATTTTTCTACATCCGTTAACAGTATCGTCGCATCTACTAAATAATGCTGATCTGCCAGTTTACGAACTTCAGGAATTTCATCATCATCAAACTCGTCACGGATTTCCCCAACAATTTCTTCTAGAATATCTTCTACGGTTACTAACCCGCTTGTTCCGCCGTATTCATCCAGCAAAATCGCAATATGGATTCGTTCGCGCTGCATTTTTTGCAGAAGATCATGGATTGGCGTTGTTTCAATTGTGCGGATGACTGGATTCACGAAATGAGTTAATTGGAATGTTTCAGCTGAAACGCGATTTTTCATCCCTAATGTTAAAAAGTCTTTAATAGTTAGGAACCCAATAATATTATCACGGTCCCCTTCATAAATCGGGTAGCGCGTATACCGCTCCTCAGAAACAACTGTCAGCACTTCTTCAAAAGAAGCATGTAGTTCAAATCCAACAATATCCGTACGCGGTACCATAATTTCCCGCGCAATACGATTATCAAATTCAAAAACATTGTTTACATAATTCAATTCGTTTTGGTTAATTTCACCTGACTTATAGCTTTCTGAAAGCAGAAGACGCAGCTCTTCCTCCGTATGAGATAACTCATGCTCTGAAGCCGGTTTCATACCGAATAGCTTAAGTAAAAGACGGGCCGAGCCGTTCAGTACCCAGATAAACGGATAAAGGATTTTATAGAAAATTTGAATTGGTTTAGAAAACGCCAGTGTGACAGCCTCCGCTTTTTGAATAGCAATTGTTTTTGGTGCCAGCTCCCCTACTACTACGTGTAGGAAGGTCGCGATAACAAAGGCCGCCCCGATAGTGAAAACATGAATATAGTCAGTGGAAATACCAATCGATTCAAACATCGGGTGAAGAATGAATTCAAATGTTGGTTCACCTACCATACCAATACCAAGGGCTGTTACTGTAATCCCCAGCTGACAGGCAGATAAATATTCATCTAAATGTGATGTAACTTGTTTTGCTGCTTGGGAACCGGTTTTACCTTCCGCCACAAGCTGATCAATACGTGATTGACGCACCTTAACGATCGCAAACTCGGTTGCGACGAAAAATGCTGTAAGCGCAATTAAAATTGCAAAAATAATCAAGTATATGGTCGTTGACAAATGGCTGTTCTACTCTCGTAGTAGAACATTCACCTCCTAAAATATTTACAATTATACTTTTCTCTATGAAACTATAACGTTGTGGTTTAACTATAACGTTTCGGTTATGCACTGTCTACTATTTATCCGTCTCTGTCACAAAATGCTCAAACCTTTTCTTATTTTCTCTTCATTACAGGACTTTTCTTTATGGAAAGCGTTACTTACTAGTTGGAGATCAAAAGAGGCCTCTTTGTTAAAACCGCTTTCCCCTTTTCCAAACAGCCAGCTTACTATTGCAGACGGTAAGTTGAAAGTCGCCGTTCACTATTTTTCTCTTCTTTAGTGAAGTAGGACGGCGCTTCAAAATAAGCAGGAAAAAGTGCTTCTTTTTACCTTATTGTAAAGTAAGATAAATAACCGTTACTTATACTTCATATCGTAGAGTACTGATTACCGCAGATTCTTTCGTATGAATAAATCAATACTTCGCATCGTACATAGCCATTTACAAGCAGGTATAGCCGTTTCCTTTTATTCGATTTTTTGAATGCTGTGATAATAAGGAAGAAGGAGAGGTTTATATGAATGAAAAAATGATGGAAAAAGCTGTGCAGCTTGCACTTGAAAGTGCCCAGACAAAAAACGGAGGTCCATTTGGTGCCGTTATCGTTAAAGAAGGCTTAAT
>JAPSKP010000052.1:10864-23261 GCA_031181585.1 Lysinibacillus sp.
ATTCAGTTACAACTCAAAATGATCCAACCGCCCATGCAGAGATGATGGCTATACGGGATGCATGCAGAAACTTAAATACCTTTCAGCTAGATGGCTGTGATATTTATACATCCTGTGAGCCCTGTCCAATGTGTTTGGGGGCAATTTATTGGGCTAGGCCTCGTAAAGTCTATTTTGCCGCCACACAGCAAGATGCAGCACAAATCGGATTTGATGATCAATTCATTTACAATGAAATAGCAAAGGACAAATCCGAGCGTATGATTGAAATGAGTCAGCTTCAGCCGAAAGGATATTTAAAGTCATTTGAGTATTGGGACAGATTGCTAGATAAAAATAGGTATTAGCAGCATTTCACTGCTGATTATGCGAAAATTTCTTTTGTACAGTAACTCTCCAATGAATCTGCTTTTCCCCTAGAATGACAATTCTTCACCACGAATAATCCTTTTATGCCGGTTAGACATTATTAAGTTTCGCATTCTCTATTGTTTTATCTAAAAAAGCGACCTCTCAATCAATAAGAAGGTCGCTTTTCAAGAATATAGTTAGTGCTAATTAGTGCTTATTGGTTGGAAATAAATGAACTAATACGATCTACAAGTCCATCTGCAAGCGGCAGCGTCGGATTCGCATACGTAGCTAGATTTCCTGCCTGATCTGCCGGTGCTTCTTTTAATACATGGTTCATCTTGTCGAAGTACACAACCTCTGCACTTGGATCTGCTGCACCGAGTTTTTCTGCGTCTGTCACCTTCACTTGTAAATCGTTTTTCCCTTGGACAATTAACACCGGTACATAAAGTGATTTAATGATGTCTGCGGGATTATATTGCAGCCAAGAAATCATATATGGCTGAACAGAAGGTCTAAATAAGGAATACAAGCTTTCCGGTACATCTGCTACAAGCTCTCCTTTTTTCAAAGAGGTAAGAATGGATTGACTCGTTTGCAATAGATCCGCAGGCAGTTGGGCAGATAATTGTTCAAGTAGCACTTCTTCTATCGGGCGGCCGGCACCTGCAATGGAAACGATTGAGTCTACATCTGTCGAAGCTGCCGCAACCATACCAACTAATGATCCCTCGCTATGACCGATTAAATGTACTTTCGAGAAACGAGCGTCTTCCTTAACAGCCTTTACGATACTTTCGACATCCTGTGCATAGCTAGTAAACAGTAAATCCTCTTCCTTTTTTATAAGTGCGGCATTTTCGCCAACTCCCCGCTTATCATAACGAATCGTCGCAACGCCTTGTGCTGCTAACCCTTCAGCAAGCATTTTCAAGCTGTTATTTTCCCCCGCAATCGTATTACCATCTTTATTAGTAGCGCCCGAACCTGCAATAATAATGGCAACAGGCACTGGTGCGGAAGATTCAACAGCCGGCCATTGCAATGCAACTGTAAGTTCGCCGCCTGCTACGGGAACACTCCATTCCGCATACGTTACTGCCGGTGCCTCATAAGGCGTCAATGTCAGTGGGAACGACATGCCATTTTGTGTGAAGACCGCTGTAATCTTCCCTTCTGCTGCCTTTCCTTCAATAACCATTTGAGACCCTGCAATATCAATTTCTACAAAGAACGAATCACCTGTCGTTTTAATCGATTTGACAGGGTAATCCTTCAAGCCTTGCGCAGGAACAGAAAATGTACCGGTACCATCCTCTTTTATAGTTAATTGCACGCCTAAAGGACTTTGCGGAATTTCAATTGTTCCGCTCCAATGACCAACAGGCAATGGCTGCTGAGAATCTTCTTCCATATGTAACAACCTGTATAGGAACAAGGCATATTGACCTCTCGTTAATTGTTCATTCGGTCGATAAAGACCTGTATTGCTAGTAGTAGTAATGTTGTTTCCAGCAAGAGCCTGCACGTATTCATAACTCCAGTGGCTGGCAGATACATCATGGAAAGCGGCAGTTGTATCCGTTTTCAGCTCAAAAGCAAGCGCGAGGATTTTAGCCATTTGTGCACGTGTAACCGGTGCATCGGGTTTAAACGTAGCATCCTGGTATCCATTTATGATTCCTGCTTGATAAGCGTTTTGAATGGCATTGTAATATGGATGACTCGCCGGTACATCTGTAAAGGCTTTTGCTTCACGAATTGGCGGTAAGTCCAACACTTTATCGAGAATGGACAGTATATGCTGTCTAGAGATGTTTTCAAAAGGCCGGAATGTGCCGTCACCATAGCCGGTGATAATCCCCTCTGCCTTCAAATAGCTGATAGCTTCACCATATGAACTGGATGCAGCTACATCCTTAAATGAGCTCTCTGCATTTACAGGTACGACTACTGCTGGGATCATCAATGTAGAGGCTAAAACCGTTGTATACAATTTCTTTTTCATTTTAAACCCTCCGTTTTCTCTATACTTGATGCGGAACCTTAAGCTGCTCTATTCTTCTACTATTGCTATACGTAAAAAGCATACGAAAGTTTCAAAAAATAGAAGAAATGGATGTTAAAAAGGAATTTGATTCTTCTATTACGCCTTTAATGGGACCAAAGATTTTTGGGTAAAACTAATGAATGTTCGGTTGTAAGGAAAACTACGAAGGATTCCGCCGATGGAGAAATCGCATTTTGCCTATAAAAAGGCGAACAATTACTTGGTTTTTAGATTTAATTATTCGTTTATTATATATATTTCCCTTACTATTAGATGAATGATAAAAATAGGAAAACGTGCTTAGCGAAATAAACAATTTGCCTTCTCATATGGGATAGAAGAGCAAAGGTATTTCCTTTACATTAAGAAAAGATTCCAGCTAAAAAAGGGATATGCCTCCAAATCATGATAGATCATATCCCTTATGTTATTTGCTTTTTCCTTCCGCTCTAGCTTTGAGTCTGCATATAAGATTCTTCATACGGTTGAATGATGACAAATCCATCCCCTTCAAAACGCATTTGAATCGATTCTCCGCTGCCTCTTCCTATGAACGTTTTTAATGAAATATCCGTTTGGAATTCGGGCTGGAGATTCCCGGACCATGCTACCGTTGCATTCGGGTCCGTAATGATTGGTTTCCCGGGTGTTACACGCAATGTTAATGGCTCGTAATGTGCAGTAATTGCTACTAAACCTGTTCCTTCACAGCGAACATTAAACAAGCCGCCCGCCATCATACCGGCAACCTTTCTCATCAGCTTCACTTCATGTTTGATCGTTGGCTCAAATGCCAGTAAATCGTTGCCGTTTACATAAATCGATTCGTTCTGCAGATGAAGAATGATGATTTTTTTGCCGCTGTCAGCAAGATATAACTTTCCTTGCCCGGTCGCTTTCATTAGAGCGGCCCCTTCACCTGTTAATGCCTTTTTGAACATCGCCCCGATTCCATGTTCTAGTACCCCTTCACGCTCAAATTTGATTTTTCCATGATAAGCAACCATTGAGCCCGCCTTTGCCCACACGAGACTATCTAGATTCACTTCTAGCATGCGCGGTGTTTCTAATTCAAAAAAACCTTCGCCCTTATCTACTTGTTCCGTATTTTTAATAAATTCATCAATCGAATATCGGTTCAATATCAACACTCCTCTAATTCTTACAATATACAAATCGTTACACAATTATGTAAAGAAAAAGAAATCCCTCCATATAGAAGGGGTTCTTTGCTGAATAGCAATCATTTTAGAAACCATGGTCTTTACAGCACCTCTAACGGTGTTTTCTGTAAAGGCCGCGGAAATATTGCCTCGATTAGATTGAGTTCTTCGTCATTCAGCTTAATCTCTAACGCTTTTACATTCGCCTTTACATGTTCAGGATTACCCGATTTCGGGACGGCGATGACATCTCCTGCACGGATACACCAAGCTAATAATATTTGATAAACCGAGCATTTGTGCTGTGCCGCAATTTCAAGCAATATTGGATTTTTCGTAAAGTTTGCCTTCAACGTATCTCCATGGCCAAGTGGTGTATAGGCCATTAAAGGCATTTGCCGTTCACGCATCCAAGGCAATAAATCAAACTCAATCCCCCGATTGCTCATATTATAGAGAACTTGGTTCGTAGCACAGTTTGTTGATATGGCTTCTAGTTCCTTCATATCCGCTGCATCGAAGTTCGACACACCCCAGGCACGAAGCTTTCCTTCTGCCTTTAATTGCTCAAACATTTCAATTGTTTCTTCAAGCGGCGTATCCTCACGCCAATGCAAAAGATACAGGTCTACATAATCCGTTTGCAGACGTCTTAGGCTGTGTTCAAGACTAAGACGCATCTTGTCACCAGATGCATTCCATGGATATACCTTTGTCACAAGTGTGAGTTGTGACCGATCGTACGGCTTTATTGCTTCTCCGACCAGCTCTTCAGAAAGCCCCTCCCCATACATCTCAGCTGTATCTATAAGTGTGAGGCCATGCTCAATGCCCGTCTGAAGTGCCTTGATTTCCTGTGAACGCTTATCCGGATCTTCTCCCATATACCATGTACCCATTCCGATCGCTGGTACTTTTTTTAAACTTAATGGAAATAAACTCATCATTCATCTCTCCCATTTATAAAAAGTATTGTATGTACGCTCCCACGCTTTTCACCACGTTCAACTATCTTTATTATAACACTTCTACAAAAATCGCTATGTCCCTGCTTTTTTATTAGTATTCAATAAAATGACATAATATAAAAGAGGCTATATTGCTATAGCCTCACGCATGAAAAATATACTGTACATTATATTCAACCAGCTATACTGGCCATCTGGAGTCTTTACTAAGGAAGTTTTAACAGGTTATTGTTTCTGATAATACATGGAGTATAAGTCAAGCAAGGTCACTTTTCCTAAACTGAATTCTGTTACTTCATTCGTCTGAAGGAAAGCTACAATACTTGTTACTTCCTGAGGAGCAGCGCCCTTTACATCAATAAGATTTACACCATTCGGCAATATTTGGATAGTAAGCTGCGGGAACTCTTTTACCAGAGTACTATGAACCGTCTCTGGCAGCATTTCCACTCGAATTGATGTCAATTCTTTCTGTTCAAAGCCAGGGGATAAGTCGCTTACCAGCTCCAGTTCACCATTTTTAAAAAAGAAAATCCGGTCCGCATATTTCTCCAGGTTCTCAAGTAAATGAGATGCAACAATAATTGTTTTTCCCTCTGATTTCTTTTTCTCTAATATCTTTGAAATAATCTCTACCTGAGTAGGGTCTAGTCCGTTCATCACTTCATCCATCAGCATCATTTGTGTATCCGATACAATTTGCATCGCAAAACAAAGCCGCTGGCGCATGCCAAGGGAGTATGTGCCTGTTTTTTTATTGATATAAGATCCCATATCAAGTGCAGCGATTGTTTGATCAATCAGCTGCTTATCGCTGTTCCACATCGAGCAGTAAATCTTTAAATGATCTCTGCCGGAAAGATAGTTATACAAATCACTCTGATCTGGCATCATCGAAATGAGCTGATGAATTTTGATTTCGTTTTTCTTACTTGTATAGCCTATTTTTTCATTAAAGACGACTTGGCCGCTATGCGGGCTAAGGTAGTTCATTATGACATTCATCAGTGTCGACTTCCCTGTCCCGTTTGGTGCTACTAAACCGATGATTTCTCCTGGCTTGAACACCATAGAAATATTCTTTAGCACATCTCTTCCAGAAAAGCGGACACCGATATTTTTTAATTCAATCATATCTTCCCTCCGTCTCCATCCTTTACAATTGCTTAAACTTTCGGTGGTTACTAATAATAAATGTAATAAGTAAGGCTAAACAGATACACAGACCAATGACAAGCATACCGTTCTTGAATGTAAGCATATGAGACTCATACACATAATTACGATAGCCGGAAAGTACTTGCCCTACCTGAATGAAGCTTGTCGGATACCATTCTACCTCTCGGATAAAGCCAATTCCTCTTGTGTAATACATAAACTCTCCGAATACAACTGCACATCCAATAAATAAATTAGCGAATTCATTTCGAAGCAAGATACTCGTTAAAAGTAACAACGAAATGATAAGCATAAACCAAAGAATGATAAACGCTGTATTCTGGAATATAAATTCCCCTAAGCTGATCAGCGAAAATGTCTTTTCATCGTGTGAATAAATAGGAACAGGTAAATCAAAGCTGCCAAAGCCATGCTTCATCCCAATAATCAATAGACCTGCTGAAAGGGGTAAAAAAGCAAGTATACTGCCAAAGAGAGCTACTCCGCCTTTTGCTAGTAATTTACGCCAAGGCGACATTGGAAATCCTCTTAACAGCGTCGGATTCCTGCGGTCTTTCAGTACAATATCGGCCGTTAAAAGAATGCAGCTGACAATCAAAATAAACGGTAAATACGATTGTAAAAGCCTCTGCCATGTCTGCAAAGCTGTTCTTTCTTCGAATACATCGATTGATAAGGCGTAGTCACCATCTGCGTATCCCCCGTAACGGCTTGCAGCAGAGAGATAAGCAAAATGTCCATCCTCCCTTGCATAATGATTCCCGTATGTATAATAGCGCGGGTGATAAAAGAGCATGTCTCCACCTGCATAGATCATCCAGTCAGAGTAGGTATACCATCCGGAAGTCGCTTCTGCATATGCTTTCAAATCTTTTTTAGCAAGAGCATCCAGCCGCTCCTTTTCAAATCGATTCCATTCAGGATATGTTTGTACAGCATACGCCGTCAAAGGATGCATTTCATGGGTCATATCAACCGAATTTAAAAACTCTTCCTTCGTTAAATACCTCGCCTCCATTTCCTGTGCATCCACTTTTTCAATCGGATCATAAGAAGGAGCTGCTGTCATCGCATAATAAAAAGAAAAGAACAGCAAAATAACGTAGACAGCTATATTTTTCTTATTATAAAAAAAATGTAGAAATTCAAACTTGAAATAATTCAGCATACCCTAACCCTCCTATACTTTTTTTAGCTTCCCAGCTGTGAAGAAAGCTTTGACAATGACAAGCATGACGACAATGCACACCCCGATCACTAGCAGGCCATCCGATGCTTGTAATGCAGCCGGCTTTGCAAGGTCGAGGGTCTCTCCATTTAAAATGCGACTAAAATTCAAGTAGTTAATAGGATTAAATGGAACAAGCGACATCATACTTGGGAACAAGTAAGGAGAAATATAGAAAAATAATTGTACGAACATTGTTAAGTACATATTTTTCAATAGCATATTTAATATGACCGATAACAGTATCGCAAATAGAGCAATCAAAATCATATAAAGAACAGAAATCCCTATATATTTAATCATTGAATAGACTTCAATACTGCCGCTATAGACAGCGACAGGATAAAATGGATCCCCTAATCCGTGGTAGAAAATTAACGGTAGGCTACAGATAAACAGCAGCAAAATAAACATTCCTGTCATAAGCATAGAGGAAGAACATTTCGCCATGACATATTTTCCGAACGAAACAGGATAGCCTTTGATTAAAGAAGTATGTTGGAATTCTTCTATCAGGATACCGCATGAATAAATGCTGATAAAAATAAACCAGAGGGATCCTATCAGGCCGAAAAGATAGCCAAGAAATTGAAAGTAGGACAATGGTTCCTGGGAAGCGAACTTTCCTTCTTTCTCTAAATGCTGATAATAGATTCGTTGGAGTTCATTTTCTGTTTTTGAAGGAAGGTACATAACTACGTCCTTGTATCCCTCCATTTTGAATGCTGCATCCCTTAAGTCTGCCAGTTCTAAAGAGGTTTCTAAATACAAATCAGGTATACCCATTCTTACCGACATCCTTTGGGTCGATATGACACGTTGCTGACGTACAAGATTTTTATACAGACCGCTTCCATCCCCACCCTCAGAAGCATCTTTAATTTGAAATTTATACAGAGCAGAAGAAACAGATTGATAGTCACCGGTTCTTTCTTTTACCAGGTTTCCTTTTTCCTCAGTTGTAATAAATGACATGAAACCAAACACAAATACCGCTACAATGATACAGGCAACAATATTTTTCTTGTTTGATTTTTCGATCATTATGACGGTCTTTAACACGTTCCTCATAAGCAGCCTCCATTTATTATATTCACCATATCACCCGCTCTTCTAAATGGCTTTATTCCTTCTTAATCGTTCATTAATTCCGAATCATCTTAATATACTATTAATTAGAAATAATAGTAATTTTACCATTTTTAATAAGCTAGTAATACCATACAAAAAGACCTACCCCGCTATTATTCTGCTTCTTTTTATTATTCGCTTTTAATCGTCTATTCTATTAGTTGCTTCTGGGTAAAATAGTAGTTTTTTCGTTTTGAAAGGAACTTTTCGAGAAAAAACAAGGTAATTATTCGTTTTTATTGAAAGAAAGTATAATAAATTGAATTAAACGTTTGAAACATATGGTAATTTTTGGATTATGTTTCTTGTCTTTCCATCATTGTTTCGGTAAGATGAAGCCAGCTACCTACCATTTTTTCTTGCCTAAAATGGCTGGATTGCTGAATGAGCAAAAACCATAATGTTGAGAATGGGAGAATGAGTCGAATGGAACATAATGTACAAGTAAGAGAAAATCTATTAAATAGTGTAGAGGCAGTGACTGATACGCAATTAAATGAAATCGTTGCTGAGGGGGTGTGGACCATTGCACAAAATTTAGAACACCTTTACTTAATGGAGATTATAATCTCCAAAGGAATTAAGCAGGCGCAATCGCAGGAACAATATAGTGCTGTTAAGGAAAAGCCAATCCATTTAACGGTAGATCGCTCAACAAAAGTGCCGGCTCCAGCCGACTTGGAACCAACGACTGAATTTCAAACGTTAAGCGAATTAAAAAACAAACTTGCACAATCAAGAGAATTGCTCCTTCAAACAACCGCAGCCCTTACAGAACAGGAGTTAAATGAAAAATCATTCAAGCATCCTGTTTTTGGCACATTGTCAATCCAGCAATGGATATTATTTGTCGGTTATCATGAAGAGCGTCATCTGCTGCAAATTGAGGAAGTAAAACAGCAATTAAACTAATATAAATTTCGTGCCAGGAAAGCCTTTTATTCGGCTGAACTGGCATTTTTTTGTTCACTTTTCAGCAGTTTTCCTGAGAGGATAACTATTAAGAGACAAAATAAAGAGCATGAAAAGTTGATTTTTTTAGAAAATATGAAATATTATGTTATCGTGGAAGTATCTTACTAGAATTGGAGAGTTGTCGTTATGCAATTTAAAAAACCTGATATAGAGCAATTTTTTCAAACACTGACAGTTGAAAACTTTACGGTCAGTCCCGATGAAAAGCAGTTAGTATTTAGTACAAACTTAAATGGCCAGTTCAATATTTGGGCAATGGATTTACCAAATCAATTCCCCTATCCTTTAGCTTTTCCAAATCAAAGCACCTCGTTTCTTTCCTATGTGAAAACAGGAGAATTTATCGTAACCGGTTTTGACAATGATGGAGATGAAAATATACAGCTTTATGCCCTTCCACCTCAAGGCGGCAAATGGATACCGCTGCGCACAAATGAAGGAGAGCGCCATCACTTCAGCCATCTAAGTGAGGATGGTAAACGTCTTTACTACTTCGGAACCGTGGGAAATCCGACGTATTTCAATAACTTCGTTTACGATATCGAAACAGGGGAGGAAAAGCTGCTGCTTGAAGGCAGCGAGGCACCTACTGCCATTATTGCAGTCAGCCCTGATGAAAAGTCATTTGTTGCCGTGAAAGAATTCGGTAATACGTATTCTCTTGCATACGCCTATATTGATGGAGAAGCGGTATTGATGACTCCTGCAGCGGATGCGCAGTATACCGTTTCAGATGTTGTCTATACATCCGAAAGAGAAATATATTTCCTTACAAACCATAATGCAGACTTAACATATTTAGCGAAGTTTGACCTGCAAACAAAGGAATTTACAACTGTCTTACAGCCGGAAAAAGAGGATTTTGGAGCGCTACATTATTCAAAAAAGAATCAAGTGCTTTACCTAGTGGGCTCCTACGGGGTAGAAGATCGAGTCTATGAATACTCTTTGGAAACTGGTGAGTTAAACAAAATTGACGCCCCTTCAAGCATTGTAGAAAAAGTTGTCGTAATGCCAACCGGCCACCTTTATGTACAAGGAAGAAGTGCTACACGTCCTACCAACCTTTTTGTATCGAAAGATAATGGTGTAACATGGAATGAGCTAACGAATTTCCGGGTACCGGGTGTTCGCGAGGAGGATTTAGTAGAGCCGGAAATTCTCACATACCCTTCTTTTGACGGACTTGAAATCGAGGCATTATTCTTTAGAGCAAAACCCGAAAATACAAACGGTCATGTGATTCTCTGGCCGCATGGTGGGCCGCAATCCTTGGAACGAAAATGGTTCCGCTCAATGTTTCAGGTGTTACTGAACCGCGGCTATTCTATTTTTGCACCAAACTTCCGAGGCTCTTCCAATTACGGGCTGAAGTTTATGAAAATGGTTGAAGGAGATTGGGGACACGGCCCACGCCTTGATAACCTGGAAGGTGTGGAATGGCTGATTCAAAATGGCTACGCCGATAGAGATAAGATGCTGTTGCTAGGAGGCAGTTACGGCGGCTATATGGCGCTTCTTTTACACGGCCGCCATGCAGATTATTTCAAAGCGGTCGTCGATATCTTCGGACCAAGTAATTTATTCTCCTTCATTGAATCAGTGCCGGCATTCTGGAAGCCTTATATGGATCAGTGGGTCGGTAACGCGGAAAAAGATAAGGAGCGATTGACGCAGGATTCGCCAATTACTTATCTAGATGGCATGATTAAACCGATGCTTGTCATACAAGGTGCCAATGACCCTCGTGTCGTGCAGAAGGAATCGGATCAGATTGTTGCGGCATTAGAAGAAAAAGGCCGTCAAGTGGAATATCTTGTTTTGGCAGATGAGGGACACGGGTTTTCAAAAAAAGCGAATGAAATTCTTGTTTACCAGAAGATGCTTGAGTTCTTTGATCAACATATTTAAGGACCGATCTTTTGCCTTTCCTTGGCATACTCTAATGAAGAACCGGAGTTTTATACTCAAAATATGAAGTAAGGAGTTGACTTTCGAATGGGATTCTTTGAAGCCTTCTTCATGTTCGTCGTACTGGCATTTTTCCTATATTTTGCCCTTTTGTTTGTGATGAAAAGATTTCATTTTCACAAATGGTTAATGAAATCGCCAAATAAGAAAAAAAAGCGGAAGCGGCGAAACAACTATTCACATGATTCCGGTTCCTCCGATTCTTTTTGGGATTTTTTCTCTACCTCTTTTTCCAGCTCCGATACGAGCGGAGATAGTGGAGGTGATGGTGGAGGCGGCGGCGGTGATTGATAGATGGCGCCCCCTCCTCTACCAAACTTTTTTTAATGAAAATCGCCCCAAACCATTTACTATATGGTTTGGGGTGATTTAGTTTATATTACGTAAATAACGGAGCTATACTTATTGAAAGCAACCAAATACCAGCTGGAAGCAGTAAGCTGGTTGCTGCTTGGGACCACTTATAATGTGTGTGTTTCTTTTCCAAGTACTTATCCATTACAAAAAACAAAAGCGCGGCGAAAAGGCCGAAGTAAAAAAAGAGGAGACCGAAAAAACTATGCAGAACGCCCGAAATGAGCAGTTTATCGGAAGCAGAGTTACTTTTCCTTGTAAATAACCAAGCCACTGCATCACTAAGTATTGAAGCAGCGATACCATATATCAACGTAATAGAAAAGCTAAAGATCAAGAAGCTGCCTATCTCCGAAATAATTGATAATAAAATCTCAGAAGAATCTGCTTCTACGATGACGCAAAACAGAATGGCAAATGCTGATCCGGCAATGGAGGCTGATATGATTTTCCTCTGTAACATGCTGTATTCCTCCTGATTCAGCAACCTTTATGTATTTATCATCTAGCTAATCCCTTCAAGCTAGTCATGATTAAATTTCCTCAATGTCATAAACAACTACCTTTTCTTTGTTCAACATGAGAATAACTTCTGTTTTCTTCTCTTCTGGGATGCTTAAACGGATATACGTGCCATCTGCTGACGCACTAATTCCCGCTTCCCGCAGTACATTGATTGCCTGTGTGATATTTGTTACATACATTCGAAATTCTTTTTCCATGATTGCTACCACCTTTTATGTATCATTTTTCCAGTCTATTATAGCATGGCAGTAAGTCATTCAACACTTTAGACCCTTCAATATGTTCTTGCAGCAGCCGGTCAATCAGCTGGACTAGTTCCTCTACTATATATTCAACCTCACTTTAGAGCTAATGATTTGTGTACTGGTAAATGAAATGTATAGATATACTAAATGGTAATGAAATATCTATCGAATTAATCTTCACCCTTTTTTATTTCCGTATTGCACAAAGGGTGGAAAAAGTGATAGAAGAAAGAAAATAGAAAAACTTGAAACAA
>JAPSKP010000151.1 GCA_031181585.1 Lysinibacillus sp.
TCTGCATACTTTATCTGCTTTTGAAATACCTTATACCACTGTTCGTAGACGCTTTTTTCCATGCCCATTACTTTGACATCACCAATACCATTCAAACTTTCAGAAAGAATACTTTGAACTTTTGCCTGGTAAGAGATTTCTTTTTCCGCCAATTTCCGTGAAACCTTTGTACTGATTATTAATGTTGCAAAAATAGCGATGCCTAAAGATAAAACGACGCCCATTAATTGAAGTGAATAAGTAGCCATCATGGCTAAATATGAAATTAATAAGACAACATCAATAAAAACTGTAATAACTTTCGTTGATAAGATCTGCCTAATATAAACATTCGAATTAGCTCTAAACAGCAATTCACCTGTAGAACGATTTTCAAAGAATGAATATGTTAACTTCATTAATTTACTTATGAAGTCTGTCATTAAAGATTTGTCTACTGCTGTTTGTAATTTTGCAATCAATATTCCGCGTAATCCGGTGAAGACAAAATATCCGCTGAATAACAGAAGAAGACTATACCCCACTACGGACAATAAGCTCTCGTCTTTTAAAACAAATAGTGTATCTGTCATCCATTGGATAAGCTGCGGAACACCTAAAGTTACCACTTGAGCTATAAGTGATATTAGAATAATGGCCATCACTAGCTTTTTGCTTTTTAAAATATAATTTAAGAAATAGCGAACATGTGAAGTTCCTTTTCTTAATTGGAAATTTTCATTCGGGCTCAAAGTTAAAGCAATTCCTGAATACTTACTTTCGAATTCCTTAAAGGATATGGTCTTCCTTCCCTGAGCCGGATCGACTATAACTGCTTTTCTGTTATTGATGCGTTCTAATACAACATAGTGTTTATTTTCCCAGTGCAAAATGGCTGGCAATTTTACACTTTTTAAATCCTCAGCAATCACTCGATACCCTTCTACATTCAGGTTATAATTCTCTGCTATCTTTGTAATTTGATACAGAGAGGTTCCTCCTTTAGAAACTCCATAAATTTCCCGAAGTTCAGAAAGAGATATACAATGCCCATAGTAATTAAGCAACATTGCTAAAGAGGCCAAACCGCATTCACTATGATGCATTTGTTCAATGTACGGAACTTTTTTCATATATGCCCCTTCCTTCTATATAAATACTTCAACATCATCCCAATCGTAGTTAATCTCCACTAAACCTTTTTGGTAAGCTAAAATACCAATTTGAACCCTTGATTGAATATTTAACTTTTGCTTAATGGATGCTATTATTTCTCCAACTCTTCGTCGACTAATAAATAGCATCCTTGAAATTTCTACATCCTTCATTCCTTTTGCTACTAAAGCCGCTACTTCTGCCTCTCTTTGACTTAATTCAACCTTCATTTCTTCATCACACCTCTCATAATTATCCATTTATAAACAAAGAATAAATATACAAAATGTACCAGGCTAAGGTGTCCAATTTAGAAACTCTTGATTAGCAGCCCCCTTCTTCCACTTTTAATAGGTAATGATTTTCTGTTCAAATGCCTTGCTAATCGACTCTATATAATTTGGTACTTTAAAATAAGCATTAATCCGATAAAGGGATTGATCGATTTCTTCAGCTGATAACCCTCTTGTACGCTGGATAAATTCAAATGTATGACCAACTGCCAGATCCTTGAGAATTTTCTTATCCACCTCCTTTAAAGAAACTTCTGGGAAATGAGAGGTGTTACTGTTAAAGGATTCCATCAGTATTAAAAACTCGTTCAGACTTGTATTTTTAGTAACACTTGCCCAACGTTCTTCATCCTTTAAATGATGGTAAACCTCGCCCATCCGCGAATCTACAAGCAACATGATGTCTGTTTCCGGGCCTTTTAGCTTCTTTAAACTCTCAATAATCATTGCAAAGTGCTGATTTGTTGTTTCAACCACCACAATATCGATACATTGTTCTTTAATTTTTTTTATTAATGCCTGATTAAATAAAGGAGCTTGAATTGGATAAGTATCTACTTGCCAAGTTGGACGCCTATCACGAATAGCTATTTGTAATGCCTCTATAAACAAAGTAGACATTGAAACAATTAATACTTTCAAAATATCCCCCCCTTTGAAAATTTCCTATCTTCACTATACTTTCGTTTTTCTTTTTATTGTTTAAGTGCTCTTCAAAACCAAGAAACCACTCATTACTGTTCTTTTTATAGAAAAAAAAAACGTTCATACAATCATGAACGTTTTCCTTTCCCGTAGATTCCACGAGAAAAGTACATATTTGGCTAGGCTGCACACACTACGTCAAACAGATACAATAAGGGCTTGTAAACTTAGACTATCAATTTGCACTGACCTAAATAATTGAGACAATAAAAAACACCTTACATTGAAAAATAGGTATTGAATACCAAGAAATCAATGTGGAGGTGTTATTTCTATAAACACAGGAATAAGGGATGTTTTCATGCTGTCTTACAGATAGCCGTCAGTACCCAATTAACCAGGACTCTTTACTATGCACTGTATACTCATCATAAATGGTATTCAAATCTACAGCCTTTTCGTGCTTCAAGTCGTTACTTTATAATAATCATCCATTACATTGCTATGATCATTTCATAATGAATATAGTCAAAGAAATGCGCCTCTTTTAAAATCCCCTGCTTTACTAAGCGGTCAGCTTGCTGCTGAACTTCCTTTGCTAAATCAGTTTTTCCGATTTCTTGAAAATACATAAAGGCATATGCATATACAGATAGTGATTCATATGATACTGATGGATTGTTATTGTTCCGAGTATAATGGCCGTAGAGCTTTCCCTCTTTGCGCCACTCTTCTATGATCCATTTTTGAAAAGCCGGTGATGGTTGACCGACAGAATAGCGATTTAAGGCAATAAGCAACTGATCAATCATATGCACTTCTGTAGACTTCATATATGATTGTGTTTTTAGATCATAGTATTCCGGAAAAAATACTTCATCCTTATTTAAAGAGGTAAGTATTTTCTCTGATGGACCAGTATTCTCTAGCACAGCGAAAAAGTCCGGAGTTAAATAACTTAAGGTAATACGCTGGGCTGGTATACCTGTTTTCCCATCTATAAAGTCCGTATAAATACCATCTATCAGTTGCTCGCCTTTAATCATTTGCGTAAGTTTATCTGCTAATTCTCTATAGCTGGTTTGGTCAAACTGTTCAGCTGCTGTTTGTAGAGCATGAATAATACGAACATCGTCGATTAGCGCATTAACATCTGTTTCTTCCTTAGTCACCCAACGTATATAGAGACCGCTGTTGCTTTCTTCAAGAAAGTGCTCTTCCAACACTTCTACTTGCCGGCCAAACTCCTTCTCATCATCTTTCAAAAGCAAATAACCCATATACAGACCCATGCTTTCGGATAAGTATTGAGAACTCGCATTGCTAGGATATGCATGTATCAACTGTTCTTCATCCATATACTGTTCTTTGACATAATGCTGTACGCTTTCACTTTCTTTTTTCGACCACCATGTAGCAAAAGCACCAATTAGAAAGATTAAAAAAGTAAGAAGAATAATTTTTTTCATTACCCAGAGCCTTTCTGCTTGAAGCGAACTGTTTTATCCCAAGAAATTGTCTTTCCACTAAGCCGGCTTACTATATAGCCATAACCGCTTCGTATGAGCAGAATTAGAAACAGCTGCGCATAAGTAAAATACATGATTAAAATAAAAATTACATTGATAAACGATATGTTTCTATCAATGACAAGAGCACTTAGTAACTGGGCAGTATAAATAATGTAACTCATGAACCAAAGCATCAAAAGCGGAGCAGCAATTGTTGGAAGCTCTAAACCAAGAAGGCTCATAATAAAAAATACATCAGAAAATAATAAAAGCAAAACAAAAACCAAGTATGTGAGCAGATGCTGCAGTGTTAGGACAAACGTTTTCCCTTTCCAGTGAATCAGTTCATGAAATGACTTTTCGAGCAAATATAGATTACCAGTTAACCAGCGGGTTCTTTGTCTAATAAAGACTGACAGTTTTTCGGGTTCCTGTTCCCAGGTTCTTGAATCAGGAACGACAGGTAACACCCACCCTGCTGCTGTTAAGCGGATTGTCAGTTCTGCATCTTCTGCAAGTGCGTATACATCATATCCACCAAGCTCTTCCAATACAGATCGACGGAGCAGCATATTAGTACCTGCAAGTGATCCCAATTTGAATAAAGCCCATCTTCCACATTGCATAAGCAGTTGAAAAACTTGAAACTCAAGGCTGATCATCCTAGTTAAATAATTTTCATCAGCGTTCATTGTTTTTACATATCCAACCGCGCCTGCTGCATCTGGTGTTTTTTCAGCTGTTTCCATCAATTTTAAAAGTGCGTCTGGTTCCGGCTGATTGTCCGCATCGTATACGATAAAGTAGTCGGACGATGAAATTTTAAGCCCATAGTTTAATACCCGGGATTTCCCCTTCGGTGTCCCGTCCGGCACAGGAATATAGTGAATATACGAAAAAAGTGCAGCAAAACTCTTTCCAATAGCTGCAGTCTCATCTTTCGACTGGTCATCAAGCAGATAAATATCCAGCTGACCTGGATATTGAAGGCGGGCCATTGCTGACAGTGTTTGCTCAATAACAACTCCTTCATTATGAGCAGGGATAAAAACTGCCGTGCTAGGATAATGATCAAGCTTACCAGGGGGCTTATACCGGATTCGGTACCACAAGCCGCCAATGGTTACAACAGAGTAATACATTAAAAGAATCCAGAAAAACAGCATGATGATCGTTAATAGACTACCCATTTGCCTGCTCCTCTAAC
>JAPSKP010000005.1 GCA_031181585.1 Lysinibacillus sp.
GAAACGTTTCACTCTTCGCTAAAGTCAGAAACGTTCTATCTCGACGACATTTACAGTACGACAAATGCGCACGTAAAACAAATCGTCGAAACCTATATTACCTATTATAACAATATCCGGATTCAAATGAAATTAAACAACCAGTCGCCGGTAAAATACCGCCAACTGACAGCTTAATAAGGTGTTTTCTTACTGTGTCAAAAACGACACTCAGTGCCAAGAGGCGCTTAATGGTGTCTCTTTTTCCATAGGTGAAACTAATAAGATAGTAATACGGCATATTTGTATATCGCAACCGAATATTGAGCCATTTATTAATTGATCCAGTGAACCGCCTAACATACTCGTTTTTTTCAGATGAACACCTTGGCTTTATTTGGAGTGCCGGGCATCATGATACCCCAGTTTGGGCGTTTAATCCTTGTTACTACGCTTTTAATGCGAGAATTATGCCCGCAGAGGCTCGATGGAAAACCTACCGAAGAACATGCTGCTACGTTTATCTTGCCGAAGAAAACGGCTCAATTTTCCAGTTACAAAGCAGCTTACATTTCAAGCGCGAAATATACATATTCGTATCTTTGTTACACTTGCTTTATGCGATTAGGTCATGCCAACCTAATAATGCTAAGAAAAAGGCTCGATTCCACTAAAAGGAATTGGGCCTATATAATCAAAACCACCAACACCAATTTGTTGCCACATACACTACGTACATTATGCAGTAGCTGCATGGCTTGAGCCCGCTGATACAAAACAAAATTAATCGATTTCTCAGCAAAATAAAACTTATGATTCAGGACCGCTTTTCATTAAAGCCAACATTCTCGATGTCCCGTTTTGGATCAATAATTTCCCGGTTTTTCCTTAATAGGAGTCCGGGATTTTTTCTTTTCTGCTCACTAATAATCCAACGTAAAATCAGGACTTCTACTCTTTCGTAAAATTTGATTACCTTTTATTCATTAGCCATACCTGATGTTTTCAATATCTCAGCTGTTATATCACCAGGAAATTAACAATCAACAGATAGATAAACATAATAATTGAACTGGAAATGGAGTTTACTTATTAGTCGATGTATCAAAATTTAGAAGGGGAACAGCTTGTTTAGGATTTTATCTTCGCAACCTGAATTTTCCATAGAAAAGTAAATGATTACACGTCCAGCTGGAGGGGGAAAGAGAGAGGCACTGAGATAATCTTTGGTCAGTTAGATCAAGCCGGTTCTTGTTGTCATTCGTATAATGAAATATGAAACTGCGAGGCAGTAGTAACAGGTTGAGCCTCTTAAAATGGCAGATCCGTACAATTAAGATAAGACGAAAGAAGCTGGAGTGTAAAGGACAGGGTGGCAAAACTTATAAGTATGAAGGATAAAGCAAGAGGATGTATACAGCTGATAAATCGGGAAACCATATGATGAATCTAGACAAAGTACCCATAATGAGAGAACTTTGGAGAAAAGCATAAAAGAATGGAGGAAAGTATATGGCAAAAATTTTAGCGGTCTTATCAAGTGGATATAAGGATGAGGAAAATAAGTATGAAACAGGATGGTGGGGAGAGGAGCTTTTTGCTCCTCTGGAAGCATTAGAAAAAGCAGGACATGAGGTGGATCTAGCATCTCCATTAGGAGGAAAACCTACTGTAGACCAAACGAGTTTTTTACCTGAATATGATCCAGCGGGAACTTATAAGGTTTTATATGAATCGGGACGCGCAGACAGCACAAAGAAACTCTCTGATATAAATCCGAAAGAATATGATGTTGTATTAGTGGTTGGTGGTCACGGCGCAATGTATGACCTTGCTAAAAATGAAGATTTACATCATATAATTAATACCATTTATGATAATGGAGGACTAGTTGCTGCTGAATGCCACGGGCCAGCCCCCCTTATTTGGACTATACGACCTGATGGCAAAAGTATTATAGAAGGAAAAAAAGTTACAGGTTATCCGGATGAAATCGAACCTGAAGGCTTACTGGATATTCTTCCATTTAGCCTAGAACAGGAAATGATAAAAATTGCTCAATATGATAAAGGGGATTTAAAGCAAAAAGCTTATGCGGTTTGGGCAGATGAGCAAATTGTTACAAGCCGTGACCCATTTTCCTCTCAATTAATGGGTGAAGAGTTAGTGAATGCACTTGAAAAGAGAAATAAATAGGGAATCTAAAAGGTGTCCTACTGGGATGGAACCTTGAAATGGGAAAGCTTCTATTCAGGACCGGCTTCATCCAAAACAAGCACTTCTGATTTTCGATTCTAATTCAATAGTAGCCCGGTTTTGTCCGATGACAAATCCGGGCTTTATTCTTATATAAGGTGCAGATATATCTTGTTAAACAAAGGAAATTGCTAGATTAGAACTGTTATTTAACATATACCTGCCAATGATTTTTAACCCTGCTATCATTCAAAAATATAGCTGATAACATCGATTGCCTGATCAACCGTTTTTACGGTTACATTGGCTTTGTTTGAAAGTTCCTTTAAAGGGTGAATTAATGATTCAGGCCGGATAATAATTGTCGGCTTGTTCATCGCGATGGCTGTGCTTGCGTCCATTGCGGTATTCCATTGTTTATACTTTTCACCAAACAAGGCAATGACGATGTCCGCTTTCTGCATTAATACTTGTGTTCTGAAGTTATTTATATCAGAGGCTGCATCGTCTTTATAAAGATTGGAAGGCTGTTTTCCTAAAATCTCTTCACCAATATTGTCTGAACGGTCGTGGTTTGTCTGTGGGCCTACGAAATGCAGCGGAAGATTTTTTTCCTTTGCTTTTCGTGCTACTTCTTCCCGCCAATCATCATGAATCTGTCCTGCTAAATAAACCGTAAGTTCCATTTTCATTCCTCCCATACTATTTTGCTTCCATTAAATAGTACCCAACTTAACAGAGTTTTTAAAGTAAACCTCATAAAAGCCCGGATGAAGAATATGTTGCTGAAGTTATGATATGGTTGTAAAAGAGATAAATCAGAATGCAAAAAATATAAAAGTAACCAGATGAAATTTTATATCATCACGAGTAAGGAGACCAAAGATGAATATCGGTTTAATCGGGGCGGGAGCAATCGCACATTTCTTGTTAGAAGAGCTCAATCAAAAGCAGCAGAAAAACTTACACATTAAAAGTATTTTCGTAAGGGATAAGAAAAAGTATCAGTTATTGGAAGCGGATTTTGGGGTGGAATTGTTTACGGACCTCGAGGCATTTCTTGATTCAGAAATTGACCTTGTAGTGGAGGCAGCAGATATAAATGCGGTGAAAGCTTTAGTGCCAAGGGTTATTAAACGAAAAGATGTTGTACTAATTAGTGTCGGTGCACTTGCAGATGAGGGGCTGCTGGCAGAGATGGGGTATCTAACTGATACGTACAAAAATGAGATGTACCTGCCTTCAGGTGCTGTCGGCGGCTTGGATTTACTGCAGAATGGGAACGCGCTTGGTGCAGTAACAAGTGTTTCGTTGACAACCCGCAAACCCGCCGGATCTTTAATTACTGAAGACATCGATGAATCTAAAATTGTGTTTGAAGGGAAAGCCATTGATGCGATTCAGCAGTTTCCCAAAAATATGAATGTCTCAATTATCCTTTCCTTGGCAGGAATAGGGTTGGAGAAAACAAGCGTGTGCCTTATTGCTGATCCGCATATCGATAAAAATGTGCACCATGTGGAAGTGACAGGTGACTTTGGGGAAGCAGCATTTACAATTAAAAATAATCCACTGCCGGAAAATCCCAAGACGAGTTATTTAGCTGCTATGAGTATTCTGGGGACGCTGAATAGAATCGATGACAAGCTAAAAATTGGTGGATAATTTGTTAAAAGAGCCGTTTCCAAAGTAAAATAGTAACAATAGAGAGCGGGATGTATAAACACGCGGACAGTCATGTGTTGTCCGTGTGTTTTGTTTTAAAATTAAGCCAACATGGTAGAAGGAAACTTATGAAAAGTATAAAATGGAATAGTGATTTTTGATGCATGATGCTATAGCGATGATAACCCGGTTATACTATAATAATGATTTGGTTTTAAAAATCGTGAGTTACTATATAGATGCTCCATATGAGAGCTTGATTTAAAAATTGGGGGATCAGTAACATGCTGCATCCTGTTTTGAGAGGATTTGAATAAAGATGAAAGAAAATTTCTGGCAGGACTTACCGAAGCCGTTTTTTGTACTTGCACCAATGGAAGATGTAACGGATACGGTATTCCGTCATGTTGTCGCGAAAGCTGGCAGACCGGACGTATTTTTTACAGAGTTCACAAATTCGGAGAGCTATTGTCATCCAGAGGGCACCAAAAGTGTTCGTGGACGTTTACTATTTACAGAAGATGAACAGCCGATGGTAGCACATATTTGGGGAGATAGTCCGGAAAATTTCCGCAAAATGAGTATCGGTATGGCTGAGATGGGCTTTAAAGGAATTGATATTAACATGGGTTGTCCTGTGCCGAATGTTGCACAGAGAGGAAAAGGCAGCGGTCTTATCCTTCGCCCCGATGTTGCTGCTGAATTGATTCAAGCAGCAAAGGCTGGCGGGCTGCCTGTAAGCGTGAAAACCCGCCTTGGTTATAAGGAAGTCGATGAGTGGAAGGAATGGCTGACGCATATTCTAAAGCAAGATATCGCGAATCTTTCCATCCATTTACGTACAAGAAAAGAAATGAGCGCTGTAGATGCCCACTGGGAGCTGATTCCGGAAATTAAGGCATTGCGTGACGAAATCGCCCCGAACACGCTGCTAACGATTAATGGTGATATTTTAGATCGTCAAATGGGCTTAGAACTTGTTGAAAAATATGGCGTCGATGGTGTGATGATTGGGCGCGGTATTTTTAAAAATCCATTTGCCTTTGAAAAAGAGCCGAAAGAGCATAGCACAAAAGAGTACCTGGATCTGCTAAGATTACAGCTTGATCTCCATGATCAATATATAGAAGAATTACCGCGTTCGGTCACAGGACTTCACCGTTTCTTCAAAATATATGTCAAAGGGTTCCGCGGCGCAGGCGAGCTTCGAAATCAATTGATGAACACAAAATCAACAGATGAAGTACGCGCTTTGCTGGATAGCTTTGAAGCAAACCAGATGGATTAATGCAAGGCGGGAGAATGAGGTAAGAAATAGTATTGATGCATCTCTAGGGTGATAACATGAATTTGATTTTGTATTGAAAATTTTCAAGTAGAAGTTCATGCTCTCGATTAACCCGAATAAAAATCCTTACAAACAGTGGTCACTGTTTGTAAGGATTTTATTTATAGTTTAAATTTTGAAACTGAGCCGGTTAATTTTTCGACTTGGTCCTGTAAATGATTTGCATGAATAGTTACTTCAGAAGTGGCTGATGTTTGTTCCTCGATTGAACTTGCAATTTCCTGTGTTTCAGCTGTGACTTCAGCTGTCATTTCATTGATCATTTCCATCGACGATAGAACGACATTTTTTTGCTGCTGCATAGTCAACACATTTTCCATCGTATTGGAAATAGATACTTTCATATTTTCCAATGTATTTGAAAGCTGTGTAATTGCATGATCTACCGTTTCAACGGCTATTTTTTGTTCTTCACTGATCTCGTTTGTTTGCTTCATTACTTGGACCAGCTGCTGTGTATCCTCTAAAATACTTACGATGATTTGTTGAATATTCCTTGTCGCTGCTTTTGAACTTTCCGCTAAACTTCTTACTTCATCTGCTACAACTGCAAAACCTTTGCCATGTTCTCCGGCTCTGGCAGCTTCAATTGATGCATTAAGTGCCAGTAAATTAGTTTGTTCAGTAATTTGAGCAATTACATTTGTAACTTCCGAAATAGACTTCGTTTTTTCATCTAAATTGCCAGTTACAATCGTTACTTCATTGAACGCGCTTTCTAGATTCGTGTAAGACTGTTCTAGTTGTTGTACTTTATCAATGCTTGTATGCACTTCTACTAGCGCTTCATTCGCATCATCTACCATTTGCTGAGATTTCATTTCAATTGATTCGATACGATCTGCTAATACATGAGTGGCTGTAGAACCATCCTGCATTTTTTCTGCTTGTGTACTAGTATTCATAGCGATTTCTTCGATACTATTGGATACATTATTTAATGCTTGTTCATTCTCTTTTGCAATAATGGCTAAACTATTAGAGGAATGTTGAATTTTATTTGTATTTTCATTTACTTGTACGATTAAGTCTCGTACTTGATCCAGCATTTGATTGTAGTGATTTGCTAAATCTGCAATTTCGTCCTTTGAATTTGTTTCAAAACGTGAAACAAAATCCCCGCTTGCTGTTTTTTCGAATACTTTTTTAAATCGATTAAAAATCCCGACTAATTTACGTGCCATAAAATAGGCAAATAGACAACCGATTAGCAGCCCAATAGCCATTGAAATCCAACCAGCCATGACGAAATCCTTCAATTTCTCTGCGTAATTATTAGTGTCAACTAAAGAAATGATTTGCCATTTGTTTTTTTCAATCGTTTGAATTTCACCTGCATAATTCACACCTGCCCATTCAAACTGTTCAACTTCTTTATTTCCGCTACCAGCATCTGAGAGCCATTTGAATTCTGTTGCTAATTCGCTGGGGTCTAATAAATCCGATACTCCTTCAATTTTACCGGAATTTTCAGCTTTAATGTTTTTCCCATCCCCGTCTTCAATAAATGAAGAAACTATCAGGCCATTTGGATCAACTATCATTAATTTTGAAGATGCCCCGTCTTCAATGCCTTCACGGATTGCACCAATTGTTGAGAAGTCTATGTCATAGCCGACTGCTCCTACAAGCTGTTCGTTTTTAAACACTGGTGCAATAACAGCCGTCATTAGTTTGTTTACTCCCGTATCCAAATAAACATCTACCCATTGTAAGCTGGGGTTTGCAGTTAGCTTTGCGAATGTTTGAGAATCACGAACGTTCCAATCATAATTAATTTGAGGCGTCATATGTATTTTATTAGTTTCAAAATCCATAAAGTAGACTGAGAAGTAGTCGTTGTTTTGGCTTTTTAATGTATTGGTGATTTTGTCGATTTGCGAATAATCAACTTGCTCATTACTTAAAATCGTTTCAACAACTTGACCAAATTGTAAAACACTTGTTTCATAGTTCAGTAAACCTAATGATACTTGCTCAACTGCATTTTTAGCGCTGTCAGTAGAGGATTGCCGATTTTCTTCATCTAAAATATTACGTACAGTCCACTGAGTAAAGATGACTGTAATTCCGACTGCTATCACGATAGCAAAGGAAATAAACATCATCCATTTTGCTTTTAAAGATAAGTTTTTTAAAAAGTTCACTTGTTCACATCTTCCTTTAACCTATATATTTACCTCGGCTCCTAAAAATAGGAATCTTAATACAGATAGAAGTATATATGTGTGTAGGTCTTTTGTCTATTTGAATAGGAGAAAAACATAGTAAATATATAATAGTTATAATTTTCGAACTAATATTACTATTTCGATATTCTTTTTAAAAATAAATGGGCCGGCTGGATGATAGAAAATTTGAGGATAAGATTTTAGCAAGAATTCATGAGAAGGGGGCTAAAAATCCAACTGTGCAAGTAAGGGAGCTGCATTTAGAGGGTTAATAATGTTAGCTATAAAAAGATGGTCTTATGCAGTTTGAATGTATAATTCTAAAACTCATACTCCTAATATAGTTATTTTAGATGTTGTTTTCTTCTCGCAGCCAAGTTGCCGCATGGTTAGAAGTAGCAGCGTAAAACGAAATAAATTCGCCTCGGCAAAATAAAAATTACCCTTTCAAGGCGAATCACCATTAAAATAAATTTTTCCTATTTCAAGCTAATTCCTTCTTCATAGTATCCCGGCTTCAACCTACTGTGAACCCAGGTATTTATATGGGAATATTCGTTTATTTACTCTTCGTAGAAATCTAGAAACATGTCTTCAGGAAAAAGAGCTGGAAAGTATAAATAGTTACTATAGTATATTAATTTTTGCCTTTAGTTTTTGCCCATATAAAGAGGAATGCTCTCTTTATTCCTTGCTACAGTTATGTGTCTTAAAACTTATTTCCTTTTTGCCAGAAAGCTCCGCTGATTTTATAATAAAACGGGTTTTACTCGTGTTGTTCCCCAATATGGCTTAAGAGTGATTCTGTTAATTCCCGCCTTATTTTTGTAATATGCCTTTCCATGAGCTGTTTAGCCTGGTCTGCATCCCCAGCTGCAATTGCCAAGTAAATTTCTTTGTGTTCATCAATCGTTTCTTGCGTGCGTTCTGGATCTTTCAAACGTTGGTTTCTTGTAGCGCGGATCGTGTCCTGCATATGTTTGCTGAGTGTTTGGAATAATTGTAGAAATATTGAATTGTGTGAAGCAAGAACAATATTAATATGGAAGCTTAAGTCAGCCTGAATTCCTAACTCTATATCCTGTTTCGCTTGAGCCATCATTTCTAATGCTTGGCGAATTCGTTCTAAATCTTCAGAAGTGGCTCGTCGTGAAGCTAAAAAGGCACACTCTACCTCAAGTGCCTGCCGAAGCTCTAGCATTTCATATAGTAGTTTTTTTTCTGTTTTTATGATTGTAGAGGAAAGATCTTCTCCTAATGTATGGCTTTCTGATGCTTTAATAAAGCTGCCGCTGCCTTGTTTAATTTCAAGAACTCCTTTTATCTCCAGCTTCCGAAGTGCCTCTCTAACCGATGTCCGGCTTACATTAAAACGACTTGCCAACTCCCTTTCAGTCGGGAGTTTTTTCCCGGGCTGTAAATCTCCGCTTAAAAAATCTTCCTTTATTTGATCAACAATTACTTGATAAGCTTTTTTCTTTGGTTGTGGCATTATCTATGTCACTCCCCTCGATTACATAGTCCTTTAAACGTTTTAATCATACAGAAGTAACGCAAGATTAGCAATTTAATAAAAATAATAATTATTGATATTTTCAGAATATTTAGTACAATAATAAAGGTTGGACCAATTTGAAGAATAGGGGAAATTGGTATGACATGTATATTTATAATTCAACCAATCAAAATACAGTTAACGAACACAGGGAAAGAATGCGAGTAAAGAGGGGGAGATTAAAATGATTACAACAAATGAAGAAGTAATAAGCGCTCTGCGGAGTGTCATCCCAGAGAGCCAAGTAACGATCAATCAAACAATTTTAGAACAACATAGTATTGATGAATCTTATCATAGTGCCAGTCTACCTGATATTGTTGTGTTTCCGACAACGACGGAAGAAGTGAGCAGTATAATGAATATAGCGAATCAACATAAAGTACCGGTCGTGCCCTTTGGAAGGGGAACAAGCCTGGAAGGGCATGTTATTCCTTATGACCATGGAATAACAATTGATTTTTCTCTCATGAATAAAATAGTAGAAGTTAGGGAGAAGGACTTTCTTGTGAAAGTTCAGCCGGGGGTGACGCGTTCTCAGTTGAATAAGGAGCTGAAAAAATACGGGCTATTTTTCTCTGTAGATCCTGGAGCAGATGCAACACTTGGAGGGATGGCAGCAACAAATGCTAGTGGAACAACATCTGTAAAGTATGGTACTATGCGCGATCAAGTCCGGGATTTAGAGGTGGTTCTTTCAGATGGTACGGTGATTCATACGGGAAATTTAGCGGAAAAGTCATCATCAGGCTATCATTTGAATGGTTTATTTGTAGGGTCTGAAGGAACGCTTGGCTGCTTTACTGAATTGACAGTAAGAGTCTATGGAATTCCTGAATATGTTATGGCTGCCCGAGCATCCTTCGAAACAGTCAATGATGCTGTGGAAGCGGTCGTCAGTATTTTACAGGCCGGAATTCCAATTGCAAGAGTTGAACTAGTAGATGAAATTTCGATGAAGCAAGTAAATTTGCATAGCAAAACAGCTTATAAGGAACAACCAACGTTATTTTTAGAGTTTCAGGGAAATGAAGCTGCTTTAAGGCAGGATGTTGAATTTATGAAAGAAATTGTAGCGAGTCATCATTGTGAAGGTATTGAATTTGAGACCGATAATGCGGCTCGAAATCAGCTGTGGGAAGCACGTCATAATTTAGCCTATGCTTATGTACATGGTCACCCAGGAAAAAAACTAATGGTGACCGATGTCTGCTTACCGATTTCCGAGCTGGCAGGTGCTATTGCACATGCGAGAGAAGCGCTTAATTTGTTAACGCTTACAGGCGGTATTGTCGGCCACGTCGGTGACGGCAATTTCCATGTTCTTTTAATGATTGATATGAACGACGCTCGTGAAATCCAAAAAGCTGATGAGTTTAATGAGCTGATTGTGATGTACGCCCTTGAACGAGGGGGAACTTGTACAGGCGAACATGGTGTTGGTATTGGTAAACAGAAATATCAGGAAAAAGAACATGGCAAGGCACTGCTTGTGATGGAAAAGATTAAACAAGTCCTTGATCCTGACGGTCTTTTGAACCCAAATAAAATAGTAAAAATAAAAAAATAGGGGTGGAAATATGAAAGTTCTAGAAACGATTAGTACGATAGCTGGAAAATACTTTGCTGTATGGGTCATCTGTATAGCTGTTATTGCCTTTATAATTCCGGACCCTTTCTTAGTATTTGGAGGATACATCACGATTTTGCTAGGGGTTGTTATGTTTGGGATGGGGCTGACGTTAAAAGCTGTGGATTTTAAACTGATCTTAACGAATCCAATGCCCGTTATTATTGGTGTCTGTGCGCAATATGTTATCATGCCGCTTTCTGCTTTTTTAATTGCTTATATTATGAATTTACCAGCGGAATTAGCTGCAGGTCTGGTCCTGCTTGGCTCTGTTCCAGGGGGGACGGCTTCCAATGTTATGGTGTATCTAGCTAAAGGGAATGTACCGTTATCGATTACAATGACATCCTTTTCAACATTATTAGCGCCTATTGCAACACCGTTAATATTACTATTACTTGCTGGTAAATGGATGCCGGTAGATCCAATGGCAATGTTTACTTCCATTATTCAAGTGATTATTTTGCCGATTATTCTAGGTATTGTTATAAGAAAATTTGCTCCTCAGATAGTAGAAAAGAGCATAAACATCATTCCGCTTATTTCTGTAGCTGCTATTATGATTATTGTATCTGCTGTTGTGGCGGGGAATGTGGAGAGCATCACTTCCGCTGGAGCCATTGTTTTTGCAGCAGTAGTTCTTCATAATGCATTCGGTCTGCTGTTTGGTTATTTAACAGCTCTTGTGTTAGGATTTAATGAAAGTAATCGGAGAGCTATCTCCATTGAAGTAGGCATGCAAAATTCTGGACTAGGCGTAGCGTTGGCCACGGCCCATTTTGGCCCATTGGCTGCTTTACCTAGTGTTCTGGGCGCTGTCTGGCATAATATTTCCGGACCAATCCTTGCCACTTACTGGTCGAAAAAACCGGAGAACGCAGAGAGCCGGCTTCATGAACCGGTACAGGAAGGCAATAGCGGGAATCAAGTGTAAAGGGCTATATTAAGGTAGAAAGTATTTACTGTCCCACTTTGCGTGTATCTATTGTGCATCACATACCGCCAATGAGGAGAAACACTCGACTTTATTAGGTTGCTAGCAAGAGTTAAGAAAATAGTTGTTTTATCGATTGCCAAAGGCTTTAATAAGTGTTTGAATCATTTCTACCAACATCTCTTCTGCTGCGAACTAGGCTTTATATAATAAAACAGCAGCAGGCTTGAACTTAACAAAATTCTAAAATAAAGAGTGATAATGTGAAATGCCTCGTAAACATTAGTTAGAAAACTAATGTTTATGGGGTGTTTTTTATGGACAGATTTACTATTAGAAGAAACAATATTGATTTTATTTCGTCATATAGTAGTGACTTGACAGAAGTCAGGATTAGGAATAGTATAGTTTAGTTGCGAGGTAAGTTATTTCGCGATAATACTTTAGGGATTTACCATTGATAATTTCACTTCATATCAATCTAATTTTTATGTAAGTAAAAGGTAGGTGCAAAAATGAAAAGTTTAGTAAATAAAAAAGGTACTCTGGTAAACAGCTTTTTGGGGATATATATATTAGCCGTTTTGATGTTATGGATGAAAACATACTTCACGCAAACAACACAATTTGACTTAGGTGTAGAAGGATTTCTTCAACAATTCCTTTTATTCATTAATCCTTTAGGTTCAGCATTGTTATTTCTAGGATTTTCATTTTTCTTTAAAGGAAAGAGAAAATATACAATCCTAGTGATAATCTATACACTTATGTCGTTTCTTTTATATGCAAATGTCGTGTATTACCGATTCTTTAGTGATTTCATTACATTGCCTACAATTTTTCAAACACAGAACTTTGGAGATTTAGGAGGTAGTGTTCTTTCTTTATTACAACCTTATGATCTTTTATTCTTTGTGGATGTAGTTGTCGTATTATATCTACGATTTTCAAAAAGAATCCAAAAAGAGACACGTGGATTTGGATACAAAAGAGCAATAGCTGTGATAGCTTTTGCATTAGTATTGTCAATTATTAATTTAGGACTGGCTGAATCCAGCCGTCCGCAGTTATTAACACGAGGTTTTGACAGAAACTATATCGTAAAATATTTAGGCATGTATAACTATACGATTTATGACTCCGTTGAAACGATGAAGGCGTCATCACAGAGAGCTTTAGCGGATAGCAGTGATATTACAGAAGTGATTAACTATACGAAATCCAACTATGCTAAGCCTAATCCAGAATATTTTGGTGCAGCAAAAGGAATGAACGTTATCTATTTACATTTAGAATCATTCCAAAACTTTATCATAAACTATCAATTAAACGGTGAAGAAGTGACACCATTTTTAAATTCCTTAGCCAAAGATTCGAATACGCTGTATTTTGATAATTTCTTCCATCAAACAGCTCAAGGTAAAACTTCAGATGCAGAATTTATGCTTGAAAACTCTATATTCGGTTTACCGCAAGGATCTGCTTACATTACAAAAGGGCAAAATAAGTATCAAGCAGCTCCGGCTATATTAAAGGATGAGGGATATACATCTGCTGTATTCCACGGAAATGAAGGAAGCTTCTGGAACCGTAATGTGATTTATAAATCGTTCGGTTACGATAAGTTCTTTGATGCCAATTATTATGACACGAGTTCTAAAACAGATATGGCTGAATATGGTTTGTTGGATAAACCATTCTTTGAACAATCAGCAGATCTTTTAAATACTTTACCGCAGCCGTTCTATACGAAATTTATTACGGTTGGGAACCACTACCCATATAAACTTAACCAGGACCTAGCAACAATTGGTAAAGGTAGTACGGGTGATGAAAGTGTCGATAACTATTTCCAAACAGCACGCTATGCGGATGAAGCTATTGAACAGTTCTTTAATCAATTAAAAGAATCAGGTTTATATGATAACAGTATGATTATTCTTTATGGTGATCATTATGGTATTTCAGAAAATCACAATAAAGCGATGGAACAAGTCATTGGAAAAGAAATTACACCGTATGAAAGTGCTAATTTACAACGGGTACCATTATTTATCCATGTTCCAGGAATGCAAGGTGGAACAGACCATTCTTACGGTGGGCAAGTAGATCTTCTGCCAACAGTGTTACACTTGCTAGGAATTGATTCGCAAAAATTTGTTCAATTTGGTTCAGATTTATTATCAGAAGAGCGTAATGAAGTGGTTCCATTTAGAAATGGCGATTTCGTGAGCCCTGAGATTTATTCAATTAATGAAAAATTTTATGATAATAAAACAGGCTTACCACTGGATGATAGTCAATTAGAGCAGGCCGATACTATCAAAGATGAAGTGGATTATAAATTACAGTTATCTGATAAAGTCGTGAATGGTGACTTATTGAGATTCTATACGCCAACAGGATTTACTCCAGTCGATCCTTCTCAGTATAATTACAAGAAGGAATCCGATGTAGAAACTGAATAATGATTAATAGTTAGCAGGCAGTTCAAGAAAAGGTATTTGAGATCAACGTATTGTTGATGTCTTATCATTTTCTTGAATTGCCTTTCTTGTGTTTTTTGATAAGGATTAATAAAGCAAGCTTGTCAGCTTCGTTTATGGTGCCTCCTGCACGTGGATTCTTTATTAAACATGCATCCATAAATTTACACCTGATGGTCCCATTTACTGTATACTGTAGATATCCTATTGCACAAGCAGGATAGTATTTTTTAGGAGATTTACAATGAAATTAGATTGCTTAATTGTTGATGACGAAATTGCTTTAGCCGAAACAACTTGTGAATATTTTAATATGTTTGAGGTCAAAACAGCTTTTGTGACAAGTGCTGAGGAGTGCGAACATTTTTTGAAGGAACATGAACCATCAGTGCTTCTTCTAGACATCAATCTAGGTAATGAATCGGGATTTGATTTATGTAAAAAACTGCGTAAAACAACGCAGATTCCGATTCTGTTTATTAGCGCTCGTTCAAGCGATGATGATGTGCTGATTGCGCTGAATATAGGTGGCGACGATTACATCCGAAAACCGTATACATTAAGTATCTTATTAGCGAAGGTAAAAGCAGTGCTCAAAAGATATGGCAGCAGCTCTAGCAACCAACAAGAATTCCTGGAATTTGGAACGATTCAAATTGATACACAACTTCATCGTGTTCGAGTAAATGGTGTAGATATTCAACTGAAGTCAATGGAATATAAACTCCTGTCTTATTTGGCGAAAAATAAAAATAGAATCATTACAAAAGATGAATTGTTTCAAAACGTATGGGGAGACTCCTTTGTAGGAGATGGAACTCTCAATGTACATATAAGACATTTACGTGAGAAAATTGAGAACAATCCAGGGGAACCGCAGTATATAAAAACGGTTTGGGGAACAGGGTATGTATTAGAGGACATGAATCAATGAGGATCAAACTGCTAATTGTAACGTTACTAGTTATTTTTAGTGCAGCGATTGTTCTCTCTGTAATTGTTATTAACAATAAAAATGTGGCAGAGTTAGATCTTGTAGCTATAAATGATGTGGTGAAAACTGCCGAAAAAAATTGGGGACAGGTTAGTAGAGAGACTTTTCAAAACAGTGATATAAAACAACCATTTTCTATTGTAGACGATAGGGAAAATGTGATTTACCAGACCCAGGGAAGTCATTTCAGCAACTTATACGACGCGATAAAAGATAAAGATACAATAATAGACTTGAAGAATGGTAACGAGATTGTGGGGAAAATAATTATCCCTAATAATGAAAAAGAGATTTTACAACAAATGAAAAGCGAACTGGCTTTATACGTTAGTTTGATGTTTGTCCTATTAATGGGTATTAGTATCTTTTATATGGTCTATATTTACAGAACGATTTTGAAACCATTTCAGCAGCTTCGGACTTTTGCAGCAAATGTGGCCAGAGGTAACCTTGATATACCCTTAAATATGGAAAGAAACAATTACTTTGGTGCATTCACGGAAAGTTTTGATTTATTGCGTGAAGAGCTCGATGCTGCTCGTCAAAGAGAGTATGAATCTAACCGTAGTAAGAAAGAGCTTGTAGCTACATTAAGCCATGATATTAAGACACCCGTTTCTTCAATCAAGGCAGTTAGCGAATTGATGCTTATGCAGGCACAGGAAGAAAAAGTAATTAAGCAAGTAAATACAATTTATTCAAAAGCTGAGCAAATTGATTTACTAATCACAGATATGTTCCATGCTACGCTCGAAGAACTTCAACAGTTGAAGTTAACGGTAATCGAAAAATCAAGTGAAATACTTGCGGATATGATTGAAAATGTCAATTATGACCAGAAGATTGAATATAAACCAATTCCTCAATGTATTATTTTAATGGATCCTGTACGTATGCAGCAGGTAGTAGACAATATTATCAGTAATTCCTATAAATACGCAGGAACAAAGGTCACGATCAAGTCCAAAATCAATCAGGGATATCTTGAACTCCATATTATAGATTTTGGAGCGGGGGTTAGTGAAGAGGAATCACTGCTGCTGTTCAATAAGTATTATCGCGGGACAAACGCTGAAGGCAAGAATGGTTCAGGGCTTGGCCTTTATATATCGAAATATTTCATGGAAAATATGTATGGTCAAATTAACTGTTACAATCGTCATGATGGCTTTACTGTAGTATTGAAGATTAAGCTTGCTTAATAATTAAGGGTTAGTTAAGAATTGTGCAAAGATTCAATAAGAATTTATTTTGTATGATAAGACTGTAATCTTCATTACGGTCTTTTTTTCTTTGGGTGGAGAATAGAGACATGAGTTTACTAAAGGGAGCGTGCTAAAAAACATGAGCAAGATAATTATCAAAACAGAGAAGCTGTGTAAATCCTTTTCTAACGGCGGAATTCAGCAGCATGTTTTAAAAAATCTAGATATCAATTTAATAGAAGGGGATTTTACAGTCATAATGGGTAGTTCAGGATCTGGAAAATCCACTCTGCTTTATGCAATTAGCGGAATGGATAAACCAACACTAGGAGAAATCGATTTTGCTGGTAAAAATTTAGCTGAATTGAGTAATGACCAATTAGCGGTATTTAGAAGAAATAACTGCGGCTTTGTCTTCCAACAGATTTATTTACTAGACAATATGAGCGTGCTCGATAATGTGCTGGCAAGTGGTCTTTTAATAAATAAGAATAAGCGGGAGCTCGTACAAAAAGCAAAAAATCTACTAATAAAAGTAGGAATCAATGAAAATTCATGGTCTAAATTTCCAACACAGCTTTCCGGTGGTGAGGCTCAACGGGTTGGAATTGTTAGAGCGTTAATTAACGATCCGAGAATACTATTTGCCGACGAACCAACCGGTGCATTAAACTCGGCATCTAGTGATAATGTGTTAGACATATTTACAAATGTAAATGGTAATGGGCAAAGTATTGTTATGGTGACACATGATATGAAAACAGCATTACGAGGAAATCGAATTTTATATTTACGAGATGGGGTAATTTGCGGGGAGCTGCAGTTAGGTGTGTTCAGTGAGAAAGAGAATGTTGAACGTCATGAAAAACTCAGTGCCTTCCTTACAGAAATGGGGTGGTAAGATGGAAATCATGAATCTAGCTATTGCTAATATTAGAAAAAGTAAATCTGCAACGGCTTCTCTATTTATATTTATCTTAGTTGCTGCGCTGCTTCTAAGTATAGGTCTAATGGTTATTACTCAAGTAAATGCTTTTTTTGATAATAAAGCGGAACAATTAAAAGATCCTCATGCAATCATCATGATGGACAATAAAAGCTATCATTCAAGATATGGAGAATTCATAGCGAATTACCCCGGCGTGACAGGGACAGAAACTGAAGAAGCAATCATCATGAATGTTGCTAAATTTGACTTCGCCAATAGTGAGTTAACGAGTAGTGCCGCTATTTTTAATGCGGATAATCATCGTAATATCGGGACATTAAAGTTAATTGAAAAGCTAGATAATTCAAGTGCTAATGATATATTTATCCCCTATATTTTTAAAACAAATGGCGGCTATGAGTTAGGTGAAGAATTTATTGTTAACTATCAAAACAAAGATTATGCCTACCGGATTGCTGGATTTTTTGAAACAACAATGATGGGGACTACCAACGTTGGATTAATGAAATTCATGCTGCCGGAAACTCCTTATCATAAATTAGCAGATCAATTAGATAAACTGGCGACAGGAATGGTCATATCTGCATTGATGGAAGATAAAATACAATCTACAAAGTTACTTAATGATTTTACAAGGGAGTTCCCTCAAACAGCAGTAGGAGAAACGACTTCCTATATTTTAGGATTAGATATTGAAATGGTGAAGAATGTAAGTACATTGACCATTAATATCATCGCGATAATATTAGTAGCTTTTGCAGCCATTATTGTGTTTGTTTCGCTGATTGTCATTAAGTACCGTGTATCAAATAGCATTGAAGACGGGATGACGAATATAGGAGTGCTTAAAGCAATTGGCTATACAAGTAAGCAAATTCTATCATCAATTATCGTACAGTTTGTTTTAATTGCTTGTAGTGCAAGTGTGGCAGGGGTTGTGTTGTCATATGGCCTGATGCCCCTCATCGGAAGTATTGTTTCATCTTTATCTGGATTAGTATGGTACCAAAAATTCGATATGTTTATTAATTTAATCACTATTTTCCTTGTTGCTTCTTGTATTGTTCTTGTTACATTAATTTCTGCCTATCGTGTACGAAAAATTCAGCCTATCATGGCGCTTCGTGGAGGCATTTCTACTCATAGTTTTAGAAAAAATTATTTTCCATTGGATAAAACAAGAGGTGGACTTCATTTCTTGCTTGCTATTAAGTCAGCAGTAGCAAATGCAAAGCAAAATATCATGATTCTTTTAATTATTATCGCGCTAACTTTTGCTTCTGTTTTTTCAGTGGTGCTCTATTACAATATTGTTTCGGATAAAACCGCATTTGTTAACTTATTTGGTACAGAACCGGCTAATGTCATGATAACTGTTAAGCCAGATACTGATACCAATGACCTTTTGAACCATATCCAACAAATGGAGCAAGTAAGAAACGTGAATATTTTTGATCTCATTACCACAAAAATTGATGGCCGAACTGTCTATACGAATGTTACGGATAGTTATAATCAGTTAGAAAATAATACTGTTTATGAAGGCCGTCAGCCAAAACATGAAAATGAAATCTCAATTTCTTGGGTTGTTTCAAATCAAATTGATAAAGGAATTGGGGATACGGTTGAAGTACAATATGGGACTGAAACAGTTAGCTTTTTAGTAACCGGGCTCAGTCAATCAATCGGGAATTTAGGACAAGTAGCTGGCTTAACGATGGAGGGAATTCAGCAGCTGTATTCAGAGTATGAAGGTACAACTCTTTATGTATATCTAGATGATATATCAAACAAAAGCTTTATCCAAAACGTCCAAGAGCAGTACGGGGACTATATAGTAGAAACGTTAGATATCGATGAGAATATAGAGAGTCAAACAGGTATGTATACAGCTGCAGTGTTTGCTGTTATGGTAATAGTTTTGATCATTACGGTTTTAGTCGTGGTAATGATTCTCTATTTAGTCATCAAAACGATGATTATTAAGCGTAAGAAAGAATTCGGTATAATGAAAGCTGTTGGCTATTCAACGATTCAGTTAATGAACCAAATATCTATTAGTTTTCTACCCGTAATCCTTATTGGAGTTACGTTTGGCGGTGTACTTGGATACTTTTTCACAAATCCTATGCTCTCTGTATTGCTTTCAAGTGCTGGGGTCAAACGTCTGGATTTCATTGTTCATTTACCAATTATTTTAATACTTTGTATAGGAATCCTTATTTTAGCCTACGTTGTTTCCATGTTCGTATCCTTAAAAATTAAGAAAGTCTCTGCTTATAGTTTGCTTATAGAATAGAGGCATTTGATAAGGTCTGAAACTTTGGCATGGGGATGAAGTTATTCTGCTGAACAAAACCATCGTAGGAGATTCGGAACTTTTGGATTTCTAAGCTGAATATTACTAAAAAAATTGCTATACTAACGGGGCAGCTTAGCACGTAAACCATTATGAAAAAACGTTAAGGGGGAAGCTAATATGGCAAAGAGAAATCAAGAGTTGTCGTCGGAGCAGCGTGAGGAGTTATTTGGAATACTGAAAGCTCGTTTTGAAAAAAATATGAACCGTCATGAAGAAATTGAATGGTCTGACGTACAATCAAGGTTAGAAATGAATAGTGAAAAATTATGGTCACTTAATGAAATGGAAATAACAGGCGGAGAGCCGGATGTTATTGGCTTTGATCAACAAACAGGCGAATATATTTTTACTGATTGCTCAGCGGAAAGCCCTAAAGGCCGCAGAAGTATTTGTTACGACCGTGAAGCGCTGGAGTCTAGGAAACAACATAAACCAGAAAACAGCGCTATCGATATGGCAGCTGCTATGGGCATAGAGATGCTAACAGAAGAGCAGTACCGGGAACTGCAGAAGCTTGGGAAATTCGATAAAAAAACATCGAGCTGGGTGAAAACACCTGATAATATTAGAAAACTAGGCGGAGCTATTTTTTGTGATTGCCGCTATGATACTGTGTTCATGTACCATAATGGAGCAGATTCTTATTACGCTGCCAGAGGGTTCCGCGGCTCTTTAAGAATCTAAATATCATTTGAAAACAGCAGCTTAAGTGATTGTAAATAAATATGCAGGCAGAAAAAACAGACGGTTTAGGAGTGCAGGCAAGCACCTTTAGTTGACCGTCTGTTTTTATATTGGATTTTATAAAGAGATACACATGTTTCATGAAGCTGATGGCTATGGTAAAAGGCTTGCTTGAACTATATAAGTTCAGTCTTGGGAGGCGAAATCTATATCCTTATAGAATTTTAATACTATTTTAATAGTGGATTTTCATAACTAACGAAAATGAAGGGTGGATAAATTTATGACGGCAAATATAAAATTTGGTTCTTCTGATCAAAAAGAGGAAGTGAAGAGAGCGTTAAACTTAATCAAATTGGAGTATGAAATAATTAAAGATTTTGTGGATTTTGAAGTCTTTTCTTTTGAAGAAATTGATGAATGTCAAATAGGCTACAGTATCGACAGCGATGGGAATTCTCTTGTAACGGAGGAAGAGGATACTTGGAATGATAGCTGGATTGTTATCGGATATGAAACTCTATGTGGGGATCCCATAATCATTGAGTTAAATGAAGCTGGATATCCTGTATCTAGATTGATGCATGGTATGGGGAGCTGGGATAATGGTACTTTCCTTGCGAATTCAATGCCATCATTCTTACATATTTTGAAGGACGTAAGAAGCTTCCTTACGGAAAAACAAATAGTAAGGGGAAAGCGAACGATACAAAATAAAGAGTTGAAAGCACTAGTAAACAGTGTGATAGAAAAAAACAAAGCTGGAGATTTTGAAATATGGGAATCTCTATTAAATCCGTTATTCACTATGGCAGAAGAATACGAGGAATCAATAAAAGAAAAAATTAAGGGAATGAAAATAGAGGGTAAAAAAATTACAGAGATTGCTGAGCTGCTAAATATCCAGCTTAAAGACGTTTATGAGTATAGCAAGAAAATGTAAAAGGGGAAATAAGGGGATACTTCAATAACTAATTAACCCCTACGGTGACAGCGGCAAACCCCCGTTCATTCAATTCATCAAAACATTAACATATTATCCATTTCTCCGCCAATAACAATGAAGCTATAGTAATCAATATGTTTTATGCTTTGTGTGTGGTAAGCCACTGATACTTTTTCCAGTATTACATAAAGTTCGGACAGGTCGATCGGATAGGAAACTTATCGTTCTTCCGAAGAACTTCTCCTCTTGTAAAGGTCGTGATGAAATGGCGGTACACATACCGGACAACCACGGATATCGTAAATGACTTCATCATACCTTATGGCATTAAAAGAAACTGTCGTAAATTTTTGAGGGCTTTAAAAGTAAGCGATAATGTTATACATCCTTCTTGATCATTGAAATCAGGTATAGATTTGTTAAGGTTTCAAGCTCTTATGTGTCTCGATATGCCAGTTGATTGGAGCCGGGAGAGCAAGCAGCAGGAAAAATCGAATTTTCTATAGAATGTAATTACTAATAAAAGGCGACAAGCCGGATATTTTAATGAAAGGCAATTCTTCACTCTCTTCAAAATATAAAACCCTGCTGAAAAACAGGTTTTTATAATTACATGCAATTCATATATATAAAATAAAAGCTAATAGGGGTAAAAATTATTGGAAAAACAAAATAGCAAATATAGATGGATTGTGTTTGTTGCTGTATTATTTACTTATTTGTTAATGGCAAGTCAACGAACTGCTCCAGGATTGATTACAGATCAATTGATGCGGGACTTTAGTGTAACAGCATCGACAATTGGGTTATTGACGAGTATACAATTTTTTGTATACACGAGTTTGCAAATTCCGATGGGGATTTTAGCTGATCGATATGGACCGAATTTTTTTCTAATTACTGGGGCAGCTCTTACAGGTTTAGGTACAGTTATTTATAGTGTCGGGACACATGAATTTGTATTGTTTTTTGCTAGAATACTTACCGGGATAGGGGATGCGACCATTTGGGTTAATATGGTGCTCATTTTGGCTCAGTGGTTTCACGCAAAGGAATTTGTTCGACTAATTGGCTTCGCTGGTATGACGGGCAGTCTCGGTTTCTTATTAGCAACAGTGCCTTTCTCTGCGTGGATTCAATTACTTGGTTGGAGAGGAGCATTTCTCTCAGCGGGACTACTATTATGTTTCTGTGGTTTTCTCCTTTATTTTGTACTTGTAAGAAAATCAAGACAAATTTTTGTAGATGCACCTGTAGTTGCAAAGGAAGAAATACAGCGCGAAAAAACAGCGGTTTTACTTCGGAGGATTTTTTCAAGCCGGCAAGCATGGGCTCTATTCTTTTGTCATTTTGGCGTAGTCGGCGGTTATGTAGGTTTTATTAGTTCTTGGGCCGTACCATATGGAATGAATATGTATGAAATGACCCGCTCAGATGCAAGCCAGATGATCATGATCGGTCTTATCGGAGCACTTATTGGAGCCCCTGTAGCTAGCTGGGTTTCAAGCCGGTTAGAAACAATAAAATGGCCATATATTATCGTTCATCTCATTGTTTTGTTAAGTTGGTTTTCCTTCCTGTTGTTTAAGGGGCTGCCGCCGTTTTTCTTGTTAATGATACTCTTCTTTATTATTGGTTTTGGATACGGAGCGAGCGCATTGACCTTTGCAGGTGTACGTCAATCCTTCCCTGTAAAAGAATCCGGTATTATTTCGGGCTTTGCTAATACAGGAGGTTTTTTAAGTGCAGTATTGCTGCCAATCATTTTTGGCTATGTACTAGATTATTTTCAATCTACTTCAGGTAATCAAGGTGAGGGATACTATTACGGTTTCTTCACGCCCGTTATCTTCTCCATAATGGGATTAGTTGGAGTGATTTTATTTAAAGAAAAGTGCCGGCAATCTAAGATTAGCACCGATATCCCGCAATCTTAACTAGTGTAGTTGAATAAAAGTGCTTCCCTACCTAAAAAACTTAGATCTGTTCCTTAAGGTTTTCTAATCAACTGCTGGAATAAAATTTTTATAATTTAAAAAGGAATGTTTCTCTTTATTGCTGTATAGTTAGAGAAAATTATAAAGCTTAAGCACAAACGGGAATGGGTGTATTAGCAGAGGGAGATGGACAATGAGAAGGATTATTTTAACGACAGAGAGTGGAGCAGATTTACCGAAAGAATTGGCTGAGAAATATCATGTTCAAATAGTACCAATGCACATTATTATGGAGGGCCAGGATTATTTAGATGGCCATTTATCCGTAAAAGAAATTTATAATTATTATGACCGCACAAAAAAGATACCCTCTACATCTGCGACAAATGTCCATGAGTATTCTGAGTTTTTTACGGGTATTAGAAATGAATTTCCTGATAGTATCATTATTCATATTGGTTACACATCAAGAGCATCAGCATCCTTTCAGAATGCGTTAATTGCTGCGGAAGATTTTACAGATCTTTTTTTAATTGATGCGCTAAACGTTACAGGCGGACTAACTGCCTTGGTAATGTATGCTGCTGATTTACTAGAGAACGAACCGTCGATTGAGCCTGCTCAATTAATTGAAAAAATTAAATCCATGGTTCCTAAATCAAGACTTGCTTTCAGTCCAGGAAGCTTAGATTTTTTAAAGGCAGGTGGACGGGTAAGTAATTTAGCGTATCTCGGCGGCGCTTTGCTGAAAATAAAACCATGCATTGAGTTAGTAGACGGAAAGCTTGTCTCCACTAAGAAATACCGAGGGAATATGAGCGTTGTTGCGGAAAAATTAATGCGTGATTATTTATCTCAATATGATATTGATAGAAAACAAATTTATTTTATCTATTCAATTGGACTCAGTGAAAGTATTAAGCTGAAAATGAATGAGATGGCAGCTCAAGCTGGTTTTGAAAACATCACTTGGATTCAAGCTGGTGCTATGATTTCTACTCACTCGGGACCTGGCGGCTTTGGGATTGCTGGATTAGAGAATTAGAAGTGCTTCAGAAAAATGTGAAAAGAAGGTTTTATTAAAGAAATCCTTCAGGTGAAATAATAGTAGATAAAAATAATAAAAGATACATTAGGTAAATGCCTTCACCAAGTCTTGATATCACCCGGTGGAGGCATAGTTTTTTTATCTGCTCGCCTGACAAAAGAAAGGCTGAGCCAAGGCTTTTATTTATGTTCCTCTATGTTTCGTAACTTCCTGCGGAGCGTTATTATGAATGACTTGGTTTAGCTCTTTTGAATACTCTTCGCGTATATTTGTATCTTTATGTTCTTTCTTTTCCTTTTTGAATGTAGTTTTACTTTTCTTTGCCATTTTATTTCACCTTCTTTTCGTAATATAAAGAACGGCTGATAAAGTCCACACTAATATGTGCAAAGTTGCATGTTTTATTAAAAGTAATTTGATTAGCTTATGGACGATTTACACGTTTAAAGTGTCTGTCTTCTTTTTCATCATTCCTTTTTTGCATAAATCAAATAAAGAAAAACAAACTAATGCAGTAATCAAAAATGAAGAGGAGGTCTTTAAAATGGCGATAAAGAAAAATAGGGATGGTAAATCGAATAATGCGCTAAGTCTGGATAGAATGATTGAAAACACAGAGGAAAATATCCGAGAAGCAGAGATCAGCATGGAATTTGCGGGTCCGGAAGAACGTGAAAATCTTGAAGAAAAAAATGAGCGCCGTAAGCATTCAGTTGATAAAATGAAGAAACAGTTAAGTGACGAGGCTGCATTTGAAGCCCGAAAAAATAGCTTCGAATAAGGCGGTAGCTCAGAAAGAGGCAGCAGTCAATTCAAGATTTAAAATTGAATACATGAAAAATGGATTCCCAGGGTGGGAATCCACCAGAGTGAAGACAAAGTTGTTTTTTAACTTTGTCTTTACGTTTTTTAGGTAACTTTATAAAACAACGGTTTACTCAGCCTGTCTTGAAAACGAGCGAGGCAAGCAACGCTGGATGAGAGCGTTTGTCAACAGGCTGATGGATTCCCAGGGTGGGAATCCACTTTTAATTTAACGCAGTCCAGCAACTATTTTTTTACTAAATTTAGCGCAATATCGGCTTTTTCTAAGTCATGCTGCATCTGCTCATCTAAATCATATGCATGGTACATTTCATTTTTAATCATATATTGAGCAATTTTATCGTGCAGATCAATAGCGTTATCCAACTCACGACGTAGCAGCTTTTTCACGGAAGGAGTAGCTGTTTCCGTAATTGCAACCGCTAAATTTCTTACGCCTGCTTTAGCTGTGATAAGTAAATCAGAAGCGATTGCCAGGTCATCAATAACAGTTACATCTAGCTGTTCATTTTTTGTTTCCTCGGATTTTTTAGTAGCCATTACTCTTCCTCCTGTCTTTTATTTACTTGCATCTGCAAGCACTTTTTTCAAATCTTTAATTGCTTTTGTGGAAAGCTCTAAATCTTCTTCGATAATTTCCTTTAATTTCTTGTCTTGAACTAGATCTACAAATAGTTTACTTTTTGTTACACAAGTTGTTTTAAAAATAAGGACTTCATGTACTTCCAATTGTTCATGCAATGCAAGTTCCTTTGCAGCCATTCCATTACCTCCTAGTTCGTATTGGGTTTTCCCCTATCGTTTACCCGGAGTTACTAATTTTAATCCTAGAATGATAATCCCATAAATTTTTACACGTATCTGCCTATGTAGAAATTTCCATAATAAATAGGGAACAGCCTCACATCCTCGCATGAGGTTTTGTGGAAAATACACTCTTTTAGGTGTCAGAACTTCTACGCTTTCTAGCCTATAGGCAAAGCTGTTTGTTTTATTGTTGCTTTCTTCATTATGTACAAACCTTGATGCAGAAAAAATTAGATAATAGATAAGGAGCCATAGATGTGAAGAATCTAAGTGGAGATAATAAATCTACTATAAGTATCACTTTTGAGGAATACGATGAAAATCATCATATTGTTTTTGTTGAAAAAGACAATATAGATTTTAGTTTTTCATTGGTGTTATGTGAATTTCAAAATTGGATGGATCTTTTTTGTAATGTGCTAATTAAAATAGAAAAATATAAAGATAAAGTGGGTTTTGTTTTTCATAAAAGAGATATCACGACAATGGAGATGAGAGGGGAAATCATGCAATTTATTTACTACTATAATTTAGAAAAGCGGAGTTAAAGCTTACGAGAAAATATTTACCTAGCAGCGCTTTGGGTTTTGATTTTAAGTAAGGGATCCGTGAAAAAAACAGAACTGCCCAGAAAGTTACTGCTTTCTGGGCAGCTGCTTTTTTAGAGGGAGAGTTGATGTTAAAGGCGGGAACAACTATACTAACTGCCTTTTATGGGGTTTCATACTAGTAACCACCGTATCCGCCGCTGTAGAAAGAAGCTCCTACAATAATTAGAAGGATAAAGAGAACAACTAAAAGAGCAAAGCCAGAACCAGAACCGTATCCGCCACCGCCGCCGCCTTGATAACCTGATGCACCCATTCGTAACACCTCCTTTTGTTTTTATTCAGTTTAGTATATGTAAGGAAATAAAGCGGGTATGGATAAATGTAATAGATTGTTATCATTTTTAAAAATAAAATACAAAATGCATTTAACTTAAATACAAACTATCCTAATTATAAGCATTGAAACTAAGAGATTGTGATCTATCATTCCTTCATGATGCAAGGGTCTTGGAATCGCTGTTTTTGTTTACTTAAACTGAGCTTTTCTATTCCTGAAAAGATGGTATTGGTCTTATAAAATGGATGCATAGAATGATTAGAAAAATCCAAACTAATACCGAAATCTTTAAAAACTCAGGAGGTTACCATGTCTAATTCAAAACACCCAAAACCTGATGATCGTTCAAACAATGTGGAGCGAATCCGGGATATTATTAGAAATACGGAAGAAAATCTTCATGAAGCTGAAATCAGTATGGAGTTTGCTGATCCGATGCAAAGCGAAATAATCCAAGAGAAGAATGAACGACGCAAACAGTCAATTGAAGGGTTAAAAGAAGAAATGAAAGATGAAATTGAAGCTCGTAAAAAAGGCAAGGCATAGGGCATAATCTTCTATTTCACTAAGACAAAACAATTTAAAAGACGGCAATCTAGAAGCTCGGGAATGGACTTCTGATTGCAGTCTTTTTTTGTAAGTAAAATAATCCTAATTCATTTTTTCCAATATGAAAGCCGCGAATTTTGTCGACTTGAAGCATTTTTATGTGAACTATTTGGAAAGCTGAAAAGTAATCCAGAGTATTAAAAACTGGATGCAAGCCTTACTATCTATTCAATAATGAATGAGTCTTTTTCATTAATCCTCGCATGATAGAAATATTACATCTTATTTAAAACCTCCATTGCTCCTTCAATTTTAGCTGTATTAGATAATCAGAACAAAAGACCCGTTGTAGTTATTTTCCATATTCTTTCTGTATCTTCTTAAGTTTTTCTAGTCTAAATTAATTGTTTTTGTAAAAGCAGACTCTTTCTCTCTGAATTTCTCCTATTAAAAACCTATGTAGATCAGTACCACAACACTTTTTATAATATTTTTCTTAACTATTTACCTATATCCGAATAGGAGATAGTTACTGAAAAGTAAATAATCATAATAGTATGACAAGTTATGACAGAAATAATTTACATACTCATTTATCATAGGACTCACATCTAGAAATTTCACAATGATCGAACTAATTCTTTTTACCTGAATTATTTAGCGTAAAGGAGGGAAGCGATTTATCAATCCCTTGCAGAGATTGATAGTGAAGAGGAGGTAAAAAGAGAATAAAAAACGAAGGGGGAAGGAAATTGAAGAGGAAAAAGTCTTCTGGCAAAGCAATTAGTGTGGTAGCCTCTGCATTTATGACGGTTTCTTTATTAACACCCGGATTTGTTAGCGCAGAAACAACTGCTAACCGTCTCTATGAATCTTTTAAAGATTCTAACAGCCCGGTCAGCTCTGTACGGGATAAGGTGAGTAATCGCTTGCTTGAAAGCTTTAAAAGCGATGATCAAGTGACATTTTTAGTGAAATTCAAAGAGAAAGCAAATTCAGCTCAGGTAGCTACGGAAGCCCGGGAAAAAGCAGAAGGATCAAACCTGTCTGCACATAATGCAAAGTTAATGCAGCGCTCTGCTGTTGTTTCTGAATTAAAGGCAACTTCTATAGAATCTCAACAAACAGTCCTTCAATTTCTTGAACAAGAGGCAGCTGCTGGGAATGCTGCTGATATTACATCCTTCTATATCGTAAATGCGATTGCCGTAACTGCAACAAAAGAAGTGGCCGAAAAAGTGGCGACGTTCGCTGAGGTAGAAAAAGTGCTGCCAAATGAAACACGTCAGCTGTTTACTACAAAAACTGAAGAGGCAGCAGCACCAAGTGCGGAAACGGCGAATGTTGAATGGAACATCGAGCGTGTAAAAGCACCGGAAGTATGGGATATGGGCATTGATGGTTCTGGAACGGTTGTTGCAAGTATCGATACAGGCGTTCAATGGGATCACCCGGCTTTAAAAGAGAAGTACCGTGGTTATAATGCCGCAACGGGACAAGTAACCCATGATTATAACTGGTATGATGCTACGGCTTCTGGACGGGCTACCCCGTATGATGATCTGGATCATGGAACACACGTAACAGGCACAATGGTCGGTAGTGAACCGGATGGCTCCAATCAAATTGGTGTGGCACCGGGTGCTAAATATATTGCTGTAAAAGCATTTACTTCAAATGGCGGATCAGATGCTGATCTTTTGGAAGCTGCACAATGGATTTTAGCGCCGACAGACGCTAATGGAAATCCACGTGTTGATATGGCTCCAGATATCGTAAACAACTCATGGGGAGGCGGCCCAGGATTGGATGAGTGGTACCGAGATGTCGTTAATAACTGGCGTGCAGCCGAAATCTTCCCTGAATTTTCTGCCGGCAACACGACAGCTACAAATCCTGGAGGAGCAGGTTCAGTTGCTTCACCAGCCAATTACCCTGAGTCCTTTGCGACGGGTGCAACGGATATTAATAATAAAGTGGGGAGCTTCTCATTACGAGGGCCATCTCCGTATGATGAAATTAAACCAGACATTTCAGCACCAGGTGTAAATATTCGTTCTGCCGTACCAGGTGGGGGCTATGAGGGAGGATGGAATGGTACCTCAATGGCAGGTCCTGCTGTATCAGGTGTAGCAGCCCTTCTTCGCCAAGTAGATGCAAATCTAACAGTCGATGAAATGGAAGAGATTTTGTTAGAGACTGCAAATCCGTTGACAGACAGCCAATATCCATCTGTTCCTAACCATGCTTACGGCTATGGATTAGTCGATGCGTATGAAGCCGTCTCCTCTATCATTACAGGCCTTGGTACATTGGAAGGCCAAGTAACACAACAAGGTTCTGATAATGAAGCACCTACATTTGAGCATAATGCACCGGCTGAAACATATGCTGGCATGGCATTGAATCTCTCCGTTTCTGTGAGTGATAATATCAGTGTTTCCTCTGTCGTACTTCACTACAAAGATGCAAACAATGCATGGCAGCAAATTACGGCTGGCCGAAAATCCGGGGATTATAAATCCGGTGAATTCGCTGTAGTAGTACCGGGTGAGATGATTACCGGCAATTCATTCACATATAAATGGACAGTGAATGATTTTGGTAATAATGAAGTCAGCAGTGAAGAGTATGTGGTCGATGTGAAACCAGGAATTACAGTTGGTTATTCTGAAGACTTTGAAGCACAGCCAACTGGCTGGTATTCATTCGGCAGTCAGGATAGCTGGGAATGGGGTGTACCGACATCTGGCCCTGGAAATGCAGCATCAGGTGAAAAGGTATATGCGACAAATTTAGCAGGCTCCTATGCAAACAATATGAATGCTACACTGGTTGCACCGCCAATTGATTTACCGGAAGGAAACACATACCTTCAGTTTAAGCATTGGCATAATTTTGAACAGTCTACTTCTGGTCGAGCATGGGATTATGGACATGTATTTGTTTCAACAGACCAAGAAAACTGGACGCAATTATTAACAGTTCAAGGCCAATCGAATGGCTGGGTAGATGCAGAAGTTGACTTATCCGATTATGCGGGTCAGCGTATTTATATCGGCTTTAACGCTTACTCAGATTCAAGTGTACAGCGGGATGGCTGGTATATTGATGATATCGCATTAACTGATGTGTCTCAAACTGGTAAAGTATCAAAAGGTAAGAATAACGGAAACAATGGCAATAAGGGTAACGATGGTAATAAAGCAAACAATGGTATTCATGGAGGAAAAGGAAATAACGGAAATAATGGAAATAACGGAAATGCGAAGGATAAAGATAAAGAGGCATTAAAAGAAGCGATTGATCCAAAGACAATTAAACCGGAAGTGCGCTCAAAAGATGGGGTGCCAGTTGTTGAAAAAGTTAACAATCCTACACTGCTGCCATTAGGTGCTCAGGTAAGTGTACTGGAATCAGGACGCTCTGTTTATACGAATCCAGCAGATGGTTCTTATGCGCTTACACATGGAGCAGGGACGTTTACAGTGAAAGCGGAAGCTTACGGCTTCACATCTGAAGAACAGTCGGTCACAATCGAGGCGGATGGTACTTCCACTGCGAATTTCACATTAGATGAAGTCGCACAAAACACGGTACAAGGAACAATTACGGATCAGTCTACAGGAGAAGCAATTGAAGGAGCAACGGTCATTCTTGTGGAGGATGCTAATGTCGCTCCTGTTGTAACTGATGCAAGTGGTAACTTTACGGTAACTGCTTATGAGGGCGACTATACATTAAAAGTCATCGCTCGCGGTTATCATGGCCAAGAAGTGCCTGTATCGATTGCTGGACAACCAGTGACGCAAAATATTTCACTTGAACCATTCTACACGTACCCAGGTGGAGAGATTGGGTATGATGACGGTACAGCTGAAAATGCGCGTGCATTCAATGCTGCTGGCAATGCGTGGGCGGTGAAAATGTCTCTTCCTGAAGGGAAGGAAAATGGAATTGTTACAGATGGCGTCTTCCGCTTCTGGACAGCTGAGTGGCCTTCACCAGGTGGAACGGCATTTGCTGTAGAAGTATGGGATGCATCTGGCGCAGATGGTACGCCTGGCAAGAAGCTGGCAGGACCTATTGATGCTACTGCTTTACGTAATGGAGAATGGACAGTTGTTGACTTATCGGAACATAATATTGTCGTAAATGGCGACTTCTATATGGTGTATCGCCAAACAGTTGCAAATCCGAACAGCCCGGGGCTTGCTACAGACGAAGATGGCACAAATGCAGGTAGAAGCTATCAAGATGTATCAGGGGCTTGGTCATCGTCTCCAACGAGCGAAGGAAATTATATGATTCGGGCACGTGTCAGCTATGAAGTAACTGGTCCAATGATTACATCTCCGGCTACAGGCTCTATTACAAAAGAGGCTGCAACAGCGGTTACTGGAACAGCTTCACCAACTACGACGATTGAATTAAAACAAAATGGCGAGGTAGTAGCGGATACAGTGGTTGGTGATGACGGCAAATTTGCCATTGATGTCAATCTGGTTGAAGGCTCAAATGAGTTTTCGGTTGTTTCGAAGCTAAATGATAAAGTAACAGGAGAATCTACTCCAGTATCTGTTATTTTAGATACAACGGCTCCAGAGCTAACAATCGATAAACCGGCGAATGGTGAAAAAGTAAATCGTGAAACAGTAACGGTAGAAGGGGTAATCTCGGATGCTAATATTGACACGGTTATGGTCAATGGTTCACCTGCAGCCGTAAGTGATGGCAAATATTCAAAACGTATGATTTTAGATAATGGTACAAATGAAATTACTGTAGTAGCAACGGATAAAGCCGGCAACAGCGTGTCAAAGACAGTGACAGTGACGGCTGATTTCGATGCACCACAAATTTCCAACTTAAAACCAGTAAGCGATATTTATGTGGCAACTGGTAGAACAGTCAAAATCGAATTTGATAGTGAGCCTGGATTAAAACCAACGTTTGTCATCCATATGCCACTAACAAACGATGTAAACAATGCGACTGAATTACCGATGATGGAACAAGGAAACGGTCATTATGTTGGCTATTGGACGGTACCTGCTGATACTGTAGCTAATGGCGCAGTCATTGAAGTTATTGCAATCGATGGCTTTAACAATGAGACTCGTCAAAGAGCGGCTGGTAAATTATATGTCAATGTCCCAGCACCTGCAGGAGAGACTTCTGGCGGAGCTGAAGATAAACAAACTTCAGGTGAATCTGAAGACAAAGAAGCTGCTGAATCACTAAACGGTGAAGTAAAGCAAACACCGTAAAATAACAATGAGAGAGGCCTCTAAATCGTTTATAACGATTATAGAGGCCGTTCTTTTTTAGTCTGCTTGAAAAAGAAAACCTCCCCTGATTGAAGCTGTAATTATTTTTGAGGGAATTTGAGTTAGGTTTTATAAGTAAAGTATTTCCTAATTATGCCGATATTCAGACTGTTGCAGTTACTAATTATACCCTGGAGGTAAGTACATGAATATTGAGACATTAGGGAAGCAGTTTATAGATGGAGAGTGGCGAGATGGACACAGCAGTTCACTTTTAAATAATATCAATCCTTATAATGATCAAGTAATTAATACATATAAATTAGCAAGTATCCAAGATATAGATCTTGCTTATCAGGCAGCAGAAAAGGCTAAACAGGAATGGGATAAAGTGAATCCCTATAAGAAACGCGATATTTTAGAAAATGCGGTGAAATATATTGAAGAGCATGAAGAAGAAATTACCTCCATCATTATGGATGAGCTGGGGGGTACAAGGCTAAAAGCGGCATTCGAGATTGGTCTTGTAAAGAATATCATTAAAGAGGCTGCTACTTTCCCATTAAGAATGGAGGGGAAAATTCTACCTTCGACAATAGATGATGTGGAAAATAGATTGTATCGTATTCCAGCAGGCGTTGTAGGGGTTATTAGTCCATTCAACTTCCCTTTCTTTTTATCGATGAAATCAGTGGCACCTGCATTAGGAGCAGGAAATGGAGTTGTATTAAAACCACATGAAGATACACCAATTATGGGTGGAACATTAATCGGAAAAATCTTCGAGGAAGCAGGCGTTCCAAAAGGGTTAATTAATGTTGTTGTAACAGACATCAATGAAATTGGGGATGCATTTGTGGAGCATCCAATTCCAAGGATTATTTCCTTTACAGGTTCAACAAAAGTCGGAAGTTACATTGGACAGCTGGCTGTTAAAAACTTCAAAAAACCTTTGCTAGAACTAGGTGGTAACAGTGCCTTTATCGTATTGGAGGATGCTGATATTGAATATGCTGTAAATGCTGCGACATTCAGCCGCTTTACACATCAAGGACAAATCTGTATGTCAGCCAATAGAATTCTTGTGCAACAATCAATTTACAATGAATTCATTGAAAAATATGCTCAAAAGGTAGCGAGTCTTACGGTTGGTGACCCGAAAGATCCTCAGACAATTATCGGCCCTGTCATTAATGACCGTCAGGCAAAAACTCTTGAAGCCTTAATTGAAAAAGGGATTGCAGAGGGGGCAACGCCACTTCTTAAAGGAAGTATTCATGGCAGACTGTTTGAGCCAACGATTTTAGCAGATGTAACAACTGATATGAGCGTTTCACAGGAAGAGCTGTTTGGTCCCGTAGTATGTGTTATTCCATTTGAAACAGAAGAAGACGCAATTAATATTGCTAATAATACTCGCTTCGGCTTAAGCGGTGCAGTTCATACATCTAATTTGGAGCGTGGTGTGGAGCTGGCGAAAAAAGTACACACGGGTATGATTCATGTAAATGATTTAACAATTAATGATGAACCGATTGTAGCGTTTGGCGGGGAGAAACAATCTGGTCTAGGTCGCTTGAACGGAGAGTGGAGTCTAGAGGAGTTCACAACGTTAAAATGGATCTCTGTAAACTATGGTCAAAGAAAGTTACCTTATTAATAGAAAAGAGAGTGGAAAGCGATGTCACAACATGAAGTTATAAATGCATTTATAAAAATAGCTCCATTGCTAAATGATCTGATCCATGATGATATTACCGTGGGAATCTATGATACAGAAAAACTGATCATCAATATTCCAGGAAAAACCTTCGCTTTAAATGTAAGCCCTGGCGACCCATTGATGGAAGGCGATATCGTGACAAATGCTATTAAAACGAATCGGCCTTTATCAGCAACTCTCCCAAAAGAGTTATTTGGATTTCCATTGATCGCACGTGCCCTCCCGCTTCATGATGACCAAGGTAAAGTGGTCGGTGGTGTAGGAATTGGGACTAGTTTGGAAAAAGCGAATAAGTTATTTGAAATGGCAGAAAGCTTTTCGGCAATCGTTGAACAGACAGCGGCTTCCGTTGAAGATATAAGCGAGTCCGTTACCCAGCTTGCCGATCGTGTAACGGATATAACCGGCCAAATGAAGGATGTTAGCTCAAGCGCCAATCAAATTGGTGAGATTTCTTCAGTTGTAAAGGGCATATCTGACCAGAGTAACCTTTTAGGTTTGAATGCTGCAATTGAAGCGGCACGGGCGGGAGAAGTAGGGAAAGGATTTTCTGTGGTAGCCGATGAGATTCGGAAGCTTGCAACGAATTCAAAAGAAAATGTAAATCAAATTAATGATATAACGAAAAATATTCATGGACTTCTTGTAACGTTGAACCAAGCCTTTGGAGAAATCAATACGCTAACTGATACCCAATCAGGCTCCATTCAAGAATTTTCAGCTACCATTCAGGAAATAAGTGCAAAGGCTCAAGAATTAGCCCAATTAGCCGAAGCGACTTTATATGGGGATAGCAAGAAAAAGTAAGAAACTGTGTTCATCCAAGATCACTAGGGAAGTTATCCGGCGTAAATAGCGCTTTATAGATAACTTATTTACACAAGTATATTTTTGGTACACATATATTGCAGGCTGTGAACATTTTGATTTTATCAAGTTGTTTGCAGCTTTTTTTGTTGCAAGCTGTGGAAATAGAAAGTCTCCAAATCTTAACAGATTTTTCAACATGTATTGCGGTAAGGAGAGTTTTATACTCTACGGAGCGTTTGTTGCCGGAAAAGTAATTAGCAACTATGATGAAAGTAGCTGGAGGTGAACAGATGAATTACAGCAAAATTGGTAGTTTGATTTCTATATTGCGGAAGGAAAAAGGATTGACGCAGAAAGAATTAGCAGAGCAGATGCATCTATCTGACCGTACCATTTCGAAATGGGAACGAGGCCAAGGATGCCCAGATGTATCTTTGCTGCCGGAGTTATCTGCCCTTCTGGGTGTAAATATAGAGGATATGTTAGTCGGTGAACTTATGACAAATGATTTTGTAGGAGGAAATATGAAAAAGTCGAGCTATTTTGTTTGCCCATCTTGTCATAATATTGTTTTATCTACAGGGAACGCAACGATTTCTTGTTGTGGTAGAAAACTGGAGGCTTGTGTGCCGACGAAAGCGGTAGACGAAGAAAAACTGGAAGTTACACAAACAGATGGCGAATGGTTTATTTCAAGCGATCATCCGATGAACAAGGATCATTTTATATCATTTATTGCTTTTGCAACAGGAGATCAGGTGCACATTATAAAGCAGTATCCAGAATGGGCACTGCAAACACGTTTACCCATGCGTAAACGAGGTACACTGCTTTGGTATTGTACACAACATGGTTTATTTCACCAATTTATATAGCCGAAAAAAAGAGCTGTTCAGAAGGGTAAAACTTTCTGGACAGCTCTTTTACCTGGTTTTCCAACCTCTTCATTTCTACAGTAATCCCAAAATGATTATATAAACAATGAGTATCACATTAGAAATCATGAAGCTCTCAAAGCTAATGCCGCCCTTTGAAGCAATGCGCTCTTCTAATGTTTCCCGATGTTCATATTTATTTTTATATTTGTTGATAGTCTTTATTGCGTGCTGCCGGTAAATGGAGTTTCCGGATATACCAAGAGAAATCATGACAGCTAACCTTAACAAACCGTCTATTTTACTGAAGTCAAGATTGAATAGCGCTGTCACTATATGAAGGAATAAGAATCCGCCCAGAATCGTTATAAGCGGTATGTACATTCTCCGGTAACCCAGCCACCATAATGAGAAAAAGAATGCAGCCCAATTCCATGTCGGCCTTGCTTGTGCCCATTTTTTCAGGTAGTACTCTCGCCCGTCATCACCGGCAAATAACCCTAATAAATGCTCTACATGATCATTATGTTGAATCATTTTTGAACTATTAAAAAAGGATTTCTTTTGTTTCAGCGCTGTTTCCAATGAAGAAGGTTCGTTGGAATTAGCCTCGCTGCCTTGATGGTTATACTTTTCAGTAACTGTATGACCGTTCCTTGTCTGTTGCAATACATCTCCCCCTAAAGCTTTACATAATAGAATATAAGTTTAAAAAAATCAGCGGCAAAAGTAAATATATTACAATTATAAACATGTTATGAATAATTTTGGCATTCCGATTCTTTTTATCTATTTTAATAAAGCCGATATAGGAAAAAGAGTTTGATTTTTATAATAGGAAATCTATCTTTACCTGCTTCAAATAGTCTAAAAAAGGGCTGTTCTATCCATAAAGATTAGTATGAAGGGGGGAGAACAGAAGGTGGGTTTTTAAAACAAATGCATTAAACAAGTCTCTGCTGTATGTTAGCGCCAACGCAGTGAAATTAGCAATCGACAACATTCAACACCATCTATTGTTGATGTGAACTCTAAGCGAAGGCCATCCGGGTTGTACTGGGCATTTACATTCGCCGTGATGCCGAGCGAGCGGATTAAACGAGTAACTTCCGCTGTATCTGAGCGTTGGGCAGCCTCCATTAACTTAGCATCAAATTCTTTGGAAGTAGCCAAGCGGTCAAGTAAAATACTTGCTTCTGACATGAGCTTACGGGAGCTTTGGGCTGATTCATATAAATGATTAGGGTTGACAGGAGGAAATTCAGGTTTCTGAGCAGTCGGAAGTAAGCGTTTCGGCGCAGCAGTTGCAGCATTGCGGTGAGACATAGGGCGATTCAAAAGTTCAGGATCTATAGACGGGGAAACGGGAAAGGGATGATAAGCGATCTGTCCATAAGAAAATGGATAATGATGAGGTTGATACAAATAATACATAGCTGGACCCCTTTCTTTAGAAAAATATGCATACAGCTATTTCTAAATTATATTATGAAGGTTGCACATGATAACTGGAGGTATATGCCTATCGCAAGTTGTGTTTTAACCTTTCACATGAATAATGAAGCTGGTCATGGCTTGTTTACTTTGTTGATTAGCGGATAATTGGTGTTATCTCAAAAAAATAATTGCCAGGCATGAGTAAGTACTTTTTAATGTAGCAATAGGGTTTTAGTACCTTTCTGTACAATTCATCCTTTTACATTTTATTAAATATTGTTTGTTCCTCTGCTCATTTTCAACTCATTTTATTAAACATCCTTATTTTGTAATATCGTGTATAATCCTATCGACACATTGACTGAAGTTTCAACAATTTAATATATTGTAACCTGAATTGTATGATTATCCCAATGTTAGTTGGTGAGGAGGATTTAACAGGATGAAAAAGTTAGGATTTTTTACATTGTTTTTAATTTGTATGGTTGCTTTAGCAGGCTGCTCTTCTACAGGCGCAGCAGGCGGGGCGAAAGTAGAGGTAGAAGTGGAGAAAGCATCATTTGTTTTACTTGGTGATCAAGGTGAATCAATTGATGGTGAAGGCGAGAAAAATCCGCTTGCTGTTACAATTAACATTAAAAATAAATCAGACTCGACAATAAACGTTTCAACTTATTCTGAAATCAAAGTATATGATGGAGATAAACAGCTTACAATCGAGCCTGTCTATGATGCAGATTTAGGATTTGATTCCTCACCAGGGGATGAAATTGGTGCAGGCAAGGCAAAGGAAGTAACGCTTATTTTCCAAGCTGAAAAAGACAAAGAATACGAAATTGGTGTTGCGCCATATATCATGGGGGAAACAAAGAAAGAAAAAGAAGTCAGTGTCACATTAGATACATCGGAATATACAGAGAGCTTGGATAACCTAGACAATCCAGCAAAGGCATTAGTCGCATATATCGAAACAATCTACTTGGATAAAGAAAATGTGGACTATGAAAAAATGGTAGTTGCTGATAAGCAGGCACTCCAGGATGCTGGGGCAAATGCCTTTAAAGAATCGCTTGGTGATTCGTTCTATGATTTGGAAATATCAAAAGAAGAGGCTGCAAAACAATACGCTATTTACAAAACGGCTATGGCGCAAAAAGTAGAAATAAAGGCTGCTACAATGGCAAATGCCAATGGAAAAGCGAAAGTAAAACTAGAATATTCTTCACTTCCGCTTGGTAATCTATACGATAAAATTAGTGATTATCGAGAGGAATATCTTGATAATACAGGGGAGTACGATGGGAAAAAACGTGATGAATATGCGTTTTCAAAATTAGATTCCATCATTAATTCTTTGGAACCAAAGAAAGCAGAACGTCCATTAGAAATTGAAATGGTTGAAAAAGATGGGAAATGGACAGTCAATATGGATCATTACAACAGTGAAGAGATGGTAGATGTTTTCGCTAAAGGCCGAGGCTATTAAGGAGCGATGACGTATGTCTAAAAGAGCACTTCTGATTATCGCTTTATCTGTTGTTTCTGTTATTGTCATTGGAGCAGGTGCGGTGTTTTTCGTTAGTCAGCTGAATAAGCCTGACAAAATCATTGCCCAATTTGAAACAGCAATCGAAGAGGAAAAGCCAGACATGCTGAAGGAACTTATCGTTCCTGATCAATCGGAGGCTGTTGTAGATGCTCAATCTACTGCAGCGCTTGTTGATTATTTAAAAGCAAATAGCCACAGCTATCAAGCGATCAAGGATAGTTTGCATAAACAATTGGAAAAGAAGGACTACGCAAAAACGAATCAGCCAATCAGTCTTATATTGGATGGGAAAAAGGGACTGACAAAAAACTATAAATTACTAGTGAAGACAGCGTCCGTCAAAGTGTCAGGTCATAATGAGGATGATACCGTTAACTTCAATATCGATAAGTCCAAGTTGAACTTTAAAGAAAATGAAGATGGCTTATATGGTCCTTTCCTTCCTGGCACCTATTCCATTGCTTTAACTGTAAAAAATGATCTGGGAGATTTTACAGAAACAAAAAAAGTGGACGTATGGGGTAATGACATCATCACGTATATCGTAGACACAAAAAGTCTTGTGAAACAGAACGAAAAAACGAAAAATGACATTGTCGCAGCTGTTGATACATTCAATTACGACATGTCTGTCTTTGAAACGACGGAGTTTAATTTAGAGTCATTTACAAATTTAGATGCTACAGCTGAGGAAATGGCGTATTCGCAGGATTTAGTCAGTTCTGCATACATGGAGGCAGCTGATTATATTGATGAATTTCACTCGAAATATGCCGGGGCAGTTTTGAATTTAGAAGACTTTACCGTCAATTACTTTGATGGTAAATGGTCGGCTGAAGTAACGACTTATGTTACGTATACACGGAAAATAAAGCTTGTTGATTATCCTGATTTTGAGGATATTTCCTATGAGCTGATTCGGGATTTATATCTTGTGTACGACAAGGATGAGAAGAAATGGCTGATCAATGACTTTATCGAGACAGATAGAAATACGGATGAACATAAAGATTGGAAAGAAACACTAAAGTTAGAGGGCCGAGATGATGGATTGAAGTGGGTTCGTTCAGAAAACAGCAATCCGGCAACTAACATATAAAAGGGCGGGGGTAAACTTATTTAAAAGTTATCTCTTGGTAAAAATCACAAAGGCACATCTACGGCTTTAACCTTCTAGAAGGTTAGGGCCGTTATTTTATATACTTAGTTTATATGTAAATGGCAGCTGCAGCTTTTTTGCTGATTTAATCTATGAAGGGCAGACAGTTATGATAAAATAGCTGACCATACTAGAAAAGGAGAGATGGGGCGATGAAGAAAACGATTACTAGTGAATGGATGGGCATTTTCACTTTTGATGAGGGGAATAAATCATATTGGCTAGATCAAGGAGGTAGACGATGGAGTATAGAGGTACTGGATGGGCAGGTGGATGTCCAAGCGCTGCTTAAAAGAGCGGAAAAACTATTTCATTGTATCGAACAATTCGACCAAGAAGCAAAAAGGGCTATAGCAGAACGGTTGGTACACTATAAAAATGATTTTTGGCCTGTATATGATGAGAATGATGAAAAGCTGGACTGGGAGGCAGTAGATGCAGGAGAGTATGATGTAACACCAGAAGCATTTGAGGAAGCAATCACTCTTTGTGACATTCAAATCGCTCCCAATCATATCTATTGCGAGTATAAAGATGGGGATTTATTTGGAGGGCATCGGATTCATGCTTCCTTTGGAAAGGACTATAAGCTGATCAGCGCTGATGTATAGTTCGATGGGAGAGTAACTATAACGAAAAGCGCATGTGAAAAATTCCACATACGCTTTTGCTGACTTATATAGAAAGTATTTTATGCTTGCAGTTCTTTTTCTAATTGAGAAATCGCTGCCTGCACGTGTTCCCCAGAAAGGCCATGCCTTACAATATAACGGTTTCGCTCATGCTTCGTACACTCGATTGTACAGCCTCCTAAGTGCTTTGCTTCATTCTCCTCTGATGAAAGAATTTGCTTGTTGCACTCAGGGTTTGCACAATTAATATAACGCTCACAAGGCGTACCGTCAAAGTGGTCCTTCCCGACAATAACATGCTCGACCTGATTGATTGGTACAGTCAGACGCTCATCGAATACATACATTTGACCATCCCACAGCTGTCCCTTTGTAACAGGATCTTTACCATATGTGGCAATACCGCCGTGCAGCTGCCCAACATCCTCAAAACCTTCTCGTTTTAGCCAGCCGGAGAACTTTTCACAGCGTATACCACCTGTGCAATAAGTTAACACGCGTTTGCCTTCGAATAATTGACGGTTTTCACGCACCCACTGTGGTGTATCACGGAACGTTTCAACATCTGGACGGATTGCCCCGCGGAAGTGGCCGACATCATATTCATATGTGTTACGCACATCCAGCACGACTGTATCTTCGCGCTGCATCTGTTCTAAAAACTCGGCAGGTGATAAATGTTCACCTGTAATTTCATTCGGGTTAACATCATCCTCCAGGCTTAAGTTAACAAGCTCTGGCCGCGGACGTACATGCATCTTTTTGAACGCATGTCCCTCTGCCTCATCAATTTTAAAGACAATGCCGTCAAATAATGGGTTGTTTCTCATCATTTCCATGTAGGCATTTGTTTGTTCTACTGTGCCTGATACAGTGCCGTTAATCCCTTCACCTGCTACAAGGATTCGTCCTTTCAGCTCAAGGTCTTTACACTGCTGTAAATGTTCCTGTGCAAATGCAGCAGGATCTTCAATCGTTGTGTAATGGTAATATAATAAAATTTGATAATTCATATTCATTCACCTATCATTCATATTTGCAAGATATACCTGATAGTTAAAAAGGTATACTTACATAATAAACGAAAAAGAGCATTTTACCTATCAGTAATAAGACTGAATTTGTCCTTTAAAGGATAAATTTATCTTAGCTTTTGGAAATTATCTTCGTAAAAAAGAGCTAGTTGCCGAGGGTCAATTTTTTAAAAGGAAAAATAATAAAGTAGCTAACAGTTAAAGGGGAAGAGGAAATTGAAAGAATTTAAAGTTACGTATTTTTTTGATGAGGAGCATTATATCAGAAGGTTCATTCATGTAGCGTCACAAGAGGAGGCGGAAGAGCTTATCCGCAGTGAACGCGATCAATATATTTCCTTTACGGATAGTCGAGGTATTTACCATGAGCTGAATACAAAAAATGTAAGAGTGGTTCAAATTTCCGAATACCATCGAGGAGATAAAAGCAAATAGGACAATAATTAATTTTTACAGTCCATTGTCATAAGAATGATTTTCTGAGGGACCCTAACGAAAAATAGTTAGGAGGTTAGCGGATGAATCAGGATAAGGAGGAATTTGCTTCTTTAGATACGGATGTAGAAGAAGTGAAGAGAAAAAATGCCGAGTCGGGATTGTCTTATAGAGAAGTGTTAGAGGTTCTTGCTCGGACAGGCGGACAAGGTACAGCTGCTTATAGTAATACGGATATTGAACAAGTAAAGAAGCATATCCATTCCGATAATTAAGAAGAAATTTCTGAGTGAACAACTCTCTTCTCATTAATCAATATCCGCTAAGAAGCATTGTTCTAGAGTAGTGGCATAAAAGACAATCAGTCTTCATAGCAAAAGGGCGTCTCGAAATGACTTTTCAGGCGCTCTTTTTTATACGGTTTATTTCTTATTTTGAAAGGCAATCCCATCGAATTTCTAACCGATATTTTAAGTTGTCAAAATGATTAGGTATCATACTTTGTCTCAGTTCATAATATGGTAGAAACATGCTCCTGAATGGAGGGATGGCTATCAGCATTTTAAACAAGGCAAGAAATTACCGTGAAGAAGAAAGTCGCTTGAAGTGGGAAGGAACGTTTGCAGAGTATTTGGAAATTGTAAAAGAACGGCCCGAAGTTGCACAAACAGCGCACTCACGGGTGTACAGTATGATTAGGAGTGCAGGGATAGAAGAAAGAGATGGACAAAAAATGTACCACTTTTTCGGTAAGGAGATCTTCGGACTTGAAACAGCGCTTGAACGATTGGTGGAGGAATATTTCCATCCAGCAGCAAGAAGACTTGATGTTCGAAAGCGAATATTGCTATTGATGGGTCCTGTAAGTGGAGGGAAATCAACGATTGTGACATTGCTGAAAAGAGGACTGGAGCAATATTCACGTACAGATGAGGGCGCCATTTATGCAATTAAAGGCTGTCCGATGCATGAAGATCCGCTTCATCTTATTCCTCATCATTTACGGGATGATTTTTATGAAGAGTATGGTATTCGAATCGAGGGAAGTCTGTCGCCGCTGAATACGATGCGCTTAGAGCAGGAATATGATGGCCGTATTGAAAATGTCTTGGTCGAACGTATCTTCTTCTCAGAAGATAAACGTGTAGGTGTTGGAACATTTACCCCATCAGACCCTAAATCACAGGATATTGCTGACTTGACAGGAAGTATCGATTTCTCAACAATTGCGGAATATGGTTCTGAATCAGACCCCCGTGCTTATCGCTTTGACGGCGAGCTAAATAAGGCGAACCGGGGTATGATGGAGTTCCAAGAAATTCTAAAGCTGGATGAGAAATTCCTTTGGCATCTACTGTCTCTAACACAAGAAGGAAATTTCAAGGCCGGACGTTTTGCGTTAATCAGTGCAGATGAACTGATTGTCGCCCACACGAATGAAACAGAGTACCGCTCTTTTATTTCTAACAAAAAGAATGAGGCACTTCACTCCAGGATTATTGTCATGCCTATTCCTTATAATCTAAAGGTAAGCCAGGAGGAGCGCATCTATAAAAAGATGATTAAGGATAGTGACATGGCAGATGTGCATATTGCCCCTCATGCTTTGAAAACAGCCGCTATTTTTTCTGTATTGACAAGGCTGGAAGTTCCAAAGAAACAGGGCATCGATTTAGTGAAGAAGATGCGTCTATATGACGGAGAGAGTGTAGAGGGCTATAATGCAGTTGATGTTGAAGAGTTAAAAAAGGAGTATCCAACAGAGGGTATGCATGGCATAGATCCACGCTATGTCATTAACCGTATTTCTTCGGCTATCATCCGGAAAGAAGTATCGTCCATCAATGCGTTAGACGTCCTTCGCTCGCTGAAGGATGGGCTCGATCAACACGCTTCTATCTCTCCGGAGGACCGGGAAAAGTACATGAATTATATTGCGGTTGCTAGAAGAGAGTATGATGAAATTGCGAAAAGTGAAGTTCAAAAGGCATTTGTGTATTCATATGAGGAATCAGCAAAAACATTGATGAATAACTATCTAGATAATGTAGAGGCCTATTGTAATAAGAATAGGATACGCGACCCCCTTACAGGAGAAGAAATGAATCCGGATGAAAAATTAATGCGGTCGATTGAGGAACAGATCGGAGTTTCGGAAAATGCGAAAAAAGCATTCCGCGAAGAAATTTTAATTCGGCTTTCAGCATTCGCGCGTAAAGGAAAACGGTTTGAATACGATTCCCATGATAGATTGCGAGAGGCAATTCAAAAGAAAATGTTTGCAGATTTAAAAGACGTCGTTAAAATTACGACTTCCACAAAAACGCCTGATGAATCACAGTTGAAAAAAATCAATGAAGTAATTGCGACATTGATCGATGAGCATGGCTATAATTCCACTTCTGCAAACGAATTACTGCAGTATGTAGGTAGTTTACTAAATCGTTAAATGGTGTAACGGAGTGTCCCAATGATTTTTTGGGCGCTCTTTTTTCTTACTTAAATTAGTCGCAAAAGTCTGAAAAGTTTTCATAGAATATAAAAAGTGCCCCTGTAGTTTAGGGCCTTTTGATTGGAAAGCCGGACAATAAAAGGATGGAGGAAGATAAAAATGAGTGAAAATCAAAATAACCGTTTCGTCGTCTCTAAAGAAGATTGGTCACTCCATCGAAAAGGCCATCAGGATCAGCAGCGTCATATGGAAAAGGTAAGAGAAGCCATTAAAAATAATCTGCCGGATTTAATTAGTGAGGAAAGCATTGTTATGTCCAATGGCCGTGAGGTGTTAAAAATTCCAATCCGCTCATTGGATGAATATAAAATTCGCTACAATCATGATAAAACGAAGCACGTTGGCCAAGGGAAGGGCGATAGCAAAGTCGGAGATGTGCTGGCTCGGGATGGAAGTCAAGGAAAGCCGGGACCAGGGCGCGGCAAAGAAGCAGGCGATGCTCCAGGAGAAGATTATTATGAAGCAGAAGTAAGTTTAGAAGAAGTAGAGAACATGCTATTCAGCGAGCTGGAACTGCCAAATCTACAACAAAAAGAGACAGCTGATATATCTATTGAAAAAATTGAATTCAATGATATTCGAAAAAAAGGACTGATGGGCAATATCGATAAGAAGCGAACAATTCTTTCCGCGATAAAGCGCAATGCAATGAGTGGAAAGGCGTCTATTGCTCCGATTCAGAATGATGATTTGCGATTTAAAACATGGGACGAAGAGGAAAAGCCGGAATCCAGAGCCGTCGTGCTTGCAATGATGGATACAAGTGGTTCAATGGGGCAATTTGAGAAATATTGTGCAAGAAGCTTTTTCTTCTGGATGACCAGATTCCTGCGTACCAACTATGAAACCGTAGAAATTGCATTTATTGCTCATCATACGGAAGCCAAGGTCGTGACAGAGGAGGAATTTTTCACAAAAGGAGAAAGCGGCGGGACAATGTGTTCCTCAGCCTATGCAAAAGCGCTGGAACTAATAAAGGAAAAATATAGCCCTGCTAAATATAATATTTATCCTGTTCATTTCTCGGATGGAGAGAATTTGTCATCTGACAATGAAAAATGTCTGCGCTACGTTCAGGAGCTGATGAAAGTATCCGGCATGTTCGGCTACGGGGAAGTCAATCCTCATGGACGCTATTCCACGATGATGTCCAATTACCGAAAGATCGATAATCCGCATTTTCGCCATTATATTTTAAAGCAGAAGAGCGATGTATATAAAGCATTGAAGGCTTTTTTCAAAAAAGCAGACCCTTCCATGTAGATGAAGGACTTCAATGACTAAGGGGGGATATAGTTGATGGAAAAGGAACTCTACCGGGCCATCGATGAAATTACCGAAATTGCAAAAGGTTTCGGGCTTGATTTTTACCCTATGCATTATGAAATTTGTCCAGCCGATATCATCTATACCATTGGAGCATACGGCATGCCTACCAGATATACACATTGGAGCTTTGGAAAGCAGTTTCATCGGATGAAGCTTCAATACGATTTAGGACTGAGTCAAATCTATGAGCTTGTCATCAATTCCAATCCATGTTACGCATTTTTGCTCGATACGAATACGCTTATTCAAAATAAGCTGATCATTGCCCATGTCTTGGCACACTGTGATTTCTTCAAAAATAATATTAGATTCTCCAACACAAGACGGGATATGGTGGAAAGCATGACTGCTACCGCAGAACGGATTGCCCACTATGAGCTGCTGTATGGAAAGGATGAGGTGGAACGGTTTATTGATGCTGTACTCTCTATTCAGGAGCATATTGATCCTTCTATTTTAAGACCAAAACAACTGATGGAAAATTATGATTTGGAAGAAGAGGAAATCATCGTTCCTAAAACAACGTACGATGATCTTTGGAGCCTGGATGAAAAAGAAGAGAAAGAGGAGATGCCGTGGAGAAGAAAAAAAGCGTTCCCTCCAAAGCCCGAAAAGGATTTACTGCTGTTCATTGAACAATTCAGCAGAGAATTGGAGGATTGGCAGCGAGACATTCTAACGATGATGCGTGAAGAGATGCTATACTTCTGGCCGCAGCTTGAAACAAAAATTATGAATGAGGGCTGGGCATCCTTTTGGCATCAGCGCATCTTGCGTGAACTGAATTTAACGGCAGCTGAAACGATTGAATTTGCGAAATTGAATGCAGGCGTTGTCCAGCCGTCTAAGACAACAATTAATCCGTACTACTTAGGACTGAAGATTTTTGAGGATATCGAGAAGCGATATGATCAGCCAACAGAAGAAATGAAGAAGGCCGGGGTAAAACCAAAATCCGGACGTGAGAAAATTTTTGAGGTGCGGGAAATTGAGTCTGATATTTCCTTTATCCGTAACTATTTGAAAAAGGAACTAGTAGCGCAGGAAGACCTTTATTTATTTGAGAAAAAGGGCAATGAATATCGGGTCACTGACAAGGACTACGAACATGTCCGCGATCAGCTCGTTTCCATGCGTGTCAATGGCGGCTTTCCATACATCGTTGTAGAAAACGGAGACTTCGCTAAAAACGGGGAACTATATTTAAAGCACGGCTATGAAGGAACGGAGCTTGATCCAAAATATTTGGAATACGTACTGCCTTATATTTACCAGCTATGGGGACGTCCCGTTCATTTGGAGACTTGTATAGAAGCTAAGCCGATGCTTTACTCCTATGATGGGAAGAAGAATTACCGGAGCATGAAGTAAATAATGAAGCGCCATGACCTTGTAGGAAAGCCCTGCAAGGAATATGGCGCTATTTTTATGTAAACGTTCATCTGCTATAAAAGCTAAAATTGCTTTATTGTTTCCGCTTAATTCTTGGACATCCTGGCTTAGCTCCATAAAGACAGTATTAACGTTTTATATCATGGCAGATTGCTGTTCAGCTACAGCAGAAATCGTTTGTAAATTGGCAGAAGATTGCTCAGCAGCACGAGCAATCTGACAGTAAGTCTTCTTTGCATGCTATGTGAGTTAAAGGAATAAAAGAAATTCAGGTAGATGGAATTTTCCCTGTATGATCTTTTTCTTTTTTATCAAGCTAATTAGGAGTGAGATTTATTATTTAAAGAAGGGATGGGAAGCAAATGAAATGTATCGTACAAGTTGATTTTATGATGGACGGACCTTTCGGAGAAGAAATGTCGAGGGAATTTACTGATTTGGCCAAGAGTATTAACGAAGAACCAGGGTTCATCTGGAAAGTTTGGACAGAGAACGCTGAAACAAAGGAGGTTGGAGGTATTTACTTATTTGAAACAAAAGAGGATGCCGATAACTATTTAAAGATGCATTCCGAGCGATTGGCGAACTTTGGTATTACAAACATCCGCGGAAAAGTATTCGAAGTAAATGAACCTCTGTCTCTCTTGAATCATGGACCTATCAAGTGAGACCCACCGTTAGGTAAGAAACGAGAGGGGACTTGGTTATATAGCCCCTTTCAACATCCTGGTCATTTGCTAATGGGGCCTTTCTGCTCTTATGGCATCCATTTTTGTTGAATGAACTGTACCAAACGGATGTTGTGGCGGGGCATAGATAGAATATAGTTTTAATGGACCGTTACCTGTATTCGTTAAATTATGCCATGTGCCTGCTGGTACCATAATGGCATCATCGGCATGCACGTTTCTAACAAAATTCAGTCGTTCCCTTGTATTTCCCATTTGAACAATTTCTTGACCCTGCTCAATAAGGAGAAATTGATCAACAGTTGCGTGCATTTCGAGGCCAATATCCTCTCCTGGATTAAGGCTCATTAATGTTACTTGCAGATGCTTTCCTGTCCATAAAGCTGTACGGTATGTTTTATTTTGTACGGAAGCCTCATGAATATTTATTACAGATGGGTTTGTTCCATGATCGTTTAACCTTAACGGCCTTTCTGCCATTGTTTGCCTCGGGGAGTTCCAGTAGTTATAGGCGTTCTCGTAATTTAACTGTCCTTCATATTGATACATGGGTGTATGGATATAGGAAGGGTAATGAAAGTAAGAACCATACATCCAAGGATTTTGATACATATTTCCCCCCCTTGCTGGATATCTAAATGTATCCTATGCAGTACATAAGGGGAACGTACTTCAGTTGTTATTCAGCCGGATGACCAACCTTCGTTAGTAAGCGGGTTGGTCTCTTTGTTTTCTTTTAGGTTCTATCAGATAAGAAAGAAATAACATAATCAGGACGATTCTTGCTAACAATATACAAGAATAAAGGCAATCCATAATAAAAAGGAGGAAAAGTGCATGAATTCATCCTATACAAAGCAGTATATCAATGGTGAATGGAAAGTAGGATCAAGCGAGAAAACCATTAAAAATAGTAATCCTTATACAGGGGAAGAAATTTTCACAATACGGTCAGCTGATAAGTCCGATTTGGATATAGCATATGAAGCAGCTTATATGGCACAGCCGAAATGGGCAAACAGCACAGTAGCGGAGAAGCAGGGAATGTTTCAGAAGCTGGTTGAAGTCATGATGGAAGAAAAAGAGGCAATTATCGATTGGCTAATTAAAGAATCAGGCAGTACGTATATGAAAGCGATGATCGAGTTTGATTCAGCGCTGGGAGTTGTTAAGGAGTCGATGACTTTTCCGACACGTATGACAGGCTATATTCTTCCCTCTGTCTTTCCGAACAAAGAGAATCGAATTTATCGTCTGCCAAAAGGAGTGGTTGCGGTAATCGGTCCCTGGAATTTCCCTTTTCATTTAACGATGCGGTCCGTGGCACCAGCACTTGCAACCGGCAATAGTGTTGTAATCAAGCCTGCATCAGATACTCCCGTAACTTCAGGCCTTATCTTCGGAACACTGTTTGAGAGGGCAGGCTTTCCGAAAGGGCTCGTCAATGTCTTGGTAGGAAAGGGCTCTGAAATTGGCGATGAGTTTGTCCTTCATCCGGTCCCTAACCTAATTTCTTTCACAGGGTCAACAGAGGTCGGGAAAAGAATTGGGGAAAGAGCTGGTAACTATCTCAAGGATGTAGCACTGGAGCTAGGCGGAAATAATGTCATGATCGTATTGAAGGATGCAAATATCGAACAGGCTGCAAAAGCAGCTGCCTTTGGAAAGTTTCTTCACCAGGGCCAAATTTGTATGGCATTAAACCGCATACTAGTGGCTAAAGAAATTTATGATGAATTTATTGATAGCTTCGTCAAAATAGTGAGTGGGTTGAAGTATGGAGATCCTGCCGACAAAGCTACATTTGTAGGGCCGGTCATTAATGAAGAGCAAGCAGAAAGACTTCAAGGAATGGTAGAGAAAAGTATTGAACAAGGAGCAGAATTAATTTATGGAGGTAAAGTAGAGGGCTGTCTTATGCAGCCGACCATATTAAAAAATGTCTCGAACGATATGGAGATTGCCCAGAAAGAAATTTTTGGGCCGATCGCTTCTATCTTAAAATTTGAAGATGAAAAGGAAGCAATTGAAATTGCCAATGGCTCCCCATATGGCTTGAGCGGGTCTATCTTTACGGAAGACCGCCATCATGGAGTGGAACTGGCGATGAAAATTGAAACCGGTATGATTCATATAAATGATCAGTCCGTCAACGATGAGGCACATGTTCCGTTTGGTGGCGAAAAAGACTCCGGTGTAGGACGCTTTAATGGAGAATGGGCGATTGAAAAATTTACGACGGTGAAATGGATTGGTGTACAAAGCGGTTATCGCGACTTTCCTTTATAATGAATGCAGCGAAGTTCAACTTAAGGAACTGCTCCTTAAGTTGAACTTTTTAGGTGATATTGATATAGCAAGTAAGCAGGTTTTATTACTCAATTTGGAGAAACGGGGGATACGATGTCGACCAATTCGCATTACTTTTTTGCCGTTCGACTACCTGATACGGTAAAACAAGTCATTCATGATAACATAATGGATTTAACTTCTATTTTTCAATTTAAGCGCTGGGTACATATGGAGGATTATCATATTACGCTAGCTTTTCTTGGATCGGTAGAAGAGGATAGACTCTCATCTGTTATTCAATTAGTCGGAGATGCCATAAAGGAAGAAAACAGCTTTCCCTTGCATGTTGAAGGTTTGGATATATTTGGAAATAAGCAGTCTCCAAGAATTTTTTGGGCCTCAGTAAAGAATGAGAGCAAATTATATCGACTGCAGGAAGCGGTTTACCGGCAATGTATCGAGGCCGGTTTTACATTGGAAAGCCGTCCTTATCATCCGCATATTACACTAGCCAGGAAGTGGGGAGCAGATAGTGAATTTACTCTGGAGATGCTGGAGCGGTATAACCCATTTCGCGAAACCCCTGCACCTTTCCAGGTAAATGAGGTTGTGTTATACAAAACGAATATAGAAAAGACACCTAAGTATGAACTAATTGCCAGCTTTCTGATGAAGTAGATAATAAAGGTAAGAAAAGAGAAGTGCGGCTGTCTAGGCAGATAGTGAAAATGCTTGTTAAAAATCCGAAGCGATGATTCCTTCAAAGGAAGGCACTCTGTTATAATAGAGCCTAATGGTAAAGTGCAGGAGGAACAACAATGACAAACAATGATATTTTAATCCGCTTACGTTATGCGTTCGATATTAAAAATGTAGATATGGTGGAAATCTTCAGGCTTGGGGGCATGAACTTCACAAAGGAAGAAGTAATGAATATGCTCATTAAGGTAAAAGAGGACGAAGAGGCACCAGAAAATTTTTTAAAGGTAAACAATAAAACATTAGAAGCCTTTTTGAATGGATTTATTACGTTTAAGCGCGGGCCGCAAAAAGACCAAGATGGTAATGTCAAGGAAACGATGCCTGTAACAGGTAAGGAGAGCGCGAATAATATGCTGCTAAAGAAGGTGAAGATTGCCCTTCAACTGACGAGCGAGGATGTGCTCGACCTACTTTATGAGGGTGGCGTCACGGTGTCAAAAGGTGAGCTGGGCGCAATTCTTCGCAGCCCTGACCATAAAAATTACAAGGAATGCGGAGACCGGTTTGCTAGAAACTTTTTAAAGGGATTGACAATGAAATACAGAGACTAAGCAATGAATGAGAAAAGGTACGGGAATGAGGATTAGATCATTTCCGTACCTTTTTTAATAAAAGGAACAAATTATTTATTTTTGTTTGATTGCTGGTTTTTGTCATGGTTCGTTTTATTGTTCTTGTTTTTCAGCTTGGAGTCGAACTCCTCTGCAAATTCCGCCGTATTGTCCTCCGGATTGTGGTCGTGACTTGTTGTGTTACGGTGCAGATGCTTATATGTTTCAAAAGGATTATGGGTACGTTCATTCATCGTTTTCCTATTATTTTTGCTCATGGATTATCACCCCCTAGAGCTAATGTGCGCAGGAAAGGAGGTTTTATAAGTGAGCATGCCAGCCGAATTAGAATTCGATAATGATGGGCAGTAACAGTGGTTTCCTTTTCGTCTGGGTGGATATATACTGCCCAATTTCTTTTTTCAAAGCTTGTTTCATGCCGAATATATTGGGCTCTTTAAAGTTGCCGATTGTTTCTTTAGCAATGTTATTTAGCGTGTTCATCAGCTCTTCTGCCTCTTTTGCATACACAAATCCGCGAGAAATGATGTCAGGTTCAGAAACAAGAGATCCATCTGTTTTACTAACGGTTATAACGATGACAAGCATACCGTCTTCAGAGAGCTGTTTGCGATCTCGCAGCACGACCTGTCCTACCTCGCCAATCCCGTAGCCATCCACATACGTATCACCGGCCGGAATTTGGCGTGTTTGGCGGGCGACACCTTCTTGAATATCAACAATATCACCATTTCGTAAAATGAATGTGTTGCCCTCTTCCACTCCGATTGCTTCCGCTAATTGACGATGAATATGGAGCATTCGATACTCACCATGGATAGGGATAAAATATTTTGGTTTCATCAAAGTGAGCATAAGCTTTAAATCCTCTTGATAGCCATGACCTGACACATGCATGCCTGTAATGCTTGCTGAGCCGTAGATCACATGGGCACCAAGCTGGAACAAATTGTCGACAATGCGGGAGACATCCTTCTCATTCCCAGGTATAGGGGAAGCAGCCAGGATAACTGTATCTCCCGCGTGTACTTTTACATCGCGATTGTTACCGGTAGAAAGGCGGGAAAGTGCAGCAAGCGGCTCTCCTTGGCTTCCGGTACATAAAATCGCAATCCGGTCAGAAGAGACCTCCCGCAGATCGCGTGAATTGATGAGCATCCAGTCAGGCATCTGCAAGTATCCGCGCTCCCTGGCAACTTGTACTACATTCACCATACTTCTTCCTAATAAGGCTAACTTCCGGTTAGTCTTGATACATGCATCGACTACCTGCTGAATCCGGTTAACATTGGAGGCAAACGTAGAAATAAAAATTTTCTGCTTTGCTTTTAGGAAAGCTTCTTCTAGATGAGCACCGACAAGCATTTCGGATGGTGTTATACCGGGACGTTCTGCATTTGTACTTTCGGAAATGAGGGCCAGCACACCTTCATCTCCTATTCGGGCCATTTTATGAATATCTGATAATTGATCATTCACGGGTGTCAAATCGAATTTAAAGTCCCCGGTATGAATGACTTTTCCTTCAGGTGTATCAAATACAATTCCTAGGCAGTCAGGGATACTGTGGCTGACACTAAAGAAGCTGACATTAATTTTCCCGAAACTAAGTTCAGAGTCAGCAGTTATGACATGCCGCTCGGATTCACGGAGAATTTTATGCTCCTTCAGCTTCGTTTCAATGAGGCCTAATGTGAAATTGGTAGCATAAACAGGGATGTTTAATTTTTTTAGGAAATAAGGAATCCCGCCTATATGGTCCTCATGGCCATGTGTCACAATTAATGCTTTGATTTTTTCGCTATGTTCCAGCAAATAATTCATATCAGGGATGATTAAGTCCACGCCAAGTATGTTGTGCTCGGAAAATTTGGCGCCACAGTCAATGACGACTATGTCCTCCCCATATTGAATGACATACATATTTTTGCCAATTTCATTTATTCCGCCTAAAGCAAAAAACGATAGTGTATTTTGGATGTTGGTCAAATAAATCCTCCTCTATTTAAAACGATATTTACTACCACATTGTTAGTATTTCTTCACATTTTTACTCTATACAAGAACGTTGAAAGTTCCCTGATAAGAAATTGGTATCTGAACATAAAAAAGCCGCCTTTTGGGAATACAAAAGGTGGCCGGCTGATTTTAGAAAACTTTTTTTGTATCTTGATCATCCTTTAAGATTTCCACTGCCTCCCTGAATCGAAGGGAGTGGACAATCTCGCGTTCCCGCAGGAATTTCAAACTGTCATTCAAGTCCGTATCATCTGACATATCGATAATCCATTGATAGGTGGCACGGGCTTTCTCCTCTGCAGCGATATCTTCATATAAATCGGCGATTGGATCACCCTTTGCCTGGATATAAGCAGCTGTAAAGGGCACACCGGCGGCATTATTGTAAAAAAGAGCACTATCATGAGCTACATAGTGGTCCCCTAGACCTGCCTTTTTTAATTCTTCTGGTTTTGCATCTTTAGTCAATTTATAAATCATAGTAGCAATCATTTCTAAATGGGAAAGCTCTTCTGTTGCAATATCGGTCAGCAAACCTACTACCTTGTCAGGGATTGTATATCGTTGATTCATATACCGGAGAGCTGCAGCTAGCTCCCCATCAGCACCGCCGTACTGTTCGACTAGAAATTTTGCCAGCATTGGGTTGCATTCGCTTACCTTTACAGGGTATTGAAGCTTTTTCTCATAATACCACACTGTCGCTTTCCCCCTTATTCATCATTGTTAGACTTGCCATGGCCATGGTGTCTCATTCCAACTCCACGGATAACCGGAAAAACTCCGTCCAAAATTCATGAGTGGCCCAAATTGCTGCTCAAAGCTGTGTTTCAGCTCCATACTTTTTAGAGTCATTTCATTAAATTGTTTAATTGCTTCCAGGTCCTGCGGGTGGGTATCGAGGTAGAGGTTTAATTCCACTATTACAAAATCAACAGCCTGAATTTCTTCAAGGAGGCTGTAAAATTCAGGAGGTAAATTCTTACTCACTTTTGCTTCCTCCTTTATGGGGGTTAGGGTAAGGGCTGTATAGCTGCGGCCAAAGCGTTCCGTGTTTCAGTGCAAGTTTAGGAGAATGAAATTGTGCAAGGCCAGGTGGTTGGAAACCGATGTATAACTGGGGCGGCGTATTATAGCTTTTTACTCTGATTGGCTTGCATGGATCAAGAGGGCTGATGTAGGGGTACCAGTATTTATATTGAGTAAACAAAAAATCCTCCCTTCCAATTTATTCATTATACGAAGTATATGAAAAAGATATTTGACTTACGACAAAAATATTGGTCACCTGCTTTGACAAAAAGTAAAGGAATACTTCTTCTCGCTTTTATTTCCCCTGATGAATAATATTTTTCCATTTTCAAATTACATAAGGAAAAAAGAAGCTAGGTTTATTCATAATTTGCAGAGGATTTACAATTTTTTTCTTTCCATTTCTTATACAGCACAGTAAAATAGGTCGAGGTGTAGGTAAGGAAAAAACTGAAACGTATAGTAAAAGGGAAGAAGGAACTACAATATTATGCGATGGTGCAGTTTTTATTTTGACGAGCTGTGCGTATGCCGCTCATATAGCAATAGCAGTGGAGGAAATAAATGAAGAAATGGACAAAGAATTTACTAATTGGCACAGGGATTTATGCGACATATTCCATCTTTGCAACGGCCATTATACGCCGGCAGTCCTTTGTAGAAAAACGCTTTAAAGGAAAGGGAATAGCCCTGACGTTTGATGACGGGCCTCATCCGATTTATACACCGCAACTTCTTGATTTATTAAAGCGTTATGAAATCAAGGCTACATTTTTCGTCGTAGGGAGCAAAGTAGAAAAGTACCCATATATTATAAAACGCATGCATGAGGAAGGGCATACTATTGGTATCCACCATTACGAGCATAAATCGAATTGGGTGCTGACACCGTGGCAGCTGACGGAGCAGCTGGAGAGGACAGCAGCGGCTATTTCGAATTGCACTGGGGAGAGGCCTACTCTTTACCGCCCGCCTTGGGGACATTTTAATATAGCAGTCCCATTTACAGCTAAAGGCTATCGAATCGTTTTATGGTCTCATATTTTTGGAGACTGGAAGGTTGAAAGAGCTGAAATGCTTTATGAAGATCTACAGAATGCTGTAGAAGACGGCGCCGTGTTTTTATTGCATGACTGCGGCAAAACGTTGGGGGCAGAAGAGGAGGCACCGAAATTTATGCTTGAAAGTCTAGCGAGCTTTTTAGCAGATTGCCAAGAACAGAATATTCAATTTGTCCAGCTTGAAGGATCGCATAATGGATGAATTAATTAAACAAGTTGAATTATACGGGTATGCAATCATTATTCTCTCTTTATTTTTTGGTATCGTTGGTGTGCCGGCCCCTGAGGAATCCATGATGTTTCTTGTAGGTATACTTGCAGGCTACGATAAGCTGCAGCTATTATTGGCTATTTTGAGTACCATGTTTGGTGTATTTAGTGGAATGATAGTGGCGTATGGGCTTGGCAGGAAGGTTGGCAAGCCAATTCTTGAACGATTTGGGAAGTACGTAGGGTTAAATGAGGAAAATTGGCAGCGTGTCAGCAAGGGATACAGTAGAAACACTTTTCGTACAATTGTGTTAGGGCTGTATATACCTGGTGTGCGTCAGCTTAGTCCCTATTTTGCCGGGATGGCAAAGGTGCCATTTCGAAAGTACTGTTTTTATGCCGCCTGTGGAACAGTTTTATGGACGGTTCCTTTTATCATAGGAGGCTATTATTTAGGAACTGCCTTTCATATTGATCCAATGTATGCCCCGTATATTGGTATAATATTTTTCGTATTATTTATTGTTTATGTCTTATGGAAAAAGGGGAAAGCGGGTAGAAATAAGCGCCGCGCTACTTAGCGAAAGAAGAGAGGTGGCTACAATGAAAAAAGCGTTATTTTTACCGTTCTTAACAATGCAAACAGGCCATCATCAGGTAGCGGATGCTTTAATGGCATATATTGAAAAACATATTGAAAATGTAGAGGTAAAAAAAATAGATTTATTGCATTACGCAAATCCAACCATTGAAAAAATCATTTCCCAAAGCTATTTAAAATGGATCAGCTATGCACCTGGGATTTTTAATCATGTCTATAGTAAACTATACGATCAGCCTGTAGATGTGCAGCCCAATTTTAAAGTGTACGAGCTTTTACTGAAATATCTGCAGGAGATGTTGAAGGAAGAACAGCCGGATGTGATTTTCTGCACCCATAGTGTACCTTCTTATTTACTGAATGTATTAAAAAAGAAAAATGCATGTGACATACCGGTCGTAAATGTCTATACAGACTTTTTTGTAAGTAAATTATGGGGGAAGGAACTAATCGACTATCACTTTCTTCCAATGGAAGAAATGAAAGAAACACTGTCCAGTTATAATATAGATCACTCACGGATGCTTGTAACAGGTATCCCAATCCATGAAGAGCTTATGCGAACGTCTTCTTTGTTTAACAAAGGGAAAAACGTGCTCATTGCAGGGGGCAACTGTGGTATTATTGATAACCATTTATTATCAGGCCAATTGAAAAGACAAAAGAATTTCCATTTTTATATATTGTGCGGGAACAACAAAAAGCTATATCATAAAATTCAACATTGGCAGCTGCCGAATGTAACACCGCTTCGCTACATTTCGTCTCGTGTGGAAATGAATGCTCTATATGATCAAATGGACGCAATCGTAACAAAACCTGGAGGAGTAACGGTAAGTGAGGCCCTCCGAAAAAAACTGCCGATTTTTGTTCATTCGATTTTACCAGGGCAAGAGGAAAGGAATTTTACTTACCTGATGAATCGTGGTCTGGCCTTTTCGCTGAAAAATCAGGGATCATTGCAAGAACAGCTCGAGCAAATTCTGCTGAATGAACAGGCAATGCAGCAATATAAGCAGTCAGTCAATCTATATCATGAAGAACTGGCAATTAAAACGGCGGACGATTTCATTGAAGTAATGCATAACATCCTCTATGGAAAGCTTGTGCAAACTTTTACTGCGGTATAGGCGGAGAAAATCTCTATCTTTATTTCTTTCTAAAGTCTGTTAGAATAAAGACGACTTAAGAAAGAAGAATGGTGAATGGAAAATGAAAACATTTAAAAAAGTATATATAGAGATTACGAGTGTATGTAATCTGGCCTGCAGTTTCTGCCCGCCAACCCAGCGTGCAAAAGGGCTAATAAAGGTGGAGCAGTTTGAGAAGGTCCTGGACGAAATCAGACCGCATACAAAATACATTTATCTTCATGTGAAGGGTGAGCCGCTGCTGCACCCCCGCATCGATCAATTGTTGGACGCGGCTCATGAGCGCGGCTTTAAAGTGAATATTACGACGAATGGTACACTGATTAAAAAGCAGCGTGAGAAACTGCTCGGTAAGCCTGCACTACGCCAGATGAACTTCTCTCTACATAGCTTTGACGGGCATGAGGGTTCCGAAAACAGAGAGAAATATTTAGGTGACATTCTAGAATTTGTGCGAGAGGCACGAGAGCATAATGTTATCTTCTCTTACCGATTATGGAATCTGCAGCGACATGACCAGACGGATATAGACCGCCGTAAAAATGCGGAGACACTTGAAGTTTTGGAAAAAGAATACGGGCTTGATTTCAAGATTGAAGAGCGGGTAGAACCTGGAAAAGGCGTGAAAATTGCTCCGAATATCTACTTGAATCAGGACCACGAATTTAAGTGGCCAAGCCTGCTAGAGCCAGAGTACACAGGAAAGGGCTTCTGTCATGCCCTGCGCAGCCAGGCAGCTGTGCTGGTGGATGGAACTGTTGTCCCTTGCTGCCTAGACGGAGAAGGGGTCATTAAATTGGGGAACATCAATGAACAGTCATTCTCAGAAATTGTAGAGGGCGAACGAGCTAACAATTTGATAGATGGGTTTTCCCGCCGTGAAGCAGTGGAAGAGCTATGCCGTAAATGCGGCTACCGTCAAAAGTTTGGGTGAAAATCTGATATTCCTTATTAGTAAATAAGAACGGGAAATGTTTCCCATATAACATCGAACATAACAGCCATCTGAAGTTGATAATACCAATTTCAGATGGCTTTATTATTTTACTAAACTAATTCTGCTGTAAAGGAAGACCATGCCAAAAAAGAAGAGCGGATTTTTTACATACAATGAATCCTTGCATCCAAAGTTATTCATAAAGCCCTTTTGTATATAACGTAACAATAGTTCTCGCTACATGAGCAACGTCTGCATTTTCCTGCCTGATAAGTGAAAATAGCATTTGCTCATTCAAGTGAAACCAGCTCACTGCAACAAGAGCTACATCGAGCTGCCTAGCTAATCCGGCTTGTTGGACATATTGAATATCCTTCATAATTCCATTCACAAAATGCTCCCGGACAGTTTTCCATTTATCTTCAACAATAGAAGAATGCCGGATTGCCTCCTCAATTATAATAAATACCTCCCTATGATCATAGGCGGCTTGTAGAAATTGTTCTGTCTGTTGTTCAATTTTTTCAACAGCTTCATTTACTGAAGTTGGAGTAAATGGGCTGCCTGCAACAATCAGCATCTTCTGGATATATGTATCGATTACTTCACAGAAGAGCGTATCCTTATTTGGAAAATATACATAGGCTGTCCCGTAACCGACATCGGCCTCTGTAATGATATCTTTCATCGTACACTGTTGAAAGCCATACGCTGAAAACACTTTTCGAGCAGCCTCTACTAATTTTTGACGGGTCATTTGAGCCTTGCGTTGCTTATGTTTCATGTCCTGCACCACCTTCATTAGAAGAGTAAATCGAAATTGACATGATGTCAATGACACTGTATCATTTATTTTGAAAATACTGAAAAATTAAAGGAGGATTATTATATATGAGTAAAGATACAGCAATTCAACTGGATGAACAGGATCCATTGAAAGCGTACCGCAATGAGTTTTATGTGAAAGAAGGACAGTACTATTTAGACGGCAATTCCCTTGGGTTGATGTCAAAGCGGGCGGAAAAAAAGGTACTGTCATTATTAGAATCATGGAAAGAATACGGTATTGATGGCTGGACGGAGGGAGAACATCCATGGTATTACTTCTCTGAAAAATTGGGGGAAATGTGTGCTCCTTTAGTAGGCGCTAAAATGGAGGAAGTTATTTTAACAGGTTCAACGACGACAAATCTTCATCAATTATTAGCGACTTTTTATAAACCTGAAGGGAAAAAGGTTAAAATCTTAGCAGACGAGTTGAACTTTCCAACCGATTTATATGCTATTACAAGTCATCTAGCTATTCATGGCCATGATGCATCCTATATGAAATTAGTAAAAAGTGAAGACGGCCATTTGTTAAAAGAAGAAGCAATTATAGAAGCAATGACAGAAGATGTCGCATTAGTCATCTTACCAGGAGTCCTTTATCGAAGCGGCCAAGTGCTTGATTTAGCAAAGCTGACGAAAGCTGCCCATGCAAGGGGAATTTTAATTGGTTTTGATTTATGTCACTCAATTGGCTCCATACCGCATCAGCTGCATGAGATTGGTGCTGATTTTGCATTTTGGTGCAATTATAAGCATTTGAACGGTGGCCCGGGTTCTGTAGCAGGAATCTTTGTCCATGAAAAACACTTTGGCACAAGGCCGGGACTTGCCGGCTGGTTCGGTTCGGATAAATCGAAGCAATTTGATTTAACGACTGAAATGACGCCAGCAAATACAGCTGGTGCTTATCAGATCGGAACACCCCATATATTAAGTTTGGCTCCTATCTATGGCTCTTTGGAAATATTCCATGAAGCAGGAATTGAAGCAATTCGGAAAAAGTCTTTACGGCTTACGCAGTTTTTTATTGATTTAATTGATCAGGAGCTGGCAGCGTTTGGCTTTACAGTAGGCAGTCCTAAAGACGAAACCCGCGGAGGACATATTTATTTAGTTCATGAGGAAGCAGCCCGCATTTGCAAAGCATTGAAAGAGGCTGGGGTAACGCCGGATTTCCGCGCGCCTAATGGGATACGTCTTGCACCAGTAGCACTATATAATTCCTTTACTGATGTGTGGGAAACCGTACAAATTTTAAAAAGCATTATGGAAAATGAAACATATAAGAAGTTCGAAAATAAACGCGGCGTTATTGCGTAGGTAAGAACTTGCAAGAGGAAAACACAAAGGGGGATTCCACATGGCTGAACGGTCCATTTCAGAATTAGGGGAAAAAATAAAGCAGGAAAAGGGTATCCATACAAATTTTAAGGATGACATGACATACGGGGAATACTTATCGCTGGATCAGATTCTAAGCAGTCAGAACCGACTTTCCAACCATCATGATGAAATGCTTTTTATCATCATACATCAGGTGAGTGAGCTATGGATGAAGCTTATTCTACATGAAATGAACGGAGCTATTGCTGCTATTCAGCGAGACAAGATGCAGCCTGCGTTTAAAATGCTAGCCCGGGTGTCGAAAATACAGACACAAATTATTCAGGCATGGGATGTGCTGGCAACGATGACACCGGCTGAATATTTAGAGTTCCGAGATGATTTAGGAAAGGCTTCCGGCTTCCAATCTTATCAATATCGTCTCATAGAATTTGCGCTTGGGTATAAATCTTCTCATATTTTAAAAATATACGAGAAAAATCCTTCTCTCTCCGCTATTCTTAAAGAAGCACATCAAGCACCAAGTATTTATGATGTGACAATACAAGCATTAGCGAGAGCAGGCTTGCCAATCAATCCGGACCTGCTGACACGTGATACGAGCATTACGTATGGCGGGGATGAAACGGTTGCGAAAGCCTGGAAAACTGTATATGAAAATGTAAATCAGTACTGGGACCTTTACCAGTTAGGTGAAAAGCTTGTAGATATTGAAGATTGGCTCCAGCAGTGGCGTTTCCGTCATATGAAGACTGTAGAACGAATCATTGGCTTCAAGGTAGGTACAGGCGGCTCATCAGGGGTCAATTATTTACGTCAAGTACTGGATCATCGTTTTTTCCCAGAGCTTTGGGATCTACGTACAGTTTTGTAGAGAGTGGAGGTTTTTGAGTGGAGAAGAGTAAAAATCAGTGGTCAAGCAAATTAGGGTTTGTCTTGGCATCAGCAGGCGCTGCAATCGGCTTGGGCGCCATTTGGAAAATGCCTTATGTTGCCGGTCAAAGCGGCGGCGGCGCATTTTTCCTTGTTTTTATCCTGCTAACATTGTTGATCGGCTTGCCGATGCTGCTGGCTGAATATATCATTGGCCGAAGTACGCAGAAGGAAGCTGTTACAGCTTATAAAATATTAGCCCCGCATGCACCAGCCTGGTCCTGGATCGGCAAGATGGGGATTATCGGCTGTTTTCTACTATTATCGTTTTATAGTGTAGTAGGGGGCTGGATTTTCATCTATAGCGGCGTCACTGTCGTAGGAAATGTGATCGATCCATCTATTGATCCAGGCGCATTTTTCGGAGACGTGACGGGTACGCCATGGATTGTGTTAATTGGATTAGGTCTGTTTACATTAGCAAACGTAGTCGTAATTGCATTAGGGGTCCAGAACGGTATTGAAAAGGCTAATAAGTTCATGATGCCATTTTTATTTGTCATGTTTTTTATCCTTGTTATACGGGCTGTGACACTGGACGGAGCTATGGAAGGCATTAAGTTTTTCCTGTACCCGGATTTTACGAATATGACCGGTGAGTCCATTTTATATGCCTTAGGGCAGTCCTTCTTCGCATTGGCAGTGGGCTTTTCTTGTTTAGTAACATATAGTTCCTATTTAAAGAAGGATGTCAGTCTGCCGAATTCTGCCGGGTCTGTTGTGGTGTTAAGCTTATTTGTATCGTTTCTTGCCGGCCTCGCAATTTTCCCGGTTGTATTTGCATTTGATATGGAAGTTGCCAGTGGCCCGCCGTTGTTATTTATGGTATTGCCGGCAGCATTTTCACAAATGCCATTTGGTGAAGTATTTCTAGCGATGTTTCTTATCCTGTTCTTGTTTGCTACATTGACATCATCTTTCAGTATGTATGAGATCATTGTTGCAGCGGTGGTGGAAAAATGGCATATTTCACGTGGAAAGCTGACGGTGATAATCGGTGTTCTTGTTTTTATTGCTTCTATCCCCTCAGCCCTGACGTATAGTACGCTGGCAGATGTCTCGATATTTGGCCGTAATATTTTTGATGCGACAGATTTTATCGTCTCTAACGTCATTTTGCCATTAGGTAACTTACTGATTGCCATATTCCTTGCGTATGTGATGGATAAACATCTTGTGAAACAGGAGCTTCTACAGGGCAGCGGGATGAAAGAAAAGTATTTCAATATATTTTATTTTTTAATGAGGTATGTTGTTCCGATTGTCATTATCGTCGTTTTAGGTTATTCCATCATTCAATATTAAGAGGTGCGATATGTGGATTGATATTACGCAAACTTTGAAAAAAGGTATACCAAACTGGCCGGGAGATACACCCTTTTCATTTGAGGTTTCGTATTCTAAAGAGCAGACAGGGTCGGTCAATATCGGGAAAATGGAGACATCTCTCCATACAGGCACCCACGCTGATGCACCTTTTCATTTTGACTCAGCAGCCCCAACAATCGAGCTGCTTGACGTGAATTTGTTTATAGGGGATGCATACGTTGTGGATTGTGTAGGAGTACGGGAAATTGGTCCAGAGCATATTAATGCTGTTGATTTACAAGGAGCGCCTCGCTTGCTGCTAAAAACTGTTCCTTCGATCAGCGGCACATTTCCTATAGATATTCCAGTTATTAAGCCGGAGCTTGCCGGTTACCTGAAGAAGCACGGGATCTTTTTACTTGGGGTCGATAACCCTTCTGTTGACCCTGTTGATAGCAAACAAGTGGCTGCACATCATGCGCTCTATCAGCATGGTATTACCATTGTAGAAGGATTGGTACTGGAGCATGTTGACCCTGGCTTATATGATTTTATTGGTTTGCCGTTAAAAGTAGAGGGGGCGGACGGTGCTCCTGTCCGAGCTGTCATCCGAAAAAAGTGAAAGCTGGTCTGAGCGTCCTTGCGGCGGCTCGGGCCAGCTTTTTTAATACCTCTTCTGGTACATGGAAAGTAAAGACTTTAACAGCGATTTAATGAACAAGGAAAGAGGCTATCCAGTTAATGGATAGCCTCTTGATTTCATTCTATCCTTCATCAAATTAAAACTGTCTCGCCTTGGCCTCAGATCTCAATAATTGGTTATGGAGAGAAACCTCTGTTTCGCCATTTACCTGAGATTTTGAATGCTTTATTCTCGTCCAGTTCTGGTGGATCTTCTGAGATTTTGGATCTAATTGATCCTTCTTGCTCATCGGTATCTCCTCCTTGTTGATGTTTGGACATCCTTGAATGAAATCTCTGTTAGTATGGTCCCGATTTTGGCCTTTATTCATAGAGAATCACATCTTGGGCAGTGATACTACGGCAAGTCCCATGAGCTGTTGGGAAACGAACAGGTATTTAATAGGTTAGAGAAGCCTCATCTAGAGGTGCCTGAAAGAAAGTTACCGTCATTTGGTCGCTATCATATAGGCACCAGTCTCGTGATTCTACGACCGCACCTACATTGATTTCATATGTATGACCATCTCCTACATGAATTGGTTGATTGTATTCGACTGTTGTCCGTACGTTTTTAATGTAAATGGCGGCACGGTGACTATGTCCAAAAAATAAAAGCGGTGTATCATATACCGGAAAGCTTGGCTCAAACTTTTCGTTCCAGCCAAATTGATGGCCATGAAGCAAAGTAGCTCTTTCAATAAGGATTTTTTCCTCATATGAGAGAAATTCCTTTTTTCCTGTTACGTGGGCAATCCGTTCTTCCTGATTGCCTATGATAGAAGGAAAGGTAATGAGCTTTGTAAATTTCTTTTGAAATACAGCTGCTTCTTTCAGTGGCAGATAGGTTGTCAAAGACTTTAATTTCTTTTTACCGATTTTACATTCAAATAAATCTCCTAAACCAATAATTTGGGCGTTCGGAGCTGTTTCTTTTATATGTTTTAATACAGCTTTAGTGTTGTGATAATGAGAGTGTAAATCTCCCAGCAATGCATATTGCATATAGTTATCCTCCTTTTCTTTCTTTAATTATAGTAAAAATGGCAGCTAATAAATCATCCTTTTATTGTAAAGTGATGGAATTTCCATTGCCATGAATAGGCATTCATTGTTAAAATGTTGATAAGTTTAAATTTTCTGATTTCAGAGGGGTTGGCTGAGGAATGGGGAACTTATTTACAGAAGAACATGAAATGTTTCGTAAATCACTACGAAAAATGCTGGATAAGGAAGCATATCCTTATTTTGAAGAATGGGAAGAAAAACGGGATGTTCCCCGTGCGTTTTGGCGCAAGCTTGGGGAAAATGGTTTCTTATGCCCCATGATCAGCGAAGAGAACGGCGGTCTAGGGTTGGATTTTGGCTACTCTATGATTTTAACAGAGGAGCTGGAACGTGTCGGGGCTGGATTAGCAAGTGGAATTGCACTGCATTCAGATATCGTGACCCCCTATATAGAAGCATATGGCACTGAGGAGCAAAAGCGGCGTTGGCTGCCAAAAAGTGTAACGGGTGAACTAATTTCGGCAGTAGCTATGACGGAGCCCGGTGCTGGCTCAGACTTAGCAGGAATTAGTACAACGGCTAGGAAAGAAGGGGACTACTATATTCTGAATGGCGAAAAGACCTTTATTACGAACGCAATTAAAGCTGATTATGTAGTAGTTGTTTGTAAAACTGACCCGCAGGCGACTCCTGCCTATAAAGGAATCAGTCTTCTTGCTGTGGAAGCAGGAACACCGGGGTTTAAAAAGGGGAAAAAGCTCGATAAAATCGGTATGCATTCGGCAGATACAGGAGAACTCATCTTCGAAGATGCAAAGGTGCCTGCTGAAAATCTCTTAGGAGAACAAGGTAAGGGCTTTTATTACTTGATGGATAAACTGCAGCAGGAACGTCTTATCGTAGCGGTTGAGGTACAGATTGAAGCAGAAGAAATGCTGAGGCTGACAACGAATTATGTCAAGGAACGGAAGGCATTTGGCAGCCGTATAGCAGACTTTCAAAACACCCAGTTCAAACTGGCAGAAATGGCAACGGAAATCGATATTGGCCGTACATATATAAATTTTTTAGCTGCTAAGCATATCGCAGGTGAAGAAATCGTCAAAGAGGTATCGATGGCTAAGTGGTGGATTAGTGAAATGGCCAAACGTGTGGCAAGTGAATGTCTGCAGCTTCACGGCGGCTATGGTTATATGGAGGAATACGAGATTGCCCGCCGCTATCGGGATATTCCCGTTGCAGCGATTTATGCAGGTACAACTGAGATTATGAAAGGCATCATTGCAAAACAGATTCTAAAATAGATAAGCTTGTAGACTGGTAAGCATGTAAGAGAATTGAAGGCTTTAAATTAGGGGGAGGGCTTCAAATGTTTATGACTAATGTATTAACACAGCATGCGCTCGACAGACCAGAAGAAACGGCAATTATATTTGAGGGCAATGAGTGGACATATCGTGATCTCTATCAGAACGCGAAGAAAATCGCAGGCTATCTGCAAAGCCGCGGCTATCAAAAGGGGGATATTATCGCTCAGTTTATGCTGAACTCAGATCTATTCATGGCCATCTATTACGGTGTGCAGATGGCAGGGTGTACGGTAATGCCAGTCAATACGAAGCTTGCGGCTCCGGAAGTGGATTATATTTTCATGCATTCGGAGGCAAAGGTACTTTTCTATGATGATGCCATTGCTCAAACGCTTGAGGCGACGAACTATCATTTTAAAGAAGAGCTGAACCTACAGGATATACGTTCTATTTTAGAGGACGATTCTTCAACAGGCGATGATTTCATTTCACTGGAGGCTGATGATACGGCGGTCGTCATGTATACATCTGGCACTACCGGCAAACCAAAGGGCGTTATGCTTTCACATCGGAATATATATGAAACAGCAGAAATTTGGTCAGAATCCATGAATATGACACACGAAGATCGGATGTATATTTGTACACCATTATTTCATTGTGCAGGCAGCCATGTGTTTGCTGTGCCGACAATGTACCGAGGCGGAACAGTTATTATTGCTGAAAGCTTTTCTCCTGATCAAACACTTGCGCATTTAGTGGATACATCTGCGACAATTTTCTTTGGTGTACCGGCAATGTATACAATCCTTCTAAATAAACCTGAGCTGAAGATGTATAATTTCGAACATCTCCGACTGTTTTGCTATGGGGCCGCGCCAATGCCATATGAGCTGGTGAAACAGTTAAAAGAAGCCTTTCCTAAAGTGGCGGTACAAAACTTATACGGTCAGACAGAAAACACACCTGCAGCTACCTCGCTGCTTGATGATGCAGCGCTAACCAAAATCGGATCCGTTGGAAAACCGCTTGCGAGAACGGAAGTGAAGCTTGTGGATGCTGAAGGGGAGAAGGTGGCTGTTGGAAAAGTAGGAGAAATCTGTGTACGCGGGCCTCAGGTAATGAAAGGATACTTGCGGAATCCTGAAGAAACGTCCGCAGCAATCCGCAATGGCTGGCTGTATTCAGGCGACTTGGGCCGCTTTGATGAAGAAGGGTATCTTTACATCGTAGACCGCAAAAAGGATATGATCATCCGAGGCGGGGAGAACATTTACCCGATTGAAATTGAAGAAGTCCTTTATCAAATACCAGAAATTCTAGAGGCAGCAGTGGTTGGCGTTCCACATGAAATCTATGGGGAAGTGGCCAAGGCCTTTGTTGTTTTAAAGGATGGAGTATCGTTGGTAGAAGAAGACATTTTACAATATGCCAGAACCCAGCTGGCGAAATATAAAGTGCCTGCGGAAATCGAATTTATTAGTAGTCTGCCGCGTAATGCTTCTGGAAAAGTACTGAAGCATACGTTGCGCCCAACACAAAATGTCTAAATAAGCAAAGGGGATTTGAGAGTATGGCAAATGTATATATAGTAGATGGAGCAAGAACTGCCTTTACAGCATTCGGCGGTTCATTCGCAGGAGTAGATGCTGTGCAGCTTGGGACAGCAACAGCAGTAGAAGCATTAAAGCGTTCTGGAGTGAAGCCGGAACAGGTTGATCATGTTGTATATGGAGGGGTCATTACAACAGGACCGAATTCAGCATATTTAGCGAGACATATCGGATTGTCTGCCGGTGTACCACAGGAGGTGCCTGCGCTCACACAAAACCGCCTCTGTGGTTCGGGTATGCAATCTGTCGTGACTGCTGCTCAGCAAATCCTTCTTAGGGAAGCGGACGTCGTGCTGGCTGGCGGTGCGGAAAATATGTCACAGTCACCATATTCAAATTTTGAACAGCGCTTCGGCGGCTCCAAGATGGGAGATATGAAATTCATTGATATGCTATCAGCAACATTGACAGATCAATATACAGGAAGCGGTATGGGAATGACTGCTGAAAAACTATCGGAACAGTACGGCATTACCCGCTCAGAGCAGGATGAATTTGCCCTCCTGTCCCATGCCCGTGCAGCGGCAGCCCGTGAGGCTGGGAAGTTTAAAGAGGAAATCGTACCGGCCACAATACAAACACGTAAAGGTGAAGTAACGATTGATACCGATGAGCATATTAAAGAAGGCAGTACATTGGAGGCCCTGACGAAGCTCCGTCCAGCATTTAAAAAAGACGGTACGGTAACCGCGGCTAATGCTTCTGGTATTAATGACGGAGCTGCTTCCATTGTTGTGGCAAGCGAACATTTTGTCGAGGAAAACGGGCTGAAGCCGATTGCCCGAATTGTATCTTGGGGCATAGCAGGTGTTGACCCTACTGTAATGGGAATTGGCCCTGTCCCTGCCATCAAGCAGGCATTAGAGCGCGCCAATCTACAACTGGAAGATTTAGATTTAGTAGAGGTAAATGAAGCGTTCGCAGCGCAATATTTGGCGGTGGAAAAAGAACTACGCCTAAATCGTGAAAAGACAAACGTTAATGGCGGCGCAATTGCACTTGGCCATCCGGTTGGTGCGAGCGGTACTCGAGTCATCCTTAGCGCGGCGTACGAATTAAAGCGCAGAGGCGGCAAATATGCGGCAGCGAGCCTATGTATCGGTGGAGGGCAAGGAATCGCCTTAATTATTGAATCCGTTTAATTTTAGAGACTCTTGGAAAATAGAAGATAATTATTTGATAGCAAAGCTAGCATGATCAGGTATGATCATGCTAGTTTTTTATTTCTTTCCCTTATGAAATTTGCAATACTTTCCGCGTGACCGTAGTATAAAATGTGATAAACTAAACTTTAACGAAATTAAAATCAAAGCGAGTTGAATAGATAATGGTAGCAAAAGAACAACCATTTTTACCAATATTATTAGGTTCCGATATGAACGCCTATGGCATGGCACGTGCTTTTTATGAAGCGTACGGTTTAAAACCAGTTGTACTAGGCCGTTCTCATCTGACACCTACACAGGACAGCCGTATTTTACATTTTCAGCAAATTGAGGACCTTAACAGTCAAGAAGTATTCGTGGGAGCAATGGAAAAGGTAGCAGCACAGTATCCTAACAAAAAATTATTGCTTTTAGCTTGTGGAGATGATTATGCGAAACTGATCATCAAAAATAAGCCTGCATTGCAGCAATGGTTTACTGTCCCGTATATTGATGAGTCTCTAATGGATCAAATCCTATTAAAGGAAAACTTCTATAATATGTGTGAGAAATATGGTTTTAAATATCCGGGGACAACGACAGTTACAGCTGAAAATTATGAATCTTTCACACCGCCTTTCGATTACCCGATTATCTTAAAAGCATCCAATTCCGTTGAGTACTGGGCTTGTAAATTCCCGGGGAAAAAGAAAGTATTCATAGCCCATGATGAGGCGGAAAAAACGGCTATTTTAAAAGCAATTTACAGCTCTACATATCAGGATACAATGATTGTGCAGGAATTCATTCCGGGTGACGATTCCTATATGCGCGTATTGAATGCATATGTAGGGAAAGATGGAAAAGTGAAATTAATGTGTCTTGGCAATCCGATTCTAGAGGAGCATTCCCCTGAAGGAATCGGTAGTTATGCAGCTATTATCACAACATATGATAAGGAATTGATGGATCAGGTCCGATTTTTCCTGGAGGATATCGGCTATACAGGGTTTGCGAATTTCGATATGAAGTATGATGTACGTGATAAACAGTACAAGCTGTTTGAAATCAATCTACGTAACGGCCGTTCAAGCTACTATGTGACGGCAGCGGGTTATAACTTGATGAAATATGTAGCAGACGACCATATGCTTGATATTAAGCAAAACATCACATATGCGGATAACGAACATCTGTGGATGGTTATTCCAAAGGGAGTATTATTTAAATATGCTTCCAATGAAAAATTGAAGTTAAAGGCGAAAAGCCTGATTCGCGAAGGGAAATATACGAATTCTCTGTTCTTCAATCAGGATATGAATGCGAAACGCTGGACTAAATTAACGTTAAATAGTTTAAACTATTACCGTAAATACAAAAAATACTTCAATAATAAAGGTCTGTCTGAATAAATGAAAAAAGTTCTAGGAATTATAGGCGGCGTTGGTCCGCTAGCAACAATGCTGATCGGTGAGATGATTGTGCGCCGTACAAAAGCAAAAAAAGATCAGGAACATATTCATACAATCATCGATAATGATACGTCAATTCCAGATCGTACGGCATATATATTGGGTGATTCAAAAGAAAATCCAATGCCTTATTTAGCGCGTGATGCCAAAAAGCTTGCGGAATATGGTGCAGGTGTTATTTGTATTCCCTGCAATACTGCCCATTCATTTTATGAGGAGCTTCAGCAGGCATCGCCCGTTCCAGTACTTCATATGATTCGGGAAACGGCAAAACGTGCGAAGAATTTAGGGGCCAATCGGGTCGGTATTTTAGCAACAGATGGGACATTGATGGCAGGTGTGTATCAAACAGCCTTGGAGGAACAAGGGTTGACCCCAGTCCTCCCTAAACCGGATATCCAAAAGCAGGTTATGTCCGTCATTTATGATTATGTAAAGGCTGGGCATGATGTGACAGAAGAAATATGGGCACCGATCGAGCGGGCTATGGAAGGGTGCGATTTCGTGGTGCTAGGCTGTACAGAACTCTCTATTGTCAATAAAGAGTTAAAGCTTGGAAATCATTATATTGACTCATTGTCTGTACTTGCAGAAGCGGCTATTACAGCGTGCGGATACGAGGTATGCGCAAACGAGCATAAGGTAGTTTCAACCGAATAAGTTTCGTAAAGACCTGTCGTCAAGGCAGGTCTTTTGCTACGTATATGTGTTACACTAAACTCAAGTAAACAAAGGTAGGTATAAATAATGTCAGTTATTCAACTATTAAATGAAACACTACAGAAAAAATGGCAATTTGATTCTGAAATGAAAATACAACAAGAAATGATTCCAGCGATGCTGGACGGTAAAGATATCGTCGCAGAATCACCGACAGGTTCCGGAAAGACGCTTGCTTATGTACTGCCGATCCTTAATAAGGTAGATGGTGCAAAAAAACAGACGCAAGCTTTGATTGTGGCCCCATCTCAAGAACTGGCAATGCAAATTGTAGAAGTAATCCGTGAGTGGACAGCTGATACTGATATTACTGTACAGCAGCTGATTGGCGGTGCTAACTCGGCACGCCAAATTGAAAAGCTAAAGAAAAAGCCGACCATTGTTGTTGGAACACCGGGGCGTTTGAATGAGCTCGCACGCAGTGGCAAGCTGAAGCTGAAAGAAATTGAAACAATTGTACTTGATGAATGTGATCAGCTGCTGAGCCGGGAATATCGTGTAGTTGTAAAATCATTTATCGATGGCTCTGCCTGGGGGCGCCAAGTTGTCGTCGTTTCTGCGACAATTACAGAGGAAATCGAGCTTGTAGCAGAACGAATGATGTTGGAACCGCTGCGTATTAAAATCAAGCCCGAGGATATGGTAAAGGTAGGAAAAGTGGTGCATTCCTTCGTAAAAGTTGAGGAACGAGATAAAACGGATTTACTGCGTCGTCTATCTAATCTAGAAGAAATGCATGGTCTAGCTTTCGTCAATAATATCGATCAAGTGTTAATGAAAGAAACAAAGCTGAAATATAAGGATGCACCGATTGTTACTCTTCATTCTGATATGAAAAAGGAAGAACGAAAGAAAGCGCTAGATGCTTTCCGTAAAGGGGAAGCGCGTATTTTAATTGCTACGGATATTGCGGCGCGGGGGCTTGATATTGCAGGCTTAACACACGTTATTCACGTAGATGTACCACGTACAATTGAGCAGTATCTTCACCGCTCCGGACGGACAGGCCGCGCAGGAGCGGATGGGGAGATATTGACGCTTCTTTCTTACAAAGATGAGAAAACATATAAAAAATGGACGCGTGAGCTTTCGCAGAAACCAGTCCAAAAAATCTGGACGCAAGGTACGCTTATTGAAGGGAATTCAAAAACAATAGAGAAGACCCCAAAGAAGGACAATGGCAAAGAGGACAAGGAACCTATGAAGAAGCCGTACAAGGCAAAGGACGGTAAGGGAAAAGCAAAAAGAACATTTAAAAAGGGGAAGTAATGGATGACATTTGAGGAGAAATTGTCTGCGTTTGCAGAACTGGCTGTAAAGGTCGGAGTAAATATTCAAAAGGGGCAGTATCTTTTAATCAACACCTCGACAGATACGCTTCCGTTTACGCGCGAAGTGGTGAAGAAGGCATATGAAGCTGGAGCAGGGCGGGTGCATGTCAATTTGACGGATGATGTATTTGAACGTGCCTTTTTTGAAAATGCGACAGTAGAGGAGCTTGAAAAATTCCCGCGCTGGATTGTTGAGCAGCGTCAGGAGCTCATCGACCGCAATGGGGCATTTTTATGGATTGACGCAGCAGATCCAGATTTGTTAAAGGGTATCGATGTTAAAAAGATATCGACTCATCAAAAAGCAGCGGGTGCAGCGCTTGCAGGATATCGAAAGGCTGTCATGAATGATAATGTGGCGTGGTCTATCGTGGCGGTACCTTCTTCGGATTGGGCAGCAAAGGTATTTCCGCAATTGCCCAAAGAAGAGCAGGTAGATGCCTTATGGGAAGCGATCTTCCAAACAGTACGTATTGGCGGCGGGGATGCCGTAAAAGCTTGGCGTGAGCATGTAGCAAACCTGGAGCAGCGGGCAGCAATGCTAAATGAAAAGCGTTATAAAAAATTGCATTATAAAGCACCAGGAACAGACTTGACGATTGAATTACCGGATAAGCACCTATGGCTGACAGGTGGAAGTAAATCTCCCCAAGGTGTAACTTTCATTGCCAATATGCCGACCGAAGAGGTATATACTATGCCTGCAAAATACGGAGTAAACGGCACTGTTACTAATACAAAGCCGCTTGCTTACAAAGGAAACATTATTGATCAGTTTTCTTTAACATTTGAGAATGGAAAAATTATTAAGGCTCATGCTGAGGTAGGAAATGACCTGCTGCAGCAGCTGATTACAGCAGATGAGGGGTCTAGCTATTTAGGAGAAGTGGCTCTTGTTCCACATGAGTCACCAATTTCTTCTTCGAATATCTTGTACTACAATACGTTGTTTGACGAAAATGCCTCCAACCATCTAGCTATTGGGGAAGCGTATCCTACTTGCTATGAAGGAGGACGTGCACTAGAGGAAGGACAGCTAGAGGCACTTGGTATTAATACATCCATCACGCATGAGGATTTTATGATCGGCAGCGCTGAGATGGACATTGACGGAGAGTTGGCTGATGGAACAATGGAGCCGATTTTCCGTAAAGGAAGCTGGGCATTTTAACTTCTTCTACAGAAGTCTTCGGGTCCTGTAAATAAAAGGGTGAATACAAATCCAACTATCTTTTCAGCCGGACAGCTTTTAAAGAGGAAGTTGGTTTAGGTTTGTTATATTAAACAGACAACGAACCTGAACCGCACTCTATCGGCCCAAGTGTGAAACCAAACCTATAAGCTCGGCGTCACTGAGCATATGAAAGCGGCTGTCATTTGCAGCTGATAGAAAAGCATATGAAGGAAAATACTTTAGATAAAACCAAAGGGAGGGATGCAGGATGAAAAAGGTGTGGATCTTTCTCCTTGCATCTTTTCTGTTTACATCTAGTGCCTCGGCAAAAGAAGTATATGTTGCCCTAGGGGATTCCCTTGCAGCGGGGCAGACACCGTATGCAGAAATTGATGCAGGCTATACTGATTTGATTGCCATGCAATTAATGCGTTCCGGTCAGCTGACGTCATTTACAAAACAGCTTGCTTTTCCAGGGTATACAGTAGGAGATGTCCTGGAACGAGTCCAGACAGAGGAAGCACATAGACTATTGCAGGATGCTACACTTATCACGATTTCAGCCGGTGCAAATAATTTACTTTCTCTCGTGTCACACAATCCTCAGTCAGGCAAAATCAGCTACTCGCAGTTGTCAGCTAATTTTGCTTTAAACAAGGCGAGAAAGGATTATATAGAGCTGCTGACACAAGTAAGGAAACTTGCTCCTCGTGCAAAGATTTATGTAATGGGATATTATTTCCCATATACAAGTGTTCACGAATCACAGGCCGAGGGAGTTAAAGGGCAGCTTAGTATACTTAATGAAATTTTGGAGCGCATTGCAGGTCAATTTGAAGCCGAATTTGTACCCGTAGTATTTGGTGATGATGCGGCCCGATTTTTGCCGAATCCATCTGATGTACACCCGAACATCGCAGGCTATATGGTGATGGCAAATGCCTTCTTAGAAAAGCAGGGTTTGCGAAAGCTGAGCATAGCGGAATTGCCGGCTCCAAACCCGCTCACATTTGAAGAGCTGCTGCAGCAGCGGGAGCAATTGCAATCAGTTGAAGAAGATGGGGTGGCGCTGAAGCCGATTGAGGAAATTGCAGTACATTACGGTTATGAACGCTGGAAGCGATTCTTTCTTTAGAGGGAATCGCTTTTTCTTTCTAATGAGATAAGATACGCCGCTGAAATTGATAGTAGAAAAAATTCTTAGGATACAGGGCTGCACTTCTATTCGACAAAAAAACAGAACGTATGTTTTAATTTGCGAATACATGTTATATGATAATGGTAATTCAACGGAATTTGAAAGGAGGCAACTATTATGAAAATTTTCCACACAGCCGACTGGCATTTAGGGAAGCTTGTACAAGGTGTCTATATGACAGAGGACCAGCGCTATATTTTACAGCAATTCATAGAGGCAATCGATAAAGAAAAGCCAGATGTCATCGTTATAGCAGGGGACTTGTACGACAGGGCAATCCCGCCAGTAGATGCTGTCGATTTATTGGATGATACACTTGCTGAAATTGTTTTAAAGCGGAAGATTCCTGTCATAGCCATTTCGGGGAACCATGATAGTCCGACACGTTTGCAGTTCGGCAGTAAGCTTATGCAGGATGCGGGTCTTTATTTAGCAGGGGAAATGAGAGCCGATTTACAGCCGGTCATATTAAAGGACGAGCATGGAGAAGTGCATTTTCATCTCATCCCATTTGCTGAGCCGAGTATTATAAGACAGATATTTGGCAATCGGCAGGTGACGACCTATGATCAGGCAATGAAAGAAACCATTTTCCACATCCAGCAGCAGATGAAACCGGAAGTCCGGCATGTTGCCGTGGCGCATGCCTTCGTTACCCCTTATGGAGAAGATGCTGAAAATACGAGTGACTCAGAACGCCCTCTTGCTATTGGAGGCTCGGAATGCGTAAATGCTGATCATTTTGCGGCGTTCCATTATACGGCACTGGGACATTTACATAAGGGCCATTATGTATTGCAGGAGAAAATACGTTACGCCGGGTCACCGCTTAAATATTCATTATCTGAAGCAGCACATGAAAAGGGCTTCTATGTGGTGGAACTGGCAGCAGATGGCGCCATTAAGGTAGATAAGCGAAAGCTCATTCCACGTCGTGATATTCGTGTTGTAGAGGGAGAAATTCAACAGATTTTAAGACACGAGGAAAGTGATGACTACGTTTTTGTACGCCTTACTGATCAAGCCCCTGTTATCAATGCGATGGAGCAGGTTCGTACGGTATATAAAAATGCTTTGCATGTAGAGCGGAAAACAATACGCATGGCAAAGGTAGAGGAAATGGGACTGGCTAAACGTGAGCAGCTGGATGACTTTACGCTGTTTAAAGCCTTTTATGAGGAAGTAACGAGGCAGGAACCAAGTGATATGATGGAGCAATTGTTTAAGGAAGCGGTAAATGAACTGCTAGTAGAGGAACGAGAAGGACAGGAGGTAGGAGCGAAATGAAACCTCTTAAACTAATGATGCGAGCATTTGGACCTTATAAGGGCGAAGAAGTTATCGATTTTACTCAGCTTGAAAATCATCGGCTATTCGTTATCTCGGGGAAAACAGGAGCTGGAAAGACAACAATCTTTGATGGTATCGCCTTTGCTCTGTATGGCAGCGGAAGTGGTTCCGACCGAAAGGATCAAAAGTCGCTGCGCAGCCAATTTGCCGAGGACAAGGTGCATACAGCTGTCGAGCTGCTGTTTGAAGTGCACGACAGGACATATCGTGTATTCCGGCAGCTTCCCCATGTGAAAAAGGGTAGGAAGACAGCGACGGGTGAAGACTACGCATTTTTTGAGATTGGACCTAAAGGTGAAGAAGTAAAAGTTGTCGAACGGCAAAAGGCAAAGGAGATTAATACTAAAATTGAAGAGATTATTGGATTGACATATGATCAATTCAATCAAATTATCATGCTGCCTCAGGGTGAGTTCCGAAAGCTATTAACCTCCCAGACAGAAAATAAAGAAGCGATTCTGCGGAAAATTTTCAAGACCGAAAGATACGGAGAAATCGCTAAAAAGCTAGAGGGAAAAAAGCAGGCTGCAGAGGATCAATCAAAAATGGCCAAAGCAATGCGTGACCAGTATATCGACCAAATTTCAGGAGCACTGCCATTACGTGAATCCTTATTATTTGAGCGTATAGAGAGCCATGCAAATGTCTATCAAATTTTGCAAGCCCTTGAAGAAGAAAAACGGTATTATGAACAAAAAACTTTGCTGGATGAGAATGCTTACACTGCAAGTTTTAAAGCACATAATGAATTGCAGGAAAAGTGCATTGAAGGAGAGAAGTTGAACGAACGTCTTCATACTTTACAGTTGAAGCGCGATTTGCTTGTTAAAAAAGAAGAAGAACGTCCGTTATTTGAACAGAAGAACAAAGAATGGGAGACCGCTGTAAAGGCAGCTGGCATCCTTCCAGTATATCAGGCATGCAGCGCAACTGAGCAAGAGCTTGCCACTGCTTCTGAAAGACTGAATGCTTATGGGACGGAGCTAAAGCGTCTTGAAGTAACATTTATAGAAGCTGAAGCTCGTTTAAAGCAAGAGCAAGCACGTGAACCTGAACGAACGGCACAAGCAAATAAAATCAATGAGCTTGAAAGAATCAAGCCTATTTATGAAGAAATAGACAGACTATCCGCAAGTGTTCCTATGTTGCAACAATCAGTTGAACAAGTGGAGCAGCAACTGCTGGAAGTTACAGCACTTTCTCAACAGCATAAGAAGCTGTTAGAAAATCAATCTGTTACGTTGGAAGAAGTGGAAAAGCAGATTGTAAAACTACCGGAGAAGATGGCGGAGGAACAGCGGTTAAAGGAAATTGTTCTTGGGTTTGATAAGATCGAAAAAATATTAAAACAGATTACAAGTCTTCAATCAGATACTGAACAAGCAAAGGCGGCATATGAACAGGCGCTTCGATTTTATGAGGAGCAAGAGCAGAAATGGATTCACAATCGAGCCTATGAGTTAGCTATAGCACTTAGACCGGGAGACGCTTGTCCGGTATGTGGCAGCACAGAGCACCCGAATATTCAGATTCATGCAGAAGAAACAATTGATAAAACAGCCCTCCAGGAGCTCAAAGAGACAGTGGTACACACGCAACAGCAGCAATCGCTTGTATTCGGCAGATTGGAAGCATCACAAGTACAGCTGCAAGATCAACAGGAAGAGCTGCTTGCGATGGGGGTGAACCTCTCTTGCGCAGAAGATTATAAAGAGCAGTATATGGAAGCATCTACGGAAGTCAAAGTCTTGCATCAGAAAAGTGAAGAATCTACCATATTAAAATCTAAGGTAAAGCAAACACAGCACATTCTGGACCAGTGTGAAGAAAAGCTTGAAGTACTGCGGAAGGATTATGAACAGAAAAAGCAGGAGTTCATTCAACAACAGGCAACTTTAGAGGAAAAACAGCGCACTATTCCCGCACGGTTAGAAACGCTTACACAGGTAAAAGAAGCATATACTGAAGCCAAGAGAAAACTGGCTGTCCTTCAGCAATCATTAAAGGAAGCGGAACAGCACTATGAACAAGTCCATACTGATTTTGTAAAAGCTCAGGAAGCAGTCAAGCATACTTCCGAATTAAAACAAATACTGGCTGATAAGCTTGCCGATACAAAAGTGAAATTGCAAAATGCTATGTTCCAAGCAAATTTTACAGATGAAGAAGCCTTTAAGTCAGCGTTGCGAACAGAAGAACAAATAGCTGCACTAAAGCAGCAATATATGGATTTTATAAAAGATACTCATGCACTCAAGGAGTACATAGAGGCAGAGCAAAAAGCATTGGAAGGAAAGGAACAAATAAATGTAGAAATGATGCGCGAACAGCTGCAAGAATTAAAAGCGGCCTATGAGGAAGCGTTCAATATATTGAATAGGACAAGAGAATATGCTGTTCAGTGCGATTACTATACACAGAAACTGGCTATGGCGGCAGAGGAAATCGACCGGCTTGAGAAAATTTCTGGAGAGATTGTTCAGCTGTATGATGTGCTTAGAGGGAAAAATGAACCTCGTATTTCTTTTGAGCGGTATGTACAGATGGGGTATCTTGAACAAATTACAGAAGCGGCTAACATTCGTCTGGATCATTTATCAAATGGACAGTTCAGGTTGGAATGCTCAGAACGCCAGGAATCCCATGGCCGGCAAAGCGGGTTGAGCCTTGATGTATATGATGGCTATACTGGACAAGTCCGGGACGTAAAAACGTTATCCGGCGGGGAAAAATTTAATGCTTCGCTCTGCCTGGCGCTTGGTATGGCAGATGTCATCCAAAGCTTCCAAGGAAATGTCCGTATAGATACGATGTTCATCGATGAAGGGTTTGGTTCACTTGATGAAGAATCATTAGTGCGTGCAATTGATACGTTAATTGAACTGCAGAAATCTGGACGTATGGTAGGTGTCATTTCCCATGTAGCAGAGCTGAAAGAAGCAATGCCTGCTATTCTGGAAGTAGAAAAGTTAAAGGAAGGCCATAGCCGTACGAATATTATATTGAAGTAAAGATAAACAAAGAGGCTGTTAAAATGTCTTTTGAGAGGCATTTATAAGTTTGTTGGCTATTTTCTTGAAGGATATGTATGACAAAAAAGGTTGTCCAGAAAGTTATACTTTCTGGACAACCTCTTCTTGCTTAGCTTGTGAGTAGTCCATTAAGGGAAGGATCAAAGCAGTAAGAATGGCTTCTAGACGAAACTGTTGTATGTCGCTGGCCAGTTATCGACGTCGTGTCCCCATAGAAGTCTTTGCCTTTCGATTACCCAAAATCTTTTTGATGACAGGATATAAAACAGGACCCCATTTAACAGCTGTTTTAAATAAATTTTTCATCTTCATGTATGTCAGCCTCCTTCAGCCTTGGTGATGATGTTTAGTATGGTACTTTTTTAAGTACCCAAAACACCCTTTCACATAAACTTATTAGCGGAGAACTTTTATTCCCTGCACCACATTCCAAATAGTGATAGCTAGATAAAGAACCCCATATCCAAGAACGAAAATTATCCAAAAGACAAACATTGTTTCCTCGTTCCCCTGTACTCCGAATACCCCTACGACAAACATCAAAATAAAGAGTACAACGCCAAGTACTACTGGGATAAGGTGAGATAATAAAGCACGCATTGCATGACGTTTCACCTCAGGATCCGAGCTCACAAAATAAACAATGATTGGAACGATGAACGGAGCGAAAAACACACTGAAATAATTTAGAGCGCTTAATCCTTTGTTAGTATCCATTGAATCATACCCCTTTTTATTTACACATTTGTTATCTTTACGTATTAAATATGTGGAAGTTTCATAATTTTTAGTACTTGAAAAATGTAACACACTCTCGTACAATAAAGGAAATTTAAGATGTACCACAAGGGGGGCCGAGTAAGTCGGCTGAGATTGTGCACGGAATCTGCACTGACTCTTAGAACCTGTAAGTTAAAGCTTGCGTAGGGATGTGGATGGAAACCGACTTCAAACGACGTCAGGCTCTGTCCTGAGGTCGTTTTTTCTATTCCACCTTCTTGTGTTCTACATCTAAGGGGGACATTAGAATGGATAAAAAGAGATTATTAATGCTTGTGGAGATTGCTGTCTTCGCAGGAGTAGGCGTTATTTTGGATACTCTTACTATCAGTATGCCGCAGGGAGGATCGGTCAGCTTCGTTATGGTGCCGATTGTATTAATGGCCATTCGCTGGGGACTGGGAGCTGGTCTGACAACGGGATTACTTATTGGTATATTGCAAATGATGTTTGCTCCAAAAATCTACCATTGGGTACAGGGACTTCTCGATTATGGTCTTGCTTTCACGGTTGTTGGACTAGCCGCAGTTGTAAGAAAACCGTTGCTTGAAGCAGCACGCAATTCAGTGAAGTCAAGAATTATTCTCTATATTACGCTTGGTACAGTTATTGGAGGGCTTCTTCGTTATGCTGCACATACAGTTGCAGGGGCAGTCTTTTTTGCTGAATACGCAGGAGACCAAAATGAATGGATTTACTCTATTATTTATAACGGCACATACATGATTCCTGCTATTATCCTAACAGCAATAGTTGCGAGCCTATTATTTACCGCTGCACCGAAATTGTTGAAGCAAGGCTAGGCAGTTACAGCTTTCTATACAATTGGTCGAGAAACTCTGCTGTGTCACGCTCAAGTTCATATGATATAGTAAGAAGGGACATTTTTAATCAAGAGAGGAATTTGAGCATGATTGTTAAAACACAGGAAGAGCTAGATGCATTTAAAAAAATCGGCCGTATCGTTGCTGAAATTCGTGAAGCAATGAAAGCTGCGACAAAGCCGGGTGTTACAACACGCGAGCTTGACGAAATTGCAGGCCGCATGTTTGAGGAGGCAGAAGCTGTATCAGGTCCTAAGGGCGAATATGACTTCCCAGGCTATACATGTATTTCAGTAAACCATGAAGTGGCGCACGGGATTCCAGGTGATAAAGTGATCCAAGAAGGCGATCTCGTAAACATCGATGTATCCGGATCATGGAATGGCTATTTTGCAGATACGGGTATTTCCTTTGTTGTAGGTGAAGGCTTTGAGGATAAAGAAAAGCTTTGTGCGGTAGCGAAGTCTTCATTTGAACGTGCAATGACAAAAGTCAAAGCAGGTTCCAAGCTGAATCAAATCGGGAAAGCGGTTGAGCGCGAGGCACGTGATCATGGTTTAACAGTTATTATGAACCTGACAGGACATGGCTTAGGACGTTCTCTGCATGAATCGCCAGATCACATTTTAAACTATTATGATGCATGGGATACAACAATTATGAAAGAGGGCATGGTGCTGGCAGTCGAGCCATTCATTTCAGCAAAGGCAGAACATATTGTAGAAGCCGGCGATGGCTGGACATTTATTACGCCAGATAAATCATTGGTTGCTCAAATCGAACATTCTATTATCGTGACAAAAGATAAACCAATTATCCTTACTTCTTTAGAGGATTAACGGGGAGCTGCGGAAAATAAGTCCACAGCTTCAGCCTGGTGAAAAACGCTTTCATCCATCGTTGCTTGCCTGGCAAGCGTTTTCAAGACAGGCTGAATAAAACGTTACTTTATGTATAACTAGCTGAAGAAACGTGAAAACAAAGTCCAAAAACGACTTTGTTTTCACTTTGGAGCTGTGGACAATAAGTCCACAGCTTTTAATTTTTTCAGCGAGCTAGTAGAAAAGAAAGGCCGCATCTTGTTGCCAGAGTTATTCTGACAGCAGGATACGACCAAAACTTATCTACTCTTTTTTCCTTTTCTTCTCCATAAAAACAATACCTACG